>JAFAZV010000394.1 GCA_019239445.1 Solirubrobacterales bacterium
TCGCGGAAGCCGTCCGCGGCTCGATCAAGCGCCTCGTCCCAGCCGGCCGGGCGAAGGACGCCGTTTTCACGGACCAGGGGGTGAGTCAGACGAGCGAGTTTCATCGTCGGTGATCCTTTCGCGCCAGAGACCAGAGCAGCCAAAATATCACCGGATGTGAGGAGCACGTGCCCGATTGGAACTCGCTTGAGGCAACTCGTCGCAGGCGCCGGGATGCGGCAGGCGGGCACCCGCCAGCGTCGAACCACGACGCGTGGAGATCGACGATCACACGCTGACCGCGTTGACCACCGAGCATTTCGGCTTGGCCGGCGCTCGCGCGCAGGCCGCGAGCGAGAGCGCGTCGCGCTCCGCGCTCTATCTCGGCAGCGTCTCCAGCACGCTCGTGGGGCTCGGGCTCACCGCCCAGGTGCCCGGCGGCGGCAGGGAGGTCTTCTACGTTTTCGCGCTGGTCGCTCTGCCGACGCTGTTCGCGCTCGGCGTGTTCACCTTCACCCGGCTCGTCGAACTGGGGATCGAGGACTTCCTGCTCGGCCGCGCGATCAACCGCATCCGTCACCTGTACCTGGAACAGGCGGGCGAGGCGAGTCGCTACTTCATGCTCTCCGGGTACGACGACGCGTTCGGCGTGATCGCCAACATGGGCATCGCTCCGAGCCGCTCGCAGCTGTACTTCACTGCCGCGATGGCCGTTGCCACCGTCAATGCCGTGGTCGGCGGGTCGGCGGTGGCGCTCGCGATCGGGCGGGCTACGGACGCGCGGTTGTGGGTATGCGTCGCGTTCGGGGCACTCGCCGGCATCGCCGCGCTAGGCGCCGCGCTGTCGTTTCAAGCCCGCCAGCGCGGCACTGGAGGCGGCGAGCGGGACGTCCTGTTCCCGACCCCGGGCGCAAGTGGTTGAGCGTGCCAGCGTCCAGATACGATTGCCGCATGAGCGACGAGAGCATTGCGGCACGGATCGAGAACCTGGTTGCCGAGGAGCACGAGCTGCGCGGGCGTGAGCAGGCGGACAGCGGCAGCTCGGACCGCCTCGAGGCGGATCAGCAACGACTCCGCGCGGTCGAGGTCGAGCTTGACCGATGCTGGGATCTGCTTCGCCAGCGGCGCGCGCTACGCGAGAGCGGCGGCGATCCGGACGACGCGCACGTGCGCGACGCGGGCACTGTCGAGCGCTACCTGCAGTAGCCGGTAGGCGCGCTGAGGAGCGCGCCTCCAGGCGGCATCTAGGCCCGGCGCCCGCGGGAGGCGAGGATCAGGCGGCGAGCCGGCGGCGAGCCTTCTGGACCGACGGCAGCGCCGACTTCGTCCGCGCCAGTGGACGCGCGCGCACGTCGACGCTCGCCGGCTTGGCTCCGATCGTGATCTCCTCCCCGGTGGCGGGGTTCCGGCCCTTGCGTGCCTTGCGCGCCGGCTTGACGCGCACGTTCAGCTGAACCAGTCCCGCGATGCGGACCTTCTGAGCGTTCCCGATCTCCTCGAGCACGACATCCTCGAGCGCGTCGAGCACTCGCTTGGCCTCAGCCTTGCTGAGGTCGGCGCGGTCAGCGACCGCGTTTAGCAACTGCGTCTGCGTGAGCGCCACGGCTTCCCTCCACGGGTGAATCGTGTGAATGAAGGCAGGATTCAATCGCGAATGGCAGACGGACGAACGGTGGAGAGCTGGTTCGCCACGCTTCGGCGGCGAAAAACCGCGGTCAGAGCGCGCTACGACGCGGCTCGAGAATCGCCGTCAGCGGTCCCGCGTTGACGACGTCACCGGCGCTGGCCCATCCCCGCCGGGCGGTGGCGACCGAGAGCTCCATGTTCGTCAGGCCCCGGACCGAGTGCGCGTCGGTCGAGCAGACGATCCGCACGCCCGCCCGCAGCGCGTCCTGGACGTGCTCGCCGCTGAGGTCGAGTCGGTCGGGAAGGCCGTTGACCTCGAGGGCAACGCCCTCCTCGCGCGCGACGTCGAACACGCGGTCCAAATCGAGCGCGTTCTCCGGCCGTCGGTTGATGTACCTCCCCTTGGGATGGCTGAGGCAGCGCACGTACGGATTGCGCAGCGCCACCTCAACCCGCGCCGTCAGCTCGCCCCGCGGCATCCGCTGCCCGGCGTGAACGCTTGCTTGTACCCAGTCGAGCTCGGCGAGGACGTCATCGGGAAGGTCGAGCTGCCCGTCGGGGAGGATGTCGCACTCAATTCCGCGCAGCACGCGAAACGGCGCGAGGAGCTCGTTGGCGGCCGCGATCTCCTCGCCCTGGCGGCGAACCTCATCCGGGGAGAGCCCGCGCACTGCGCCGACCGCGGGTGTGTGATCGCAGATCGCGAGGTAGTCGTAGCCGCGCTGCTGGGCCGCGCGCGCCATCTCCTCAACGCTCGCCCGGCCGTCTGACCACGACGTGTGACAGTGCAGGTCGCCGCGAATCGCGCCGAGCTCGACCAGGGCCGGCGGACGATCGCGAAACGGCGCTTCGCGCAGCTCGGGCGGACACCACGGCAACCCGAGGGCGGCATACAGCGCGTCCTCGTCGGCTGCGTCGGGCAGCGGCTCGAGCGCGGCGACGTACTCCGGCGAGCCCGGCGCGCGAAGGAGCGCGGTGCCGAAGCACGCCGGGGCGGCGACGATCGCTTCGACCGGGACCCCTTCTACCGTGACGCCCACCGCACGCCGCTCCGCGCGCTCCACGATCGCGACGATCTCCGGCAGCGCGGCAAATCGCGACAGCGTCGGACCCGGATCGGAGGCGGCGCACACCACCGCGAGCTGCTCGCAGGAATCGCGCCAGCGCCGCGCGTCGCCGGCGAGCACGCCCTGAAGACCCGCCGCGATCGTGGCCAGCAGATCGCGAGCCCGGTTCAGCAACAGGCCTGGCTGCGCGCGCGGTTCGTCCTCGCGTGTGAGCGCCTCCAGCAGCCGTGCCTCCGTCTTCGGTCCGATGCCGGCCACGCCCCGGAGCCTGCCCTCCGCCGCCGCTTGACGGAACTCGTCTGCGCTGCGCACTCCCAGCCCCCGGGCGATCTCGAGCGAGCGCTTCGCCCCCAAGCCCAGGTACCGGCACAGCCCGACGAGGTCGAGCGAGACCTCGCGCTCGAG
>JAFAZV010000397.1 GCA_019239445.1 Solirubrobacterales bacterium
ACCCGATGGCCGCACTCCTGTACCTGGCCTCGACAGCGATCTGCACCCCAAGCTCCCGCTCACAGGAGGTGGGGCTCGGACTTGGAGCACAGGCTGGCGAGGCTCGCGTATGCGCGGTGTTCGAGGGGCCGGCTTCATCGGTTCCGCAAAGCCACCGAGACGCCGCTCAATCTGATGCTCGAGGGCCCGCCCCTGACCGGCTCAGCACCTCACGCCGGCGTGGCTACCGCCCATGGCGCTGAGGGGCACCGGGGCTATGGAGCTCGGTGATGACGGCGCCGATGTCGCGCAGGCCGGCGAGCACCCTGTGGAGCTGCGCTTGGTCGGCGATCAAGGCGGTGATGGTGGTGGTGCCGTCGTGGTTGCGGGTCATGTCCGGTTCGCCGAGCCAGGCCGACCAGTGATCGTCAAGGTGGCCGTCGACGCGGATCACGTATGTCGTGGAGGCGGTGTTCATGACAGTACCTGGGGTTTGTTGAGGACCTTGGGGAGTGCGGGGCGACGGCGTACGGCGGCGAGGCCGCGAACCAGGCCTGGCACCCGGCCGCACGGCGGTGCCAGACCGGGTGCCGGGGACGGCACGAGCGGGAGCGGGTTGCTCACCGAGTCGCCGGTTCCGCGACCAGCATCGCGGCAGGGGCGTCGATGGTCTCGGCCTGGTGGCGCTGCTCGCGCCACAGCGAGATGCCGAGGCCGATCAGCGCAATGCCGGTAGGCACGGCGAACGGGCGGCTGAAGGACAGTGGCAGCGTGACCAGCGCGAGGGCGGAGACAGTGCCGTAGGCGAACAACGCGGAGGCCCAGCGCGACAGCACGCCGGCGCGGAACAGCGCGATCCCGAAGAGCAGACCGCCGAGCGAGTAACCCATGCCACAGATCAGGAACAGCCCCTGCATGGCGCCGATGCCGCTGGTCGCGCCGTGAGCCATGGCCGCGTTGAGGACGTGCTGAACGTAGACCGGGCGCGAGTGCGCGATCGTCGGGAGGTAGTAGCCGACGATGCATTCCTGGACGAGCATCGCGAGGAAGCCGATGCTCACCAGCCCGTATCCGGTACGCCCGAGGAGGCCGAACCGGCTGCGGTGACGGAGGAACATGCCAGCGAAAGCGACGAGCGCCAGGGCCTCGAACACGATCTTTGCGGTCATGCGGATCGTCACGTCGGTGGTGACGACGTGGGCGAGGTCGGCCGGCGGGTGGTTGATCTGGACGGCGATGAAGATGGCGCCGGCGATCGCGGCACAGATGCCGGCGATCGCATTGAAACGGTGGGTGGTGGTCGTGCTCATGTCGGACTCCTTTTGTTCGGTGCCGGGCGGGGTGTCCGGCGATGAACGGCACGCTATGAGCCGATGTGGTGATCGCACATCACAAGGTGATGTGATCTGGGGTGGTGATTCGGCTGAGGTGACGGTTAGAGCAGACCGAGGTCCGCGGCTCGCGCCACCGCCGCGCGGCGGGTGTTTACGTCGAGCTTGCTGAAGATGTGCTTCGTGTGCGTGCGCAGCGTGTTCACCGAGACGAACAGCTGTCCCGCGATCTCCGGCCCGCTGAGCTCGGTCGCGAGCAAGCGCAGCACCTCGCGCTCGCGCTCGCTGAGTTCGTCCTCAGAGGCACGTAGAGCTGGTGAGGGTGCCAAAGGTCGCTGCGCGGCGGCCAGCAGGTGCTGAGCGTGCGGCCGCACGTCGCGAGCCCCGGCGTGAGCGACCTGGGCGAGCAACCCGATCATCGGCTGTCCCTCGTCGAGGAAAAGCCGGCAATACCCGACCGGCACCCCGTCGCTGAGCGCGGCAGCGAGGTCGGTCGCCGCCGAGTCCACGTCGCCGGCGGCGTCGTGGGCGAGCGCCCGGACCATGCGCGCCTCGACCAGGCTGCCATCGCGGCCTGATGCCTGCGCGACGTCGAGGACGCGGCCCAGCAGATCGAGCGCCTCGCGCGCGTCACCCTCGGCGACAAGCAGCCTGGCGAGGGTGAGCTGGTCGTACTCGCCCAGGTAGGTCGGCGGATCGGTCGGCGCGAGCTCGCGTTCGCACGCCCACGCCCGCGCGTCGGCGAGGCGGCCCTGGACGATCCGCACCCGCGCTCTGGTCGCGGCGATCGGTCGCACGTCCGGGAAGTAGCCGGGCAGGAAAACCGGCTCGGCCCGGTCGAGCATCGCGACCGCGCCGTCGAGGTCGTCTCTCGCCCGCAGCAGGGCGGCCGTCGTCGCGTACCAGCGGTGCCGATTCTCCAGCAGGGACGCCGGCTCGCCGAGCTCGCGAGCGACCTCGAGATGCTCTGCGGCCGCATCGAGATCGCCCTCCTCACGCAGGACGTCCGCCAAGGCGACGTGCAGGTCGCCCGTGGTCGAGAGCACGGGGCCGTCAAGGCCCTCGGCCGCGGCCAGCGCGCGTTCGCAGAGCCGGCGCGCCTCGAAGGGACGCCCGCGTGCCAGCCACATACTCGCCAACACGACGGTCACGCCGAGCTCGTCGGCGATCATGCCGGCCGCGTGCAGGCTGTCCGCCGCGTGGCTGAACGTGTCGACCGCTGTGCCAAGGTCGCCGCCGGCCCATGCCGCCAGACCGACGAAGCCGGCGGCGGCACCCCGCGGGAAGTGGTCCTCCGCCCCGGCCAGCGCGAGTGCCCGACGTGCGTGCGCGACCGTGCCGTCGACATCGCCTCGCGCCTGGGCCACCGAGGCGCGGTAAACCGCGACCATGGCCGGAAGGGAGCGGAGTTCGCCCTCCCGGTCGCTCGACGGCTCGGTGAGCGAGGCCGCCGCAGGGGCGGTCACTGGCGGCGTCGTATCGAGACCAGCCTCGGCGGCGGCAAGCCACGCCTCCACGCCGTCGAAGTCTCCCTCGGAGAGCCGGCTCCACCCCATGAACATCGCGAGCAACGGCCGGCGACGGATGACATCGTCAGGCAGCCTGGCCAGCCACTCGCGGAGGGTGCGATCCTGCCGCCGTCGGCGCAGGTCAACCAGGGAGAGTTCGACGAGATCGGCGGTGTACTCGTGGTCGCCGCTCGCGCTCGCGTGCCGTACGGCCTCTCCCAGCAGCCCGTTCTCGGCAAGCCATCGGCTGGCTGCGGCGTGCAGCCCACCCGTCCTTTCGCCATGCTCGGCAGCCAGACGGGCACGCAAAGCATCAGCGAAGAGGTGGTGATAGCGGTACCACCGGCGTTCATCGTCGAGCGGAAAGACGAACAGGTTCCCGCGCTCAAGCCTCTCCAGCACCGACTGACCGTCGGAGCGACAAGTCAGGGCATCGCAGAGGCCGCCGGTCATCTGCTCGAGCACACAGGTGTCGAGCAGGAAATCGCGCATGAAGTCCGGCTGCCCACGCAGAACCTCCTCAACGAGGTAGTCGAGAACGAATCGATGACTCCCAGAGAAAACCTCGATGAACGCAGCGACGTCTCCGGGGCCGTCAGCGATGTCGGCATGGCTCCGCGCCAACAGCGCGGCCAGCTGCAGCCCGGCCGCCCACCCCTCGGTACGGGCCGCGAGCGCGGCCACGAGCGCCGGCTCCAGCTCCAGCCCCATCACCTCGTTCAGGAACAGATCCGCCTCGTCGGTCGTGAACCTGAGGTCCCCGGCGCGCACCTCCACCAACTCCCCGTGCGCCCGCAGCCGGGACAGCGGCAGCGGCGGGTCAGCCCGCGTAGCTAACGCCATCGTCACCTGCGGAGGCAGGTTGTCCAGCAGGAACGTCACCGCCTCATGGACCGCCGCGCCTTCAATCACGTGGTAGTCGTCGAGCGCCACCACCGTCGGACCGGCGAGGACGTCGAGATCATTGATCAGGCTGACCAGGACAGCCTCGGTAG
>JAFAZV010000435.1 GCA_019239445.1 Solirubrobacterales bacterium
CTGACGGTCACGGTTCGAACGGACGCGGACATCGGGTAGGAGCATAACCCACGACTTCGCTCGGGCCAGGTGATCGCGGCCACCCGCAACGGGCACACCGCGAATGACGTCGCGACGCGGGTCAGCTTCCCCTTTCGGTCAAGGCGAGCGCCTCGAACGGGTGGATCGAGAGGGTGCTCGAGATTCGGCGCGCCGGCGGAGGACGCGAAGATGATCGAGCTCGCCAGGTCCATCGGCGAGATCGTTTGCGGCAAGATCGTGAAGGCGGACGACGGTTCGGAGCTCATCGGCCGGGCGGTGTCATCGCCGAGAACGGAGGGTCCCAGTTTCAGCGGGATCGCCGGTACCCAGGGACCCACCCGCCAGCGCTGAGGCGGTTCTTCGCCCTGTCCTTGCGCCGCGGAGTCGCGAGCGTGGCGTGATGCGCTCGTCGTGTAAGCGGCGGCGCTCCGGAGTGACGTGTTCCCCTGCCGGTGAGGGCGGCGACGGCGGTCAGGAGCTCTTTGGGATGCGGTAGTTCTTCTCCAGGACGAAGTGTTCGGATCGTTCGGTGAGTCGCTCGGCGATGACCTGGGCGTTGAGGGCGTCAGGAAAGACCTTTGTCCAGTCTTTGAAGGCCCGGTTGGTGGTGATGCAGGTCGATCGGCGGAAGTCGTAGCGCTCGGAGATGACCTGGAAGGCGAGCTTGGCCTGGGCCGGGTCCATGGCGAGGACCGCGAAGTCATCGATGACGAGGAGCTCGGCGCGCACGTAGGGGCGCAGAGCGCGGTCGAGCATGCCGTGCATCTCTGCGCCGTGCAGGTGGTTGAGCATCTTGGGTGCGGCGACGCAGACGACGCGTCGGGTGGCCTGACACGCCTGATAGGCGAGGGCACGGGCGAGGAACGTCTTGCCCGTTCCCGGGGCGCCGATGAAGAGCGGGTTGATGCCGTCGGCGAGAAAGCGGAGATCATGCAGGGCGAGGTAGCGGGCGCGCATTTTCTTACGCGCGGGGTCGAAGTCGAAGTCGAACGCGTCGACGGTGTTGATCTCGGGGAAGTGGGCGTCGCGGACGCGGCGCTCGATCGCGCTGCGCATCCGGCTCTGCTTTTCCTCGTCGCAGAGGCGATGCACGACGTCGAGGGCCGACAGATTCTCCTTGGCCGCCTGCGCGAGGAGTGCCGGTACGGTCTTGGCCATGCCGGGGAGCCGGAGCCAGCGCAGCTTTTCGACGAGCAGCTCGATGAGGTCTTCGTGCTTCACGGTGTTTCCTGCCCGGTGGGGGGCTCGCCGGGATCGCGTGTCATGCGTGCGGCGGGGAGCTGGTCGTAGACGGACAGATCGGGCTCGGGCACGGAGATGGCGTCGAGGGTGTGGTCGCCGAGTCGAAGCGGGGGTGGCTGCGGGTCGAGGCCGCGCTTGTGGCGCAGGACGTACTCGACGTAGTCGGCACCGACGTGGCCTGTCTGCATCACCTCGGTCATGGCGCTGGCGGTGTCGCCGGCGCCGAACAGCTCGACGAGGAGGACCAGGCGTGTGGCGTCGCGATGGATGGAGCGCGAGCCGGCGGCGAGCAGCTTGAAGTAGCCCTTGCCCGTGTCGCCGAGGGAGGTGAGCGCCGGCGGCAGGGAGCCCGCCGCCAGAGCGCGGGGTTTCTCGTCGAGAAGGGCCTGCCTGTGATCGGGGTGCTCGATGTCCTGGCCAACCGACCAGCATCGGGGATGCTCGGCGACCTGCTTGTCGGCCAGGAAGACGCGGACGACGCGGTCGTCGGCGCGGACGATGACCTGCTGCGAGGCCAGGCGCCAGGGGACCGAATACTTGTTGCGGTCGAAGGGGACGCGAAACATCTTGGTGACGCCGGTGCCCTCGACGTCGTCGGTGTTGAACGGGGTCGTCGGCAGGGGTTTGAGCCGGGGCTTTTCCTGATGCTCGAAGACGAGCTGCGGGACCTTGCCTGTGTCCTCGTGCACGCGCCCGTTGGCGAAGTCGTCGCGCCACGCGAACGCCTGGGCGTTGAGATCGAGCAGGTCGGGGAAGCGGCGGCCAAGCCAGAAGCGGCGCCGAACGAAGCCGATGGGTCGCTCGATTCGACCTTTTTCGTGGGCCTTGCGCACGTTGCAGGCGCGCACGGCGAATCCACGAGAGCGTGCGTACGCGGAGAAGCGCGGATTGAAGACCGTGGCGGCGGCGGTGTGCGAGAGCACGACCGTCTTCATGTTGTCGAAGATGTCGACGGCGGTGGCACCGCCGTAGAAGGCGAGGCAGCGCTCCATGCAGCGCAAGAACGAGCCCATGGCCTGGCTGAGCGTGAACTCCAGGTACAGCCGGCGGGAGTGACAGAGCACCGCGGCGAAGGCGCTGACGCGTCGGGGCATGCCCGGCAGCGCGAAGCCGAAGTCGGCCCAGTCGATCTGCATGGCCTCGCCCGGCTCGAACGACAGCGTCAGGAATGCCTGCGGCTTGGCCTGCGGGCGCATCGCGCGCAGCCGGGCCCGCAGGATCGTGACCCCGCCGGTGTATCCGAGGGGACGCAGCCGCTCGAGGACGGCCGGAGCGAGCATGTCCGGGGCGTCGTCCAGGATCTTTCGGATCGCCGGCTCGTACGCGTCGAGGAGGGACCCACGCTTTTCGGCGGGCTTGGGCGGCGCGCGATGCCGGCCCAGGATCCTGCGCACGGTCTTGCGCGCCATGCCGAGCTTGCGGGCGATGGCGCGCACGCCGACGCCCTCGACGAGACCCAGGCGCAAGACGTCCGCTACGCGGCTCGAGCGCTCGTCGGCGCTCATCGCGACCAGACCAGGCGCAGCTGCCGACGAACGGAGCGAAAGTCACCGACGCCGCGGAGGACGCGGCGGGGCCGTGGCGGGGGGATGGCGAAGTCGAAGTGCACGAGCGCGCTCTCGGTCGGCCACAGCTCGTCGCACCAGATGTTGGCCTCGAGCCAGTCGTCTTGGTGCTCGCCCGCAGAAATCACAGCGCAGAGGGGCTCGCCGCTCCAGAGGGCCACTCCCTCCAAAAGCGTGAGCAGTGCACGCGGATGCGGAGGGTGGATCGGGAGCCTCGCCTTGAGCAGGTCGTCGCCCTGCGGGCTGGTGTTGCCGGGCCGTCTTGTTGGTATTCGATCGTGCCGGCTAGATGAAGGATCTCCCTCAGGTGGCTTGGGAGCGCGCCACCCGAGGGAGGGACGGAACGATCAGAAGGGCAGGTCTGAGGAGTCGTTGTCGGGCAGCGTGAGGGCGAGCCGATAGCGGTTGACGAGGGCGCCCAGGGCATGGGCGGTGTCCACGACATCGAGGGCGGCTTCGGCAGCGGGGAGGGTGATGACATCGGCGTCGTCTCGTAGCTCGGGGTGAGCGGCGAGCAGTGCGAGGATTGCCACGTCGATGGCGGTTTCGAGCACCTCCAGAACGCCGAGCTCGGGGGCGGCGAGCAGCTGCTCGGATCGAAGGTGAGTCACGATCGATCTCCTTCGGCTTGCAGGACGCGGGCGACGAGGTCGCGTTCGACGGCTTTGCGTTTGCGCCTTGCGGCCCAACGCAGGGCGAGGGTGGCGATGCGGTCGATGTCGCGCAGGCTTCCGCCGGAGGCCTCGTGGAGCATGGCGACGGCGTCCGAGGCGAAGAGCTCCTTGCCGCCTCCGACGCGCAGCACGCGGGTGCGGACGTAATCGGCGGTGTCCTCGGGGGTAAGCGGTCCGATGGCGAGGCGATGGTGGATCCGCGAGTAGAGGGAGCGATTTCGCCGCAGGCGCAGGCGGTCGTCGAGGTCTGGCAAGCCGACCAGGATGACCGAGAGCAAGGCGCGGCTGTCCCAGGCGTAATTGAGCAGGATATGGAGATGGTCGAGGGTGTCCTGGTGCAGCAGGTGGGCTTCGTCGACGAGCAGCACGGGAGAGACTCGCTCGGAGGCGAGCTGCTCGACGTGGGTGTTGATGGTCCAGAACACGGCGCCGGAGTTATGTCCGCAGGGCAGCGCGAGAGCGAGGCACAGCTGCCGGTAGAAGTCGCGGCGTCCGAGGGTGACGTTATGGCAGTAGG
The DNA here is from genome assembly GCA_019239445.1 of Solirubrobacterales bacterium. Lineage (GTDB taxonomy): Bacteria > Actinomycetota > Thermoleophilia > Solirubrobacterales > Solirubrobacteraceae > Palsa-465. The sequence goes on from JAFAZV010000435.1 coordinate 4,020, forward strand.
TGAGCCGGAAGCGCTCTTTGGGCAAGGCGTGCCGCAGGGCGCGCAGCGTGCAGGTCTTGCCGACGCCGGGCTCGCCGACGAGGGCGACGTTGTGCCGGGCCTCGGCGGCGTCGACGAGCTCGTCGACCAGCGCGCGCTTGCTCGGAGGGAGCCACAGGTCGGCGTCGTCGATCTCCTTGGTGAAGGGCTCGGCGGAGAGGCCGTAGGTCGCGAGGGCCTCGGGGGTCATGACCGATCCTCCGAGTCGCCGCCGGGTCGTCGACCGCGTCCGAGCTGCTGATCGAGAAGCGCGCCGGCCGGGTCGAAGGCGGTGCGCGCTGGGTGGGTCTCGTCTCGGTTGGTCGGCGATCGTGGACGGGACGCGTTTTGGATCGGGTCGACCTTGTGCAGGGCGAAGCGCTTCTTCTCGTGCTCGATGTACGGAGGCTCCTGGGGGTCGACCATGCACCGGCTGACGGTGACCAGGCGGCCGGCGAGAAAGTGCAGGTCGGTCTCCCAGTCCTCGCCGTCCATCGACAGGGTCGAATCGCGGCGGACGCGGCGACGCTCGTGGATGGTCAGCGCGGCGCGCAGGCGCGACTCGTCGAAGTTGTCCGCGGGGCGCGTGGTCGCCGAGAACGCCGCCTTGGGCGAGCCGCCCATGAGCGCGCCGTGAGGGGCCGAGTGGTAATGGGCGTCGAGCCACGCCCAGATGCGCACATTGAGGTCGTGCAGCGAGCCGATGGGGCCAAGATGATCGAGGCACCCCTCTCGGAGGGTGCGCCAGAATCGCTCCATTTTCCCGCGCGCCGGCGCGTCGTACGGCTTGGCGTGAATGAGCGTCGTGCCCATGCGCGCGCACGCCAGGGCCAGGGTGGTGCCGCGATAGGTCGCCCCGTTGTCGAGGTAGAGGGCGCCGGGCGGCCCGTGGCTTCGCACGGCCCGCACCAGCACCGCCAGCATGTCGACCTCGCGCTCCTGGGCCATCGCCTCGATCACCGGGACGAAGCGGGACGCATCGTCGAGCAGGCCGTGAATGCGCACGGGCTCGCCGCTCGTCAGCGGCGCCCCATGGCACACGTCGCCCTGCCAGAGATCCATCGGCCGCTCCGCTTGCCAGCGCAGGCGCATCTTGCCGCCCGCGCCGGCGCGCAGCGACGTCCGGTCGAGGCCCTGCTGCTGAAAGAACCGGCGGACCGTCGACTCGCAAGCGGTGCCCTCTTGCAAGCGGCCTTCGCTGACGAGCGTGCGCAGGATGAGCGGGACCGAGGCGCTGGGGTGTTCCTGGCGAATCGCGACCAGCAGCGTGCGCATCGCGGGGGTCAGGTCGCGACCGCGTCCCTTGTCGGCGCGACCTTGAGGGCGTAGCGCTTCGAGCCCTCCCTCCTTGTAGGCGTAGTACCAGCGCGCCAGGGTGGAGCGGGAATAGCGGCGGGTCGAGTGCCCCCGCGGGGGGCGAAAGCGCTGCTCGGACAGCGCGGCGAGCGCGACTTGGAGCTCGCCGTGATCGAGGTCGCGCACGCAGAGCGCGCCCACGACCTGGGAACGAAACAGGGCCACCGCTTCGGCGTGGTCCTTGGGAACGATCGATTCCATCGGGGTATCGGCCACCTTTCCGCGCCAAGCCCGGGGAGGCCCCCCGCGCCCGGCGCGGTGCCGATCCAGCCGCGGCGACGGCCACGACCGCGACGGTCCATCGTGGTGGGCCCGCCCTCGGCCGACGGTCACGCGCACGCCAGACGCTCGGCGCCGATGAAGGCGCGTACGTCGAGGGGGCCCCCCGCCGGCGCGACGGCCAGCACATGAGCGGCGACCCGCTCGGCCTGCCGTCGCCGCGGCCAATCCGGAGGCCACGGGCGGACCTGGGGGAAGATCGAGCCGCGGGCCACGGCGTCGAGCCATCGAGCGACCGCCGGCCACCCCGGCTCCGTCGAACGCCACGGCGAAACGCGCGACCGGACCGCGCGCAGCGAGCCCCCGGCCAGGCCGTACATCACGCAGGCCAGCGCGATCGCGGTGGCGCTGAAGTGCCGCGCCCGCGTCGCTCCCCGGGGAAGCACGGTGACAACCGCGCGGCACGGCCGGCAGCGATATCGCCGCGCCACCACGGTATGCACGGCCGCCGGCACCCCCGCACTGAGCGGTCCCCGCAGCTGGCGAAGGCGAAGACCGTGTCCCACCAGCCCCAGAACGCCCCCGAGCGGACATGCGGCCGCGCCGCAGCGGGGGCAGCGCGCGGGGCGCACCGTCTCCACGGGGGGCGTCCGCTCCGCCCAGGTCTTGACGTCAATGCCCGAATGAACGACGACATGGCTGCTCCGCGTTTGCAACGATCCCGGAGCGCGACGGGAGGCGGCCCGCCAAGACCTGGCCTCCCGTCACCTTTTTGTCTGGCCGACCCATCGCCGACGCTCCGCCTCCGTCGGCGACATCTCTACCGCCCCCCTCGCCTGGACGGACGCCGAGCCGCATCCGCGAGCTCCTCCGCGAGCGCCGCCGCCGATTTCCCTCAAATTGTCGGAGCGAAACCTGCCGCAGATCTCTCAACGGGGAGGCGCGTTAACACGTGCCGTACCGGTTGTACCGCTTGCCGATGCAGACCAGCTGCCGACCGGTAAGCGGGTGGAAGGGGTGCGTCACGCGCACAAGACGCGTGGCCGCGACGGGAACGCCTGCACTCTGTCCTGAGTTACAAAAGGCTCGAGCGCGGTCGGTTTCGCCTTCCCCGCATCCGCGAGGGGGCGACCAGCATCACGCTGGACGCCACCCAGCTTGGGATGTTGCTCGATGGCATCGACGTCGAGCAGGTTCGGCGTGCGAAGCACTGGACCCCTCCCGCTCCCTCGGCGGGCGTGGCCCATGGATGACATGGACCTACGATTCCGAGCGCCCGTGCTCGGGATGGATGGACAGGCGCGGCGAAACATGATCAATGCTCGTGCGTGCCGCCCAAGCACGAGTGCCGTTGGCGCCGACTCGCCGAGCGCACCTCGCGGGAGCTCGAAGAGGCGCGCGCCGAGATCGTCGAGTTGAGGGCGGCCAAGGAAGCGGCTGAAGCTGAGCGGGCTTCGGCGCTCACCGAGATCGCCGAGTACAAGCGTCGCCTGTTCGGACGAAGCACCGAGAAGATTCCCCCGGTCGAGCGCGAGCTACGCGGCAGCGAGCCCGAAGTCACCGCAGCCTCTGAGGAGAAGGACTCCGCTCCGCCCTCGGATCCGGAAAAGACCCAGCGCTCGCGCAAGAAGCGTCGCGCCGAGGACGCGCCGGGTCTACGCAAGGAAACCATCGAGCATCCGGTCAGCGAGCGAGTCCGGCGCTGCCCGCACTGCGGCGGGATGGCCGAGCCCATCGGCACCGGCAAGTTCACGACCGAGTGGGAGTACGTGCCTGGCTACTTCGTTTGCCGCCGTCACATTCAAGAAGTCGTCGCCTGCCGGTGCGGCCAGCACATCGCCCGTGCCGAGGCGCCGCTGCGCGTGTTCGATCGGACCCAGTACGGTCCGGGGCTCATCGCGTACCTCATTGTGAGCAAGTGCGGCGACGCGATGCCGACCTATCGCGCCGAGAAGCACTTCGAGCGCCTCGGCGTTCCCATCGCCCGCAGCACGCTTGGCGACTTGATCCACCGCGCCGCCGAGGTCCTCGCGCCGATCTACGACGCCCTGCTCTCGCGCATCGTCGGCGACCCGCACTGCCAGGCCGACGAGACCAGCTTCCGCCTCCAAAATCGACCCGACAAGCGTGGCTTCGTCTGGACGTTCTTGACCGGGGCGCTCGTCGCATACGTATTCAGCGGCGATCGTAGCGGACAGACTCCGGCGCGCGTGCTCGGGGGTACCACGGGCTCGCTCGTCGTCGACGCCTATACCGGATACAACGACGTCACGGACGTCGACGGACGCACGCGGGCCGGGTGCTGGAGCCACGCGAGGCGCTATCTGTTTCGCGCGCTGCCCCAGGCTCCCGAGGCGCGCGAGGCCCTCGACTGGATCCTCGAGCTCTTCCGGGTCGAGCGTGACGCCCTCGATCGCGAGGTCTTCGGAACCGACGAGCATGCACGCATGCGGCGAGCGCGCAGCCGGCCCGTGCTCGACCAGCTCAAGACCTGGATCGACGAGCAGCGGCCCAAGCACTTGCCCGAAGGGCCCATGGGCGCGGCCTTGCGCTACATCAGCAATCAGTGGACGCCACTCACCGTGTTCATGAGCGACCCGCAGATACCCATTCACAACAATGCGAGCGAAAACGCCTTACGCATTATCGCTTTGGCCAGAAAGAACTCTCTCTTCTTCGGCCACGAGCAGGCGGCGCGAAACTTCTCCGTCCTCTATTCCCTCGTCCAGACCGCAGAACGCCACCACATCAACGCCCTCGAATATCTCGAGGACGTCTTGATGCGCGTGCAAACGCATCCCGCATCCCGCATCGACGAACTGCTCCCCGATCACTGGAAGCCGAACCCCCCGCCGCCGACGAGTCCGATCCGTCCTCCACGCCGCGAGTGATCCCAGCGGTGCCCGATGCAGTCGCCCGCACGGCTTCCGCCAAGCCGGACCAGGAAATCTCCC
>JAFAZV010000096.1 GCA_019239445.1 Solirubrobacterales bacterium
CCTGCCCGATGTTCCGCTACCACCCGGCGATCGTGGCCCAGAAGGCGGCCACCGTGCAGATCCTCTCCGGCGGGCGCTTCCGCCTCGGCTTGGGCGCGGGCGAGAACCTGAACGAGCATGTGGTGGGAAAGGCTTGGCCGCCGGTCGCGTGCGCCACGAGATGCTCTCCGAAGCGCTCGACATCATCGCCGCGCTGTTCGACACCGCCGAGGGCACGGTCAACTACCGCGGCAAATACTTCGATGTCGAATCGGCGCGCCTCTGGGATCTGCCCGAGCAACGGGTTCCGATCGGGATCGCGGTGTCGGGTCCGGACTCATGCCGCCTGGCCGGTCGCAAGGCCGATCTGATGGTGGCCGTCGAGCCCAAGTCCGAGCTCGGAGAGATGTTCGACCAAGCCGGCGGCGACGGTAAGTCACGGGTGGGGCAGATCGCGCTGGCCTACGACAGCGACCGCGAGGCCGCCGTAGAGCGCGCGCACGAGCAGTTTCGCTGGTTCGGGCTCGGGTGGAAGGTCAACGCTGACCTGCCCAATCCCGACGGGTTCGCGGCCGCGACTCAGTTCGTCACGCCGCAGGATGTCTCAGAGCAACTTCCGTGCGGACCGGATGTTGAAGAGCACGTCGAGAAGATCCGGCCGTTCGCGCAGGCCGGGTTCGACGAAATCGCGCTCGTGCAGATCGGGGGCGATCACCAGCAGCAGTTCTTCTCCTGGGCGCAGGAGCAGTTGCTGCCGGCGCTGCGTTCCCTCTGAGCGCAGCAACCGCTTTACTGCACCGCGCGTCTCGAGCGAAAGGACAGAGAAAGGATGCTCACGAAGACTCGGCTCGCCGTAGTGGCGAGCGTCGTGGTACTGATCGCTGCAATCGGCGCCGGCAGCGCATCCGCCGCCGCGCCCGCGGCAGATTGCCAGCCGTTTGCCAGGACGCCGTGCCTGCTGCCGTTCCCGAGCAACCTGTTCACCGCCCCCGATCGCTCGACGCCGACCGGGCTTCGCGTGCACCTGCCAGCGGCAGCAATGCCCGCCAACAAGCTGGGTCAGCGCGTGGGCGTGAGCGAATACAACCGCGCCGACGGCTTCAGTCCCGGCAGCACACTGATCGTGCACGTGCCCGGTCTCGACCTCCATCGGACACGCGTGGTGCCCTTATCCGATCTGCGCCAGGCGTTCGCGCCTACCCAGCCGATCGTCGTGATCGATGAGCAGACCGGCGTCCGGCAGCTGATCTGGGCCGAGCTGGACGCAAACGCTCATGGGGCCCAGAGCGTCAACCTGCTGATCCACCCGGGCAAGGACTTCGCCGAAGGCCATACCTACGTCGTCGCCCTGCGCAACCTGCGCGATTCTCGCGGGCGGGTGATCAGCGCCCCGCGCTGGTTCGCGCTCTTGCGCGACGGGCGCTCGCTTCCCCGCTCCGAGCGCGGGCAGCGGCCCCGGTACAGCCGCATCTTCAGAGCGCTTGCGCACGCCAAGATCGCGCGCTCGAACCTCTATGAGGCCTGGGACTTCACTGTCGCCTCGCGCCAGAGCCTGAGCGGCCGGATGCTCGCCATCCGCAACAACGCGTTCGCGCAGCTCGGCGACCGGAACCTGGCTGACGGCGTCGTTCAGGGCCGCGCCCCCGGCTACACCGTCACCGCCACCGACACCTCACCTGATCTGCCGGGGTTCAAGCGCGTGGCCGGCACGTTCACGGTTCCGTGCTACCTGGTCACCTGCGGTCCCGCCGCCACGACCGGCTTTCACTACAGCTCGCGCCGGCCGGATGCTCTGCCCACGCAAATTCTCGGTAACCAGGCCATCGCGCAGTTCGAATGCCTGATCCCGAGCAGCGCCACGCCACTGCGCCGCGCGCGCATCTCGCTCTATGGTCACGGCTTGCTCGGCAAGCGCTCCGAAGTGGAGGCGGCGAACGTCCGCGCCATGGCGAGCGAGCACAACTTCGTCTTCTGCGCCACCGACTGGTGGGGGCTGGCGTCGGCCGACACGCCGTTCGACGCCACCGCGCTGAGCGACATCAATCGCTTTCCGGTCGCCGTCGACCGCCTCCAGCAGGGCGTTCTCAACACGCTGTTCCTCGGACGGCTGATGCTTCATCCGCGCGGCCTGGCGGCGAATCCTGCTTTCCAGGCCGGTGGTCGACCGGTGATCGACACCTCGCACCTGTACTACGACGGCAACAGTCAAGGCGGGATCATGGGCGGGATGACGACCGCCGTGGCGCCGGACTTCAGGCACGCGGTGCTGGGGGTCACCGGCATGAACTACGGCAACCTGCTCGTCCAGCGGAGCACCGACTTCGCGCCGTTCGGCGCCATCCTGTCTCAGAGCTACAGCGACAGCTCGCTCACGCCCGTGATCCTCGACCTGATGCAGCAGCTGTGGGATCGCGGTGACCCGGATGGGTACGCCCAGCACATGACCTCGCGGCCATATCCGGATACGCCGTCGCACACGGTGCTCATGCAGATCGCCTACGGCGACCACCAGGTGAGCAACTATGCAGCGATGGTGCAGGCGCGCACGATCGGCGCCGCTGCGCACCAGCCGGCGCTTGATCTCAATACCGACCGTCGCCGCGACCGCAACATGTTCTATGGCATCCCGTCGATGCGGCGCTATCCGTTCAGTGGCTCGGCGGTCGTGATCTGGGACTCGGGACCGGGCCAGGTGCAGCCGCCGCCACTCGCGAACCTCGCGCCACAGGACTCGCCGACCAACAAGGATCCCCACGAGCTCGTGCGCAACACCCGTGCCGCGCGGACGCAGAAGTCCGACTTCCTCGCGCCCGGCGGACGCGTGTTCGACGTCTGCGGAGGCAGGCCCTGCCACACCGACTCCTACGTGCCGTAACTGATTCGCGCGCGGGTCTCCCGCGCGCAAATCGGCTATACGTCGTCCGCAATGACACGTGTGGCGGTCGTCGGTCACGTCGAATGGGTGGATTTCGTTCCGGTCGATCGGTTCCCCCTTCGCGGCTCGGTCGTCCACGCTCAGGGATCGTTCACGCGCGCGGCGGGCGGGGGAGGCGTCGCGGCCGGCGCGCTGGCCGAGCTCGGTGCCACGGTTGAGTTCTTCACCGCGCTCGGTCAGGACGCGCCCGGGGAGGCGGCGGTCGCGCAGCTGAGCGAGCGCGGCGTGCGCATGCACGTAGCCTGGCGTGAGCCACCCACACGGCGAGCAATGACCTTGCTCGAGCCCGGCGGCGAGCGCACGATCGTCACCATCGGAGAGCGGCTCGAGCCGCGCGGCGAGGACGCCCTGCCGTGGGAGTTGCTGCGCGAATGCGGCGGGGTGTACTTCACCGCCGGTGACGTGGCGGCGCTGACCGCCGCCCGGCAGGCGCCGGCGGTCGTCGCCTCGCCGCGAGGTCGAAGCGCGCTCGTGGACGGCGATGTCCGAATCGACGCGCTCGTGTTCAGCGCTCATGACGAGGACGAGTCCGAGTGGGCACGCCGCAGCGCCGACCGGGCTCGGCTGCTCGTGGCCACCGAGGGCGCGGCCGGCGGGCACTGGTGGGGGGCGGAGTCAGGCCGTTGGGCGGCCGTGCCGCCACCGGGGCCGCCGCGCGATTCCTATGGCTGCGGGGACTCGTTTGCCGCGGCGTTCACGCTCGGGCTCGGCTCGGGCAAATCGGTGGCCGAGGCGACGGCGCTCGGCGCCAAAGTCGGCGCCCGCTGTCTCACGCGCGTCGGCGCGCC
>JAFAZV010000104.1 GCA_019239445.1 Solirubrobacterales bacterium
CGCAGCCGCTTCACGGTCAGCCCCTGCGCGTTGCCGGGCACGACGAAGGCGGAGATCCCCTTCGGCCCCGGCGCTCCGGTGCGCGCGAACACGACGTAGATGTTCGACAGGCCGGCATTGCCGATAAAGCGCTTCTCGCCGTTCAACACATAGTGGTCACCGCGGCGCTCGGCGCGAGTCTGCAGTGCGGCAGGGTCGGAGCCCACGCCGGGCTCCGTTAAGGCGTAGGAGCCGAGTTGTTCGCCCGACGCGAGCGCCGGCAGCCAGCGTCGCTTCTGCTCCTCGCTGCCCGCAAGCAGGATCGGCAGGGCGGTCAGCTTCACGTACGCAGCCATCAAGGAGGCGGTGGACGACACCTTGGCGAGCTCTTCTACGTAGGCGCCGAAGCTGACCGCGTTCGCACCGCGCCCGCCGTACTCCTCGGGAAGCCCCAGTCCGATCAGCCGCTCCTCGGCCAGCGCCTCGTGCACGTCGAACGGGTAATCGCACGTCTCGTCAACGCGCAGCATCTTCGGGCGGACCGTGCTGAGCACGAACTCCCGGATGCGCTCGCGCATCGCCCGCTGCTCCTCTGTCAATCGCCACATGCTGTCTCCTTCCATCCAGCCCCTACTGCTTGGCAAGTACGTACGTGCCCGGCGCGGGATCGAGAGGCGGCAGCCCCGTGGTTCCGAGCTGCACCGGCGCAGGCTTTTCTTCCCCCGAGCGCTCGGCAAGCCAACGCGACCAGTCGAGCCACCACGTGCCTTTCTCGCGCCGCGCGGTGTGCATCCACTCTTCGGGCGCCGGCGGATTGTGGTCGTTGCAGTGGTAGCTCGCCCGCTCGTTACTTGGCGGGTTGACCATGGCCGCGATGTGCCCACTCGTCGAGAGCACGAAGCGCGGGCTCGAGCCGAGCAGCTGCGTGCTGCGGTAGCAGTTCTCCCACGGCGTGATGTGGTCGGTGATGCCGGCGACCAGGTACGTGTCGAGGGTCAGCTTCGATAGGTCGACAGGGGTTCCGAGCGCCTTGAGCCTCCCTGGGTGCACGAGCGAGTTCTCCAGTGACAGTTCCACGAAGTCGCGGTGTAGAGCCGCAGGCAGGTTCGTCGTGTCGGCGTTCCAGTACAGAACGTCAAACGCAGGTGGATCGTTACCGACCAGGTAGTTGTTGACCCAGTAGTTCCAGATCAGATCGTTCGGGCGCAGCCACGCGAACACGCCCGCGAGCGCGCGCCCATCCAGATAACCTCGCCGCGCCGAGTCGGCGATCGCCATCGATGCCGCGCGCCGGTCGAGAAAAGCGCTCGTCGTACCCGCGCGTGCGTTGTCGAGTACGCAGACCGCGAGCGTCAGGCCGGCCAGCCGCTCCTCGCTCGGGGTTCGCGCAGCGAGGTGAGCGGCCGCGGTCGCAAGGACGATGCCGCCGGCGCACAGCCCGAGCGCGTGGGCCTGCTCGCAACCCGCAATCTCCTGAACCGCGTCGAGCGCTTCTACGACGGCGCGAACATAGGTGTCGAGATTCCATCCGGCGTGACGCTTATCCGGGTTGCGCCACGAGATCGCGAACACCTGCTGGCCGTGCTGAACCGCGTGCTCGATCATGCTCCGACCTGGGGCCAGATCGGTGACGTAGTACTTGTTGATCATCGGCGGCACAACCAGAAGTGGCCGTTCCCGTACGGTGGCGGTCTGCGGCTCGTACTGGATCAGCTCGAAGACTTCTGTCCTGAAGATCACCGCGCCCGGAGTGACAGCCAGGTTCTCCCCCACCTCGAACGAGTCACCGTTGACCATCGACGGTATGCGCGGAGGCCTCGACATATCCGCGAGGAAGTGCTCGAGGCCTCGGGCGAAGTTCTTCCCGCCTGTGTCGAGAACAGCTTTGAGCACGGCCGGATTGGTGAGCGGGAAGTTCGTTGGAGCGACTGCGTCCATCAGGTTCGAAGCTGCGAACCGCAGCCGTCGCTCCTGCGCCCAGTCGAGCTCGGCGTCATCAACCAGCTGGTCGATCGCCGCCGCGGCGGCTAGGTAAGCCTGACCGAGCCGGCGGAAGGCCGGGTTGCCGACCCACGCAGGATCTTTGAAGCGGCGATCACCCTTTGCCGGCGCGAGCTCCGAGCGCCCGGCTGTGATCCTGGCCAGGTCGGCGGCGAGCCCCGTACCACGCCGAGCCACCAGTCGCGGCCGCCGCGCGAGGTTGAATGCCGCGTTGAGGACCGCCCGGCCCGGGACCCAGCGCTGCGCCGGCCCGGTTGCCGCTTCGGTGAGCAGCATGTCGAGCGCGACGCCGTCAACGGGCGCGTGTGCTCGGTCCTCGGTCTCGCCTGAGGTGCCCCTGCCCGCCGCGCCGCCGTTGTCGCTCGTCGGTGGCGTGGGTCTGGTAGTGACCGCCATCGCTCTAGCCCGCCTGAACCGCTGCAGGAAGCGTGATTTCGCGCTTGAGGATCTTGCCCGTCGGCCCTTTGGGCAGCTCGTCCAGGAACCAGACGCGGCGCGGGTACTTGTAGGCGGCAAGCTGCCCCTTGAGGTAATCGCGGAGCTCGCTTTCACTCAGCTCCTGCCCCGGCTTCAGCACAACCGCGGCGCCCACCTCCTCACCCATACGCTCGTCGGGAATGCCGACGACCGCCGCCTCGCGTACAGCGGGATGCTCGTAGAGGACCTCTTCGATCTCGCGCGGGTAGACGTTGTAACCGCCGCGGATGATCAGCTCCTTCTTGCGGTCGACGATCGAGAAGTAGCCGTCGGCATCGACTCGACCTACGTCGCCAGTGTGAAACCAGCTATCGCGGATCGCCTCGGCCGTGGCGTCGTCTCGGCGCCAGTAGCCCTTCATCACGTTCTTGCCGCGGATCACGATCTCACCGACCTCGCCCTGCGCGACCTCGTTGCCCTCGTCGTCGACCACCTTCATCTCCACGTCCATCACCGGCTGCCCGATCGTCCCGGGCTTGCGCTCGCGATCGGGGTGGTTGAACGACGCAACCGGAGAGGTCTCTGACAGTCCGTATCCCTCGAGCACCTTGCAGCCGAACGTTTCCTCGAAGCCACGCATCACCTCGACCGGCATTGCCGACCCGCCGGATACGCACAGGCGCAGGCTCGAAACGTCGAAGCGCTCCTTGTCGGGGTGGTGGAGCATCCCGGTGAACATCGTTGGTACGCCCTCGAAGATCGTGACCCGGTCGCGACCGATGATCTCGAGCGCCCTGCCCGGATCGAAGCGCGGGATCATCGACAACGCGGCGCCGTTCGCGATCGCCCCATTCAGCGCGCACGTCTGCCCAAAGGCGTGAAACAGGGGCAGCGCGCCGAGGAGCACGTCATCCGGGACGATGCTCGCGAGGTTCGTCATCACCTGGGCGTTGTGCTCGAGGTTCGCGTGGGTGAGCTCGGCGCCCTTGGGCGTCCCGGTGGTCCCGGACGTGTAGAGGATCACCGCGGTATCGCTCGGATCGCGCTCGACGACGTCAAATGCTGGCTCCACCGTGTTCAGCTGCTCTTCGAAGTCGCCCGGCGCGACGATGATCGCCTCAGCCCCGGCTTCCCTCGCCCCCTCCTCTGCGGCCTCGGCGAAGTCGTGCCAGGCGAACAACAGCTTGGCCTCGGGGTCGCTCAGGTAGAAGTTCACCTCGCGCCCCTTGAGCAGCGGGTTCATCGGAACGACCACGCAGCCCGCGCGCAGGACGCCGTAGTAGGTCACCGCGAACTCGGGGACGTTCGGGAGCATTATCCCAACGCGGTCGCCGGCGCCGATTGCCTTGGCGCGCAGCAACGCTGCGACCCGCGCGCTCAGCTCGTTCAAACGGGCGTAGGAGACGGTCAGCCCGTCGAGCGCGATCGCGGTCCGGTCGCGGTGACGCTCGGAGCTGCCGACCAAAAGCTCGGCGAGGTTCGTTGCCATGGCGCTCCCCTCTCTTCAGGTTCTCCGACGGCGACTACCCGTTGCGTCCAGCGCGTAGTCAGGATCTCCTTTGACACCTGCGCGCGCGCTCTGCTACAACGGCTGCCGGCCGTCGAGGAGAGTCGCGAGGAGGTTGGGGAATGAAGCGCAGGGCGCTAGCCATGTTCGTCGCGTTGAGCGTGCTCTCCGGTTTCGGAGCCACGGCCGGAGCTCACGCCGCCGTCGCGCCCGGCGGGCCGGGCGCGGAGAGCTACTTCGACCTCGCGCGCAAGGACTGCGTCGGCACGGCGCGCAACACCGGCTCCAAGGTGTGGTTCACCGTCGCCGGCGGCGTCCTCTCCGACGTTTACTGGCCCACCATCGACGCGACGAACGTCCACACGCTGCAGTACCTGGTCACCGACGGGCACAGCTTCACCGACTTGCAGACGCGCGACATGACCTACCGAACGGTTCCGGATGCCAGCGGGATGTCCTGCACCGTCGTCGCGCGCAGCCGCACTCACGCGTACCGCATCATCACGACCTACATCGCCGATCCCGCCCGCGACGCGGTACTCATGCGCGTGCGCTTCGACGGCCCGCGCAGCGATCGCCTCTACGTGCGGCTGGATCCGCTGGCCGGTGGCACGGGTGGCGGCGGTACGCAGAACGCGGGCGCCAACAGCGCGGAGCTCGCGAACGACAGCGGAGCGACTGTCCCGCTCGCCTTCAACACGAACACCACCACCAACGCCGCCAACCGGGACTACGCCGTGCCGACATTCGAGGCGCTGCGCGCCTCGGCGGGCTTCGGCTCCGCCAGCGTGGGTTACGCCGGCACTCCGAGCGACGGCCTCTCGATGCTCGACAACGACCGGGCGTTGACGCCTTACACGAGTGCTTCGGATGGCCACGTGGCGCTGACCGCAGGTCTACGCCTGCCGCGATCTGGGGCGGTGAACCTGGCGCTGGGCTTCGGCACCGACCGCGCTGGTGCGCTGAGCGTCGCCGGGACCGCGGCGCGAGCCTCGTTCACGTCGTCGCGGGCGCTCCTCCAGCGACAGTGGCGCGCATATGACCAGGGACTGCGGCGGCCCGTACGACTCTCGCCTGCCGCTCGGGCGCAGTATTTCCGTTCCGTCAACGTGGTCAAGGCGAGCGAGGACAAGACGTTCCCGGGCGCGATCGCGGCCGGCCTGGCTTCGCCATGGGGACAGTCGGTGCCGGCGGGCGATCTTACGAACGGCAAGCCGACGTACTTCGGCTCCTATCGCGAAGTCTTCGCCCGCGACCTCTACGAGGCGTTCACCGGGCTGCTCGTGGCCGGCGATGTACGCACCGCTCAGGCTGCGACCCGGTTCCTGTTCGAGCGCCAGCAGCAACCGGACGGGTCGATGCCGCGCAACTCGCTCACGAACGGCAAGCCGGCGCCAGACACCGGCGGCCTTCAGCTCGATGAGACCTCCTACCCGATCCTGATGGCGTGGCAGTCCGGCCTTGCGCGGGACGCGACCCTGTATCGCGACCACATCGTCCCCGCCGCCGACTTCCTCGTTGCCCACGGTCCTTCGGAGGGGGTCGAGCGCTGGGAGGAGCAGAGCGGCTACTCCCCCTCTACGATCGCGGCCGAGATCGCCGGCTTGACCGCGGCGGCGCGTATCGCAGCCGTCCGTGCCGACCTCGTGCGGGCTCGCGTCTACCAGGCCACGGCCGACTTCTTCGCCCGCAGCATCAAGCGCTGGACCGTGACCACGACCGGTCCTTACGCTCCCCGCTACTTCATCCGGGTGGCCAAGACCGGCGACCCGAATGCCGCGATCTCCTACAACCTCGGCAACGGCAGCATCGACGCTGATCAGCGGCAGATCGTGGATGCCGGCTTCCTCGAGCTGGTCCGGCTCGGGATCCTGCCCGCGTCCGATCCCGACGTGCAGGCTTCGCTGCCGGTGATCGATCGCGTGATCGAGCGCACCACGCCGCGCGGGGTCGGCTTCTACCGCTATGGCACCGACTCTCCGGGATCCGAGGACGGGTACGGCGATTGCTACGAGCCCGACCCGACGGACTGCTCGCCGACCGGCGCTCCGTGGCCGCCGACGAACCACGGCTCGGGTCATCTCTGGCCCGTGCTAGCCGGTGAGCGCGGCGAGTACCAGGTCGCGGATGGGACCGTGCCCGCAGCTCGCCCCCTCCTCCGCGCCATGGCGAGCATGACCTCGGGTCACTACCTCGAGCCCGAGCAGGCGTGGGAGGACCCGCCCGTCCCGCCCGCGCCCTACGGAAGCGACCCGCTGACCGCCTCGATCGGCTTCCTCCCCGGCCGCCCCGCGGGATCGGCGAGCCCGCTTACCTGGGCCCAGGCCCAGTTCGCCCGTCTCGCCCTGGCGATCGACGCCGGCCGCGACCTCGAGACCCCGGCGATCGTCAGCTCGCGCTACGTGGCGCGGGGCATGCCCGGAGCGCTTCCGCTGAGCATCACCTCTCCCGCCGACGGCGCCCACACCACCGTCTCCACCGTCACGGTCACCGGCACGACTTCGCCCGGCGCGCGCGTCGACGCCGAGGCCGCACCGTCCACCGGCGGTAGCGCCGCCATCGGCTCGACGCTTGCCGATGCGAACGGGAACTGGTCGCTGACCCTCTCGACCGGCTTCGGCACGACGAAGATCACGCTCGCGGCAACTTCGGGCCGCAGCACGGGCTACGCGCAGCTGTCGGTCGTCAACGTCGCGCTGCCGGGGAGTTCCGTGCTGAACGTGACCGATCCAGCCGGCGACGACAATGGCCCCGGGACCTACGCCTACCCGACCAGCAGCAACTTCCGGCCTGGCGCGTTCGACCTCCTCGGCTTCCAGGTCAGCCAGACCGCCACCGAGGTCTACATCCAGGCCAAGATCCGAGACCTGACGCCGACCTTCGGCAACGCTTTCGGCGCCCAGCTGCTGGACGTCTACGTTCGCGACCCGGCCGCCGGCGCGACCTCGACCGCGGCGGCATACCCATCGCGCAACTACGCGATCGCGTCGGCCTCGGCGTGGAGCCAGCGCATCGAGGTACAAGGCTTCGCCGCGCCGGTCTGGGTGAACGCGGCGGGCACTTCGCTCGGCTCGGTCCAGGCCGTGTTCGACCAAGCCACGGGAACTGCAACGTTGATCGTGCCTAGGTCCGCCTTCGGCAGCGTCGGCTCGGGCTGGACGTTCACGGTGACGCTTACCGGTCAGGACGGATTCAGCTCTGATCAGGCCCGCGGCTTCGCCGGCACGCCGCAGCCGTTCCAGTTCGGCGTTTGCGCACCGGGCGCGACCAGCCCGATCTGCAGCGTCAATCCGAACAGCGTGCCGAAGGTGATCGACACGCTCACGCCGCCCGGCGTTTCACAAGCCACCGAGCTCGACCCGACGCGCGGTTCGGTCGTGCTGAGCGGCATCACGGTCCCGTAGCGCCTGGCTGACCGAGGGGGTCTTTGGATCTCACTTGCTCTATACGGGCAGCGAGATCCGAAGACCCCCCGCTCCGGCCGAATCAACCGGCCGTTTCGGCCACTGCTTCGGGGACCTCGATCTCGCGCTTGAGCACTTTGCCCGTGGCGCCCTTCGGGAGCTCCTCCATCAGCCACACGACGCGCGGGTACTTGTACGCCGCCACACGCTGCTTCATGTAATCGCGCAGCTCCTCCGGCGTCGCCTCCGCGCCCTCCTTGACCACCACGGCGGCACCTACCTCCTCGCCCAGCGAGTCGTGCGGTACGCCGATCACGGCTGCTTCGCGCACCGCCGGATGCGTGTACAGGACCTCCTCCAGCTCGCGCGGGTAGACGTTGTAGCCACCGCGGATGATCAGGTCCTTCTTGCGATCGACGATGAAGAGGTAACCCTCGCCGTCGACGGTGGCGATGTCACCGGTGTGGAACCACCCGCCCCGCATCACGCTCTCTGTCGCTTCGGGCCGGTTCCAGTAGCCCTTCATCACGAATGGCCCGCGCATCACGAGCTCGCCCGGCTCGCCCTGCGGGACCTCGTTGTCCTGATCGTCGACGAGCTTGATCTCGGTGCCGCCGGTGGGCAGTCCGATCGACCCTGGCTTGCGCTCGCGGTCGGGCAGGTTGAAGGTCGCCATCCCGTTGGTCTCGGAGAGGCCGTAGCCCTCGAGCACCTTGCAGCCGAACGCGTCATCGAAGCCGTGCAGCACCTCGACGGGGAGCGCCGCGCCGCCCGAGATGCACAGATCGAGGCTGGAGACGTCATAGTGCTCGCGATCCGGGTGGTGGAGCATCGCCGCGTACATGGTCGGCACGCCGCCGAACGTGGTCGCGTGATCGCGGGCGATCACCTCGAGCGCCTTGCCCGGATCGAAGCGGGGAACCAGCGTCAAGAGCCCGCGTGCGCGGATGGTGACGTTCATGATCGAATTCATGCCGAAGACGTGAAACAGCGGCAACGTGCCGACGGTGACCGAGTCCGGGCCGGCGTCGACCAGGTCGCGACCGACTTCGGCGCCCGCTCTGACGTTGGAGTGCATCAGCGTCGCGCCCTTCGGCGTGCCCGTCGTGCCGGACGTGTAGATGATCACGGCGGGATCGTCATCCGCCCGAATGGTGACCTCGTTGACGGCGTCCGCACCTGCCAACATCCGCTCGAACTCGCCGGGCACGATGATCAGCGGCTCCGCGCCCGCCTCGTCGCTTCCCGCTCGCGCAGGCTGCTCGAACTGGTGCCAGCCGATCATTACGCGGGCGCCGGAATCGGAGAGGTGATAGGCGACCTCCCGATCCTTGAGCAGCGGATTCATCGGCACCACCACCGCCCCCAGGCGTAGCGCCCCGAAATATGCGATCGGGAAGTACGGCACGTTCGGCAGCTGCAAACCCACGCGGTCTCCGGGTTGGACCCCGAGACCGCGGAGCAGCCCGGCGGCGCGGGCGACGGCGGCGTCAAGCTGTCCGTAGGTGAGGACGATGTCGTCGAGCTTGACCGCAGGATGGTCCGCGTTCTCGGCCGCCGCCGCCGACAGCTGCTCAGCAAAGTTGGTCATGTGTCACTCCTTCTCGAATTAACGTCACGCGCGTGAGACGGCCCGGTCACGGACGGTTACGGCCATACAGATCATGAGCCTCGACCCACTCCTCCGCGACCACCGCCGAGCCCAGGGAGAGCTCGCCACACAGGACGGTGGCGGCGACGATCTCAGCGAACTTGTTGACCTTCCCGGCTCCGTAGCAGCCGAGCATTTCCAAGCACTCGCGCTGCGTGGCCAGACCGGTGCCGCCCCCGTAGGTGGCGACGATCAGCGCCGGGATCGTGATCGAGTAGTAGTAGTCGCCGTTCTCCCGGCGCTCGGTGTAGACGAACCCCGCCGATGACTCGGCCACGTTGGCTGCGTCTTGCCCAGTGGCGATGAACAGCGCGGTGATCCCGTTGGCCGAGTGAGCGCCGTTGTTGTTGACCCCCGACATGAACCCGCCGAGGTTGGAGACCTGCCGGGCCCGGTACATCAAATCGGTGTTCGAGCGCATGATCTGGCGAAACAACTCATCTGGGACCGTCGCCTCCGCTACGACCCGCTTTCCGCGCGTGTGGAGCATGTTTACCTGCGAGCTCTTCTTGTCTGTCGCGAACGCCGCCTCGAGGAAGTAGTGCTCGATGCCGGGGTATTGCTCGACGATCCACCGGCACGCGGCCTGCGTCGCCTTGCCGGTGAGGTTCTGACCAGCGGCGTCGCCGGTGGTGTAGTTGAAGCGCGTGAACAGCATCCGGCTCGCCGAGTACTGCTCGATGTCCTGCAGCCGACCGGATTTTGTCGTTTTCTCCGCCACCGCCTTGACCTCATCGAAGTGCTCGCTTAACCACTCTCCGAACGCGCGCGCCTCCCGCGCAGTTCGGAATATGAACGCCGGCGCGCGCTGCATCCGGTCGTCCATCACGGTTGTCGTTACGCCACCGGCCTCGTAGAGCAGGCGCATGCCGCGGTTGTAGCTCGCCAGCAGCGTGCCCTCAGCCGTCGCCATCGGGACGTAGAACTCGCCTTGAGCATGCTCACCGTTGACCAGCAACGGACCGGCGAGTCCCATCGGCACCTGCGCCGCACCGACGAACTGCTCGATGTTCCCGGTGGTGATGGCCGGATCGAACGAGTAGCTCGACACGTGCTCCAGCGACGCCCCGGTCCGCTCGCGCACGAACTCGGCTCGTCGCGCCGCCGCCTCGCGGGTGTAGTCGTTCTCGCGGTCGCGCGGTACCGGCACGCGATGGTTGGTCGTGCTCACTGCCATGACACTCCTCCTTCAGAAAGGGTCAACTGGGCCGAGCCGCGGTGTCCTGCGCTTGCGCGGCGGTTTGCGCGATCGCGTCGATGATCTGCGGCCACAACACCGGCGGCATGTCGTGCGCCATTCCCGGGATCACCACCAGTCGCGCGTTCGGGATCGCCGCCGCTGTGGCCCGGCCGCCCGACGGCATCACGAGCTGGTCGGCATCCCCGTGGATGACAGTCGTCGGCACGCGAATCTGCCCGAGTAGTGGGCTGCGATCGCTCGCGTTGACGATCGCGCCGAGCTGCCGCCAGGCTCCGTCGGGGTGAATCCCGCGGTCGAACGCTCGCTCGGCAAGCTTCCGGATCCGTTCCGGGTCGGGCGGGAAACGCCGCGATCCGATCGCCTGGTAGGTGCCTATCACGTCTTGCACGTAGCTTTCGCGGTCGAGCCGCGGCCGTCGTAGCAGCCACCGGTAGAGCCGCGGGTGCATCTGCCCGACGCGCCGGCTCCCCGTGCTCGACATCATCGACACCAGCGAGCGGACCCGGTCCGGGTGGTTGATCGCGATCAGCTGCGCGATCATCCCACCCATCGACACGCCGACCAGGTGCGCCGAGGCGATCTCGAGATGGTCGAGCAGCCCCACAGCGTCGGACGCCATGTCTTCGAGCGAGTAGGACGCCGCCCGCGGGTCGCGCCGGAGGAGTTGCCCGCGCGAAGGCGACGGGTTGTGGCGAAGGATCGTCGAACGGCCGATGTCGCGGTTGTCGTAGCGAATCACCCAGAAACCGCGATCGGCGACCTGCTGGCAGAAGTCGTCGTCCCAGCGGATCATCTGCGAGGCCAGCCCCATGACCAGGAGCATCGGCGCCTCGGCCTCGTCCCCGAACGTCTCGTAGCAGAGCTCGATCTCGCCGGTGCGCGCGAAGCGCTCGCCCGAGCTCAAGGCGAAACCTCGGCTTCGGCCGCCGCGGAGCCGCTCACTTCGGCCGCCGCGGAGCCTGTCACTTCGGCCGCCGCGGGTGCGTCGCCGCCCACTTCGGCCGCGGCCGGCTCGGTCCGGACCGATGGCATCAGCTCGGCGATCCCGCGCTCGATCCCCTGACACACGACGGCGATATCGCTCGACGTGTCCCTGTCCCCGGTGACGCCGAAGTTGATGTTGCCGTCGTAGGAGAAGATCGCCACGCCGATTCGGACGTGTCCGCCCAGGGGAACGAACGGGAACGCCTCGAGCATGCGCCGCCCGCGCAGGTACAGCGGGTACTGCGGTCCCGGCACGTTCGTCGTCACCGTGTTCACCGCCCGCTGCGGCGTTCGCGTGTAAACCCGTCCTCCGAGCGCGAGGAGCATGGCCGGCGCGAACCCGCTGAGCGCGGTCAGGCGCTCTGCCGCCACCGCCTGGCCTGAGCGCTTCAGTCGCTGCATCTGGCCGCTGATCTCTTCCAGTCGCGCCACCGGGTCCTCGAACGAGACCGGCAGGTCGGCGAACATCGCGGAGACCTTGTTGTTGTAAGTTCCGCGCTCGTGTTGGGCACGCACGGAGACGGGAACCAGCGTGCGCACCACGCGCCCTTCCACCGCCACGCCACGCGAGAGCAGGAGGTCGCGGAATCCGCCGGTGATCGCAGAGAGAACAACGTCGTTGATCGTCCCGCCGTGGGCCTGGCGGATCGTCTTGATGTCGGCGAGCCGGCCACGCGCCCAGTCCCAGCAGCGGTGCGGACCGATCGGGCCGTTGAGTGAGGTTTCGCGCCCTGGGGTGACGGCTTGGCCCAGGCTGACGAGGCCGCGCCCGAGGTCGAGCGCGCCGCGCGCAACGCGGCGCGGACCCCGTGCGGCGGCGAGCACTGTGCGCATGCCCTCGTACGGACTGCCGAGGCGCAAGGCCAGCGAGTGCGTCATCAGTTCGACCGTGCCCGGCTCGGGCTTGGGCTGCCACGGGTCGTCCGGCGCCGGGGGCGCTTCGCGCTCGGCATCGAGCATCACGCTCAGCAGATCGGTGGCGGAAACGCCGTCGACCATGCAGTGATGCGTTTTCGAAATCAGCGCCCAGCGGCCGTGGTCGAGGCCTTCGGCCAGCCACATCTCCCACAGCGGCTTCGCGCGGTCGAGCTGCTGCGACATCACGCGGCCGATGAGGTTGCGCAGCTCCTGATCGCCGCCCGGCGAAGGCAGCGCAGTCCGCCGCACGTGGTAGTCGAGCCTGAAGTGCGGATCGTCGACCCAGGCCGGGCGTCCCAGCTCCATCGGCACGAAGCGAACCTTCTGCCGGTAGCGCGGAACCAGCGGGAGGTGCGCCGCGACCGCGCTCAGCGCCTCATCCTGGCTCGGCGCCGGACCCTCGAAGATCCCCACCGACCCGATGTGCATGTGCGTGACCGCGTCCTCGATGTGCAGGAACGATGCGTCCAGCGGGCTCATCGTCTCCATCGCTGCTCCTTCCACTCAAATCGCCGACTTCGCTCGGCCCTGCCTGCGGTGCTTCCCGTCCCGCTCGGGCGCAATCACCGCACCGATGCGAGCAGGAGCTGCTGGCGCCACGGTTGCTCCGGACCCGAGCGCGGGTAACAACGCTTTCATGCCCCCCGCCGAGGGTCAACTGACCGTTGCCGTGACCGGGCCCACCGGCACCTTCGGCTTCGGGCTTCTACCGCTGCTCGAGGCCGAACCGCGGATCGGGCGCGTCGTCGGCATCGCGCGCCGGCCATTCGACCCGCTCGAGCACGGCTGGACCAAGATGGAGTACCGCCGCGGCGACGTTCGCTCGGTCGACGCTTTGCGCGAGGCGTTCTCCGGCTGCGATGTCGTCGTCCACCTCGCGTTCATGATCACGGGCACGGCGTCCGCCGACACGATCCGCGCCATCAACGTCGACGGCACGCTGAACGCCTTCCGCGCCGCGCGCGAGGCCGGCGCGGAGCGCTTCGTCTACGCCTCGTCGGTCGCCGCGTATGGCTTTCACCGCGACAACCCGGTGGGGATGACAGAAGACTGGCCGGTCCGGCCCGCGGCTCGTCTCTTCTACGCGCAGGAGAAGGCCGAGCTCGAGCAGCTGCTCGAGGAGGAGGCCACCGTGCCGGCGAGCCCGGCGCTGTACATGGTCCGCCCCCCGATCGTCCTCGGGCCGCACACCGTGGGCGCGAAAGGAAGCGTCCCGCCGCCGGTGGCCGGCGCCGGGCGCCGTGTCCTCGACCTGCTGGCGCGGCTGCCCGTGCCGATCCCCGTAGTCGCCCCGGACGTCCAGGTCCAGTTCATCCACGAGCACGACGTCGGCCTGGCAATGCTGAAGTGCGTGCTCGGCGCGGGTCCGCCCGGGGCGTACAACATCGCCGGCGACGGCGTTCTCACCGGCGCCGACATCGCCCGCGAGCTGGGTCTGAGCCCGGTCTCGGTCCCGGGCGGGTTCGTTTACGCCGCCGCGCGCGCGGCCGCGTCCGCGCCCAAGCTCCCATTCACGCCGCCGGCCACCGATTGGGTCGAGGCGATCAGCCATCCGGCGATCATGGACATCAGCAAGGCCAAGCGAGAGCTCGGCTGGCAGCCCAGCTACACCGGCCGGCAGGCCCTCCGTGCGACGCTTGGTGCGGATCCCGCGGGCGCCGAGGCGGGAGGCGATCCCGGCCCGGCCTGACGGCCCGGGCTGCGTCGCCGGCATCCCGGGCGCGGAGCGCCATTAGCCTTGGACCGTGGCCCGGGCCAGGAAGTCGAGCCGAGCGAGGCGGCGCCGGAGGGGGATCCACCGCGCCGGCGTGCTCGCGGTCTGCGCAATCGTCCTGGCCGGTCTGGTCGTCGGTCTCGTGGCGGTGACGAATGAGCACGCGCGGGAGCGCACGTCGCAGACGCTCACCGTGCGCCACACGACGCAGTCGGACGCGCCAGCGCGTCCGACGAGCACCGCGCGCGCGCAGCCGCCTCTGCAGCCGGCAAAGCCGCCGTTCGCCGTTGCCGAGCGCACGGTTCGGCTGGTCGACCATCGCCGCCACATACGCCTCCCCAATGGGAGTTTGCGGCCGCGCCCGCTGATCACGCTCGTGCGTTATCCCACCGCTCGGCCCGGTCAGGCGGCGCCGCGGCGACCGTTCCCGTTGATTGTCTTCGGCCACGGTTACACGCTCACGCCTCGGCCATACGTCCGACTGCTCGATGCCTGGACGCGAGCCGGCTACGTCGTGGCCGCACCGGTGTTCCCGCTCGAAAACGCGAACGCGCCGGGCGGGCCGAACGAAGCAGATCTGATCAACCAGCCGGCGGACATGAGCTTCGTGATCTCGAGCCTGCTGGCGCTCAGCGCCTCGCGCCATGGCGATCTGGAGCACCTCATCGATCCCGCCAAGGTCGCCGTGGCGGGGCACTCCGACGGCGGCGAGACCGCGCTCGCCGTCGCCTATGACTTCGGCTATAAGGATCCGCGCGTCCGCGCCGCCGTGATCCTCTCGGGAGCCAAGCTCCCGGGTGCCGACGGCTTCGCGTTTACACCTCAGAGCCCGCCGCTGCTGGCCGTTCAGGGAACGGCCGACGACATCAACCCAGAGCACTTCACGCTCGAGTTCTACGACGCCGCGCCTCCGCCGAAGTACCTCCTGAGGTTGTTCGGCGCAGGACATCTCGAGCCATACACGACGGAGCCGCAGCTCGGCGTCGTCGCCCGGGTCACGACGGCATTCCTGGACCGCTACCTGAACGGCGCCGCGCGCGATCTGGCCAAGCTCGGCGACGTTTCGGGCGTATCGTCGTTGACCGGAAACCCATAGGGTTACGCTGCAGTCCTACATGAGCTCGACCGTGATTCGTGGCGCAAGCATCCGGGCGCCCTGGGCGCAGCGCCGGGTCACGCCGCCGAGCGATGTCGATGTGGTGTCGCTCAAGCGCCGGCTCGAAGCCTCGGTGAGCGGTGAAGTGCGCTTCGACGCTGGCTCGCGCGCCCTCTACGCCAACGACTTCTCGGTTTATCGCCACGTGCCGATCGGGGTCGTGATCCCGCGCGACGCGGACGACGTCGCGGCTGCAGTCGCGGCCTGCCGCGAGCACGGGGCACCGGTGCTGCCACGCGGTTGCGGCACCGGACCCAGCGGCCAGACCACGAACGTCGCGGTCGTCTTCGACTACTCGAAGTACTACAACCGCCTGGTCGCGCTCGACCCGGAGCAGCGCCAGGCCCGCGTTCAGCCGGGTGTGATCTGCGATCAGCTTCGCAACGCAGCCGAGCTGCACCGCCTGACCTATGGACCAGATCCGGCGACGCACGAGTACTGCACGCTCGGCGGGATGCTCGGCAACAACTCGTGTGGCACGCACTCGATCATGGCCGGCAAGACCAACGACAATGTGATCGCGCTCGACGTGCTCCTGTACGACGGGACGCGCCTGCGCGTGGGCGCGACGAGCGACGCCGAGCTCGAGCGGATCATCGCGGGTGGCGGACGCCGGGGCGAGATCTACGCCCGCCTGCGCGACTTGCGCGACCGTGTGGCCGACCGCGTGCGAGCCGAGTTCCCGGACATCCCGCGGCGAGTCTCCGGCTACAACCTCGACGAGCTCCTGCCGGAGCGCGGGTTCGATGTCGCGCGGGCGCTCGTCGGTTCCGAAGGCACGTGCGTGAACATCCTCGAAGCCACCGTGAGGCTCGTCCCGAGCCCCCAGCACCGGCGCACGATCATCCTCGCCTACCGCGACGTGTTCGAGGCCGCGGACCATGTGCCGGCGATCATGCGCACCGGCCCGATCGGCCTCGAGGGCTTTGATCGACAGCTGCTCGAGAACATGCAGGTGAAGGGTCGCCTGGCCGCCGAGCGCGCGAAGCTCCCCGACGGTGGAGCTTGGCTGCTGGCCGAGTACGGCGCCGATGAGCCCGACACAGCGAACGAACAGGCGCGGCAGGCGCTGAAGGAGATTGGCGCTTCCGGCCCGTGCCTGGGGTCCGAGCTGCTGATCGAAGGTGCGGACCAAGCGCGCGTGTGGCTCGTCCGCGAGTCGGCCGTCGGCGACAGCCGCGCGCCAGGCTTCATGGAAGCCGAGGGCGCGTGGGAGGACGCTGCCGTGCACCCGGACAAGCTTGGCGCCTACCTGCGCGACTTCGCTGCCCTGCTCGATGCGCACGGCTACCGCTGCGTCTACTACGGGCACTTCGGCCAGGGTTGCGTCCATACCCGGATCGACTTCGAGTTCAAGACCGCGGCCGGGGTGCGGACCTTCCGCTCGTTCATGGAGAAAGCGGCCGACCTGGTCGTCTCCTACGGCGGCTCGCTGGCGGGCGAGTACGGAGAAGGTCACGGCCGCGCCGAGCTCTTGCCGAAGATGTTCGGACCCGAGCTGATGCAGGCCTTCCACGAGTTCAAGCGGATCTGGGATCCGGACGGCAAGATGAACCCCAACCGCCTGATCGGCGATGTCAAGCTCGACGAGGGGCTTCGCTTCGGTCCCGAGTACCGGCCGGCGACGCTGCGTACCGAGTTCGCCTATCC
The DNA here is from genome assembly GCA_019239445.1 of Solirubrobacterales bacterium. Lineage (GTDB taxonomy): Bacteria > Actinomycetota > Thermoleophilia > Solirubrobacterales > Solirubrobacteraceae > Palsa-465. The sequence goes on from JAFAZV010000104.1 coordinate 16,583, forward strand.
GGACGACGAGGGGTCGTTCGCTCGCGCCGTTGAGCGCTGCTTCGGCATGGCCAAGTGCCGGAACCTCGGCTCGCTGACGATGTGCCCGAGCTTCCAAGCCACGCGCGAGGAGCAGCACTCCACGCGCGGACGCGCTCGGCTGCTCTTGGAGATGCTCCAGGGCGAGCCGCTCACCGGTGGCTGGCGCGAGGATGCGGTCAAGGAGTCGCTCGATCTCTGCCTGTCATGTAAGGGCTGCACGGGCGAATGCCCTGTGCAGGTCGACATGCCGACCTACAAAGCCGAGTTCTTCTCCCACTACTACGCCCATCGCCGCCGCCCCCTCCGGCACTACCTGCTCGGCCTGATGCCGTGGTGGGGACGTGGCGCCGCGCAGATGCCGCGCGCGGCCAACGCCATGGCGCACGCGCCGCTGCTCGCAACGACCGGCAAGCGGATGCTCGGCCTGGCGGCAGAGCGTGAGGCGCCGCGGTTCGCGAGCGAGACGTTTCGCGCCTGGTTCGCGCGCCGGCCGGCTGCGCGCCTAGCTGGGGAGCGCGTTCGAGTGCTCCTGTGGCCAGATACGTTCAGCGACCTGTTCGAGCCTGCGATCGGCCGCGCTGCCGTCGACGTGCTCGAAGCCGCCGGCTTCGCGCCCGAGCTGCCGCCGCGCCGGCTCTGCTGCGGGCGCCCGCTCTACGACTTCGGGATGCTGCGTCTCGCGCGCCGAACCTTGCGCCAGACGCTGGCGACGCTCGAGGAGCCGATCCGCGCCGGCGTCCCGATGCTCGTGCTCGAGCCCTCATGCGCCGCCGTGTTCCGCGACGAACTGCGGAAGCTGATGCCACACGACGAGGACGCGCGCCGGCTCGTCGCCCAGACGTTCACGCTCGATGAGCTGCTCGCGCAGTACGCGCCCGAGTGGCAACCGCCGGCGCTGGGCGGCCAGGCGCTGATGCACGGACACTGCCACCACAAGGCGCTGTTCGGGCTCCACGGCGAGCGCGCGCTGCTCGAGCGCCTCGGCCTGGACGTGCGTCCGTCCGACGCCGGGTGCTGTGGGCTGGCGGGGTCGTTCGGCTACGAAGGCGGCGAGCATTATCGGGTCTCGGTGGCCGCCGGTGAGCAGAAGCTGCTGCCGGCCGTACGCGAAGCGCGCGCTGAAACGCTGATCGTCGCCGACGGATTTTCATGCCGGTCGCAGATCGCGCACGGAAGCGACCGGCGCGCCCTGCACACCGCGCAGGTGCTCCAGCTCGCGTTGAGAGGTGCTGCCGTCAGCGGATGAGCGGCTGGGCCACCGGCGCCGTGATTCTCAGGGCTCAGCTCTCACTGATCCAGTCGCCGGCGCGGATCGTCGCGACGGGCTCGAGCGTCTCGTCGAGCACGACCAGATCGGCTCGATATCCCGGCGCGATCTTCCCGGCTCGATCTTCGATGCCCAGCACCTGCGCGGGAGTGACGGTCGCCATCCTCACCGCGTCGCGCACGGGGATACCGATCAGCTCCACCGCGCGACGCACAGCCGCAGCCATCGTGAGCGTGCTGCCGGCGAGCACGTCATGGCCAGCCAGGACGGCGCGACCGGCAAGCACGCGGATCGGCGTCACGCCCAGGCGGTAGCTCCCATCGGGCATGCCCGCGGCCTCGACCGCGTCGGTGACCAGGGCAACGCCTTCGCTCCCTTTCATCTTCGCCGCCAGGCGCAGCGCCGCTGCGTGGACGTGGTGCCCGTCGGCGATCAGCTCGCACGTCACGTCCCCGCGGGTAAGGGCGGCGCCGACCAGGCCCGGCTCCCGGTGGTCGAAGGGACGACTGGCATTGAACAGGTGGATGACATGGCGCGCGCCGGCATCGAACGCCGCGCTGGCCTGCCGGAAAGTCGCGTCACTGTGACCCACGCCGGCGATCACGCCGTGCTCGCGCATGACGTCGATCAGCTCGAGCGCGCCGGGAAGCTCTGGTGCGACGTCGATCAACTTGACGTACCCGTGCCCCGCGTCAATCAGCTCGCGCAACTCGGCGGCATCTGGCGGGCGCATCCACGCCGGGTTCATCGCGCCGCAGCGGTGGGGGCTGAGAAACGGCCCCTCGAGATGGCAGCCGAGCACCGCCGCTCCGGTTCCCGCGTCGTCGCGCGCCGCTTCGGCGATCGCGGCGACGGCCGAGCGAAGAGGCGCGCGTGGCGCGGCCACGGTCGTCGCCAGCAGCGCCGTCGTCCCGTGGCGGGCGTGGAACCGCGCTGCACGGAGGCAGTCCTCGACGCTCCCGCTCGCGAACTGAGCGCCACCGCCACCGTGAACATGCAGGTCGATGAACCCCGGCGCGAGCCAGCGCTGCGCCAGATCGATACGCGTCGGTACGAGATCAGCGGGAGGCTCGCCGCCGATCTGAACGATCTGCCCGCCGGCGATCAGCACCGACGCGTCCAGCTCCTCGAATGGCGTCAGGACCCGCGCGTGCTCGAGCAGGGTCGCTTCAGTCACGAGTTCTCACCGGACGGTGCACCAGCTTCGTGTGTCCGACTTGCCGAGCCGACAAACTCGGCCGCCAGCTATAACCGCGGCATGCCCGATGTCCAGTTGCGCTTTCTCGGCTGCGGGGACGCCTTCGCCAGCGGAGGAAGATTCCAAACCGCGTTCCTGCTCGAGGGTGGCGAGGAGCCGCTGCTCATCGACTGCGGCGCCAGTACGCTGATCGCGCTCAAGCGGACGGACATCGCCTCGAAGTCACTCGGCTACATCGCGATCTCGCACCTACACGGCGATCATTTCGGCGGGCTGCCTTGGCTCGTGCTCGACGGCCAGTTCTCAGACCGGACGCGCCCGCTCACAATCGCCGGACCGCCTGGGCTGGAGGCCCGCTTCCGCGAGACGTTCCAGGCGCTCTACCCGGGCTCGATCGACTCCGAGCGACCGTTCGAGATCAACCTACTCGAGCTGCCGGAGCGCGAGCCGCGCACGGTCGGACCCGCCACCTTGACACCCCTCGAGGTCACCCACTCGAGTGGAGCGCCGTCCTATGCCCTCCGAGTGCAGTACGGCGGCAAGCTGATCGCCTACTCGGGCGATACGGGCTGGACCGACGTCCTCTTCGAGGTCGCCGACGGCGCCGACGTCTTCATCTGCGAGTGCAATTTCTTCGACCGCGAGGCGTCAGGACACATGAACTACCGGACGCTGAGCGAGAAGACGTTCAACTGCGGCCGCCTTCTCCTCACCCACTTGAGCGACGAGATGCTGGCCCACGCGGATCTGGTAGAGCTCGAGATGGCGCGCGACGGCGAGACGATCGCTGTTTAGGCGAGAGCGCTAGCGGACTGAGTGCGCGTCGCTCTCGGCGCCAGAACGTGTCGACGCGACGTCAGCCGGTGCCGGCAACGACGGCCGTTCGGGTTCACCGGTGACCTCGTCCTTGAACCCCCGGATCCCGGACCCGATCGAGCGGCCCATCTCCGGCAGTCGCTTGGCCCCGAACACGAGCAGCACCACAACGACTATGAGCGCGATGTGAAGCGGGTTGCTGAGTCCAATTCCCATTCCTTCTCCTCCACGACTTGATGGGTCACGCCCTCTGAGGGCGCGAGTCTAGTCCCTCCTCGATCTCCGCGAGCCACGCGGCATCAGCGCTCGCTCGGGCTCCCCGCCTACGCGTACGCCGGCCGCCCCGGTGGAGCTGGCGAGCACGATCAGCGTCTTGGTGCCGATGATCCTGGCGCCGCCCCGGCGCCCTCTGCGAATACGATCTATCACCTGCTTGAGGTGATCTACGTCGGCGACGCGTACACGGATCAGCGCATCGGGATCGCCGGCAAGCGTGAATGACTCCACCAGCTCGGGCAGATCGGCCACGGCGGCGTCGATGTCGTCCACCTGAGTGCCAGGCGCGAACCGCAGCTCCGAGAACGCCTCCAGGTCTCCGCCGAGCTTGCGGTGGTCGAGGATCGCAGTGTATCCCCGGATGTAGCCGGCCTGCTCGAGCCTGTCGATGCGGCGCTTTGCGGCCGCGGCAGAAAGCCCGACTTGGCGCCCGGCTTCGCTGGCTGACACTCGACCGTCCTTGGTCAGCAGCTCGAGGATGCGCTCATCGATGGCGTCGAGCTCTCGGGCTTGCACGCAACAAGCTTACGCAGGCAGGCGTTTTCACGCAAAGCTTGATCGTGCCACATGACCTGGCCCGGAGAATGCTGGACGCTTTGCGGCTCGATGCAGAGAATTCAGCCCATGGCAGCCACCGGCAGCCAGGAAGTCGGGCTGGGAGTCCTCGAGGCGGTGCAGGATCGGGTCCTGTGGCTGGCGACGTCGATCATCCACCACGCCAACCGGGTTCGCCAAACCGTGTCCGGGGTCAAGGTCGGAGGCCATCAGGCGTCGTCCGCGTCGATGGTCTCGATCATGACCGCCCTCTGGTTCGAGCACCTGCGGGCGCCCGACCGGGTGTCCGTGAAGCCCCATGCCTCGCCCGTCCTGCACGCGATCGAATACCTGCTGGGCCAGTTGGAGCCTCGTTACCTGATGACGCTGCGCGAGTTCGGGGGCCTGCAGAGCTATCCGAGCCGGCGCAAGGATCCCGTGGCGGCAGACTTCTCGACCGGCTCGGTTGGTATCGGGGCCACGGCAACCATCTGGAGCGCGCTCGCCCACCGCTACGTCGCCGGCCACTTCGACGTGCCGCAGGGCGGTCGCCAGGTGGCGCTGTTGGGCGACGCTGAGCTCGACGAAGGGGCGTGCTGGGAGGCGCTTGTCGATCCGGTCACCTCGCGACTGGGCGAGTTGCTGTGGATCGTCGACCTGAACCGGCAGTCGCTCGACCGGATCGTTCCGGAGATCGCAGCCAACCGCTTGATCGCGATGTTCGAGGCCGCCGGCTGGCACACGGTGACGGTCAAGTACGGGCGCTGGTTGGAGGAGCTGTTCGAGCGCGACGGCGGCGACGCGCTGCGCCGGCGGATTGACGCGATGCCGAACGAGGAGTTTCAGCGTCTGCTGCGCTCTGACGCGGCCGAGCTGCGCGACCGCCTACCCGGCCCCGGAAGCGAGTCTTCCGCGCTGGCGCGGTTGATCGGCGAGCTCGACGACGGCGAGCTGTTGCGCGCGATCCGCGATCTCGGTGGCCACGACCTAGCGAAGCT
>JAFAZV010000273.1 GCA_019239445.1 Solirubrobacterales bacterium
TTCATGTCCTTCGACATCGACGTGCTCGACCCGGCGTTCGCGCCCGGCACGGGAACGCCCGAGGCGGCGGGCCTGTACCCGCGCGAGGCGTTGGCGCTCCTGCGCGCGCTGGCCGGGATCGGGTTCTGCGGCTTTGACGTCGTCGAGGTCTCGCCGTCCTACGATGCCCCGGGGCAGGTCACGGCGCTGAACGCGGCCGCTGTCGCGTACGAGATGCTGGCGCTGGTGGCCACCGCGCGTCGCTGAGCGGACACGGTGCGCGCAGCCCGACTGGGTCCGGGGGACCGGTTGGTAGGATCGCTGCCGGATCCCGATGCGAGCGCTCCGAGCGGAAGCCAGGGGTCTCGGAAAGCCTGGGTGAGCGGAATGGCCGTGTACGAGCGGGCTGAGGCTGACGCAGCTGCGGGCAGCAGCTGGTGGCTCGGCAATTCCGAGATGTGGGCCCGCTTGGTCGCGTTCGACTGGTCGCAGACTCCGCTCGGCGCAATCGAGGACTGGTCGCGGAGCTTGAGATCGGCAGTGTCGATCTGCCTGCACTCCCCGTTTCAGATGGCGCTCTATTGGGGTGCTGGGCTGACCTGCATCTACAACGACGCCGAGCGAGAGGTGCTCGGCAACCTGCATCCGCACGCCCTCGGCCTGCCCGCGCGCGAGCTGCTGCGCGACCTCTGGGACGTCGTGGGACCGCAGCTGCAGGCGGTGATGACGCAGGGGAGGACGACATGGGCCGAAGATCAGCCGCTGCGGGTCGATCGCCGCGGCGAACTCGAGGTGGCCTACTTCACCTACGCCTACAGCCCGATTCTCGACGATGACGGCAGCGTGGGCGGGGTGCTGCTCGTAACCCACGAGACCACGGCGCGGGTCCTCGCGGAGCGGCGGATGGGCACCCTGCACCAGCTCACGGAGATGACGCGCGACGCCCCAACCGTGCAGCAGGCGTGCGAGCAGGCGAGCCGAGCCCTCACTTCAGGCCCCGACGTGCCCTTCGTGGCGATCTATTTGTGCGACGCGCACGAGCGCCAGCCCAGCTGCGTCGCGGCCAGCGCCGGCGGGCGCAGCGTCGAACCCGCGGTGCCGCGCCTCACGCTCGAGGCGGCCCCGAACGGTTCCGCCAGCGGGATCGTGGCGAGGGCCGGCGCCGGCGGCGGAGTGGTCGAAGCAGCGGCGCTGATCGCGCCGAACGACCGCAACGGAAACGTTCCGCGGCGCGCTTTCGTGGCCGCGATCGGCGCCGATGCAGGCCGACCGAGTGACGGCATCGCGATCGTCGGCCTGAACGACGACCTTCCCTTCGACGATTCGTACCGCAGCTTCGTCCAGATCGTGGTCCAGGGCATCGCGCGGACCGTCGCTCGGGCCCGCGCGCGCGAGCTCGAGCAGCGGCAGCGCGACTCGATCGCCGCGCTCGATCAAGCCAAGTCGGCGCTGCTCAGCAACGTCTCCCACGAGCTCCGCACGCCGCTGGCGCTGATCCTCGGTCAGCTCGAGCAGGTTCTCGAAACCGACGAAGTTCTTCCGCCGGGGCGCGAGTCACTCACGATCGCCCAGCGAAGCGCGATGCGGATGCTGAAGCTGGTCGGGGCTCTGCTCGACTTCAGCCGTCTGGAGGCGGGCGAGCACGAAGGCGACTTTCAACCCACCGATCTGCCGCAGCTGACGCGCGACGTGGCCGCGATGTTCCGCTCGACCGCCGAGCGCGCAGGGCTCCGCCTCGTGCTCGACTGTCCGCCGACGGCCGTGCGCGTGTACATCGATCGAGACGCCTGGGAGCGCATCCTCGCCAACCTGCTCTCAAACGCGATCAAGTTCACCCCGGCAGGCGAGATCCGCGTCAGCACCACTGTTGAGGGAGAAGCGGTCGTCCTGGCGATCGAGGACACGGGGATCGGCATCGCGCAACAGGACCTGGGGCGCATCTTCTCGCGTTTTTATCGCGCCGCCGACGCTCGCGCGCGCTCGCACGAAGGCGCGGGGATCGGCCTTGCGCTCGTGCGCGAGCTCGTGGCGCTGCACGGCGGCACGATCGAAGCCGAGAGCCAGCCCGGCGCAGGAACGCGCATGATCGTGCGTGTTCCGGCGCGTGTGGCTCCGCTAGCGCCGACGTCAGCTCCAGAGGGCGCGAGGCAAACCGGCGGCGCTTCGGCGGCGATGGCGGTGGCGGAGGCGGAGGGATGGCTCGAGAGCGCGGTCGAGCCGCCGGCCAGGAACCGGCGTCGCTACGCGCAGCCGAGCGCTCGCGTGCTGATCGCCGAAGACAACGCCGACATGCAGCAGTACCTGGGCCGAGTGCTCTCGCCGCACTTCGAGGTGCAGTTCGCCCGCGACGGCGCCGAGGCGCACGCGCTCGTGCTGGGCGACGACGCACCAAGCATCGTCATCTGCGATGTGATGATGCCGGGGATGGACGGTCTGTCGCTGCTACGTGCGCTGCGGGCCGATCCGCAGACGGCCGAGCTGCCGGTGCTCCTGATCTCCGCGCGAGCCGATCCGGAGAACACGACCGAGGCCCTCGAGCTCGGTGCCGACGACTACCTCGTCAAGCCGTTCGGAGCCGGCGAGATCCTGGCCCGCGTGCGCGCGGCGCTCGAGAACGCGGCTCGTCGCTCGAATGCGGCGGCATCGCGCGGGCGAATCCTGGAGCGTGTGCGGCGCGAGCGCGAGCTCCGCGTGCTGTTGAACGACCTGCGCGCGACTCAACGGCGCGTCGCGGCGGCCGGTGACGCCGAGCGGTTACGCATCGAACGTAACCTTCACGATGGGGCGCAGCAACGGCTGATGGCGTGCCGGCTGGAGCTCGGGTTGGCGCGAGAGCTGCTTGAGGACGACCCGGCTGCCGCCGCGGCCAGACTGGAGGAGCTGCACGGACAGCTCGACGCCGCGCTCGAGGAGCTTCGCGATCTCGCTCACGGTCTCTATCCGGCGGCGCTAATAACTGACGGTCTCTACGGTGCCCTCTGTGTGGCCGCGCGGCGCGCGCCGATCCCGGTATCCGTCAGCGGCGCCGAGAACATCAGGGCTCCGCGTTCGATCGAGAGCGCGGCCTACTTCTGTTGCCTCGAGGCGCTGCAGAACGCCGCCAAACACGGGGGAGGGCATACGCAGGCCTGGGTGGAGCTCGACGCGCGCGATGGTGTCCTGCGCTTCCAGGTTCGCGATGACGGCGCCGGGTTCGACACGGTGGCGATTCGTCCCGGTCACGGACTGACGAACATGCGCGATCGCCTCGAGGCGCTTGCGGGTCGGGTGTCGGTGAGCGCAGAGCTCGGGCGCGGCACGACCGTGACGGGCGAGATTCCGCTGCCCTAGAGGTGCGCGGGGCGCCACCAGCCCGACGTCGTTCGCCGGCGGATCGGCGCACGAGGTCAAAAACGTTGCATTCGAGGTCGTCGGTGGGACGCGTACGACATAGTCGTTGGGATACATCAAAAACGTCGTACTGGCTCGGGGCTCGGCTGCGAGTACGACGTTTTCAACGTTATGAGGTAACCGGTGATCGCCTGAGCCCCGGTGGTGTCGGCATCCGAATCGCAGGGGTGGCTCGCCGTCGGGCGGTAAGGTCGGCGCAACCGTTGCTCGCCGAAAGGAGGCTTAGACGATGAGCGATTTGGTCGCCGTGTCCTATCCGGACCGGCAAACTGCCGAGACGGTCCGGCAGCGACTGGCGCGGCTGACTCGCGAACACGCGATCGAGCTCGAGGGCGCGGTGACGGCGTAAGCCGGTCCTGCGAGCGCGCCGAACGACGGTTACGATCTTGCGGGAAGTGGACATGCTCGACGTTCCGCTGCGCGCAGCCGGATCGCCGACGCGCGAAGCCCGGCCGCCGATCCGGATCGTCCTCGCCGACGACTCGTTTCTCGCTCGTGCGGCGATCAAGCACCTGCTCGCAGACCACCCGCGGATGATCGTCGTGGGGGAATGCGAGGACGCCAAGTTCGTGCCCGAGACGATCGACGAGCAACGAGCGGATGTGCTCATCACCGATATCCGCATGCCGCCGCTGGGTCACGATCAGGGCGTACGCCTCGCGGCTCGGCTGCGCGAGACGCACCCCGCGCTGGCGGTGATCGTGCTCAGCACCTACGCCGAGGTGGGATACGCGCTGAAAGTATTCGAGCGCGGCTGCGACGGACGCGCTTACCTGCTCAAGGACCGGATCCGCAATCGCAAGCAGCTCGTCGACGCGGTCGAGGCCGTCCTCGACGGAGGCTCGTCGATCGATCCGTCGATCGTCGAGGAGCTCGTGCGAGCCGGCCTGTCCAAGCACCGCTCCGGGCTCGAGGAGCTGACGCCGCGTGAGATCGAGACGCTCGCGCTGGTCGCCGAAGGCTATAGCAACGGCGCCATCGCGGAGCGCCTCGTGCTGACCAAGCGCGCGGTCGAGAAGCATGTGAACGCGATCTTCGCCAAGCTCGAGCTGGGCGATCCGGACGAAGTAAGCCCGCGCGTGAAAGCGGCATTGCTGTACCTCGCCGACCGCGGTGAGGCGCGCGCCGGCACGCAATGAACCGGTCCAAGGACCGGTATGTACCCAAGGCAGCCAGGATGCCGGCATCCATAGCTGCCGCGAACTGGCCTAATGAGGCTTACGCTGCGCCGAGCGTCCGGGAAAGGAGAGCCATGGGTGACACATCCTTGACAGATCGTTCGGGTCTCGGCCCATCCGACACCGCAAGCGAGATCGTCCACGGCCTGATGCCCTCGCTGAAGTCCGACCTCGATCACCTCGTGCGAATCCCGTCGATCGCGTTCCCGGGCTACGACCCGGGTCCGGTGCAGGCCGCACACGACCTGATCGTCGAGTTGCTCCGCGGGGCAGGGGTCGAGCAGCTGGAAACGCTTCGCCTTCCCGAGACCGCGCCCGTCATCACCGGCGAGATCCCCGCGCCGCCCGGCGCGCCGACGGTGCTGCTCTACGGCCATTACGACGTGGTTCCCGGGGGGGATGACACCAAATGGGACTCGCCTCCGTTCACCCCTTCGGAGCGCGACGGCGGGATCTATGGCCGTGGCACCGCGGATTCCAAGTCCAACCTGATCGCCCACATAGGTGCGTTGCGGGCATGGGAAGGGCGACCGCCGGTGGGCATCAAGCTCGTCCTCGAGGGTCAGGAAGAGATCGGCGGCGGCGCGCTGCTCGATTACCCCAAGCAAAATTCGGAGCTGTTCCGATGCGATGCGATGGTGATCATGGACATGGGCAGCGTGCGGCCGGGCGTGCCGACGCTGACCGTCGCGCTGCGCGGGATGGCAAACGTGACCGTCGAGGTGCAGACGCTCGGTGGACCCAAGCACAGCGGGCAGTACGGCGGCGCCGCGCCGGATGCCCTGATCGCATTGCTGCACGCGCTGGCCTCGCTGCACGACGAACGTGGCGATGTGGCCGTGGCGGGTTTGCGCCGGGAGGAGTGGACCGGCGCCTCCTACAGCGACGACGAGTTCCGCGAACTCGCCGAAGTGCTCGCGAATATGCCACTGATCGGCAGCGGCGGCCTCGGCTCGCGCGTCTGGTCTGGACCCGCGATCACCGTGATCGGTGTCGATGTGCCTTCTGTCGAGCAGGCGCTGAACGCCGTGCAAGCACGCTCGCGCGCACGGCTCAACGTGCGCGTGCATCCCGAGCAGGATGCGCGGGAGGCGCAGGCTGCGGTGGTCGAGCATCTCCGCGGCGTGCGGCCGTTCGGCATCCCGCTCACCGTCGAGGCGGGGGAGACCGGCAGCGGGTTCGCCGCCGACACCGCCGGGCCGGCCTACGAGGCGGCCAAGGTGGCGCTGGGCGAGGCGTGGGGCGGGGAGACGGTGATGGTCGCCAGCGGCGGCTCGATCCCGCTCGTGAACGCACTCCACGCCGCGGTGCCGGAAGCCGAGATCCTGCTCCTCGGGACGACCGACGGCTACGCCAACATCCACGCGCCGAACGAACGCGTCCTGGTCGATGAGTTCGAGAAGGCGATCATCGCCGAGACCAAGTTCTTCCGCGAGTTCGCCGCGCGAAGGTCCTGAGGACCGGTCGCGCCGACCGGCTGCGATGGTCTTGGCTCGCTCGCCGGTCCGCGAGGGTCGTGCCCGGAGGATCGTGGTGCGCGTGCTCGATGTCGCGACGGCCAACGCAGCCGGCGGGGTCTACGGAACGTTGATGGTGGGCATATTGCTGGCCGCCGAAAGTCCGGGGCACGAGACGTACGGCGAAACCGTGGGAGCAGCGGCGATCGTGCTCGGGCTGTACTGGTTGACCAGCCTCTATGCCCATCTGCTCGGCGATCGGCTGAAGAAGCAGGAATCTCTGAACCTCGCGCTGGTGCGGCGGATGTGTCTCTACGAGCTTCCGATCATCGAGGGCGCGCTGGTTCCGCTGGTCGCGTTGCTCGTGGCCTGGGCGGCCGGCGCGTCGCTCACCACCGGCATCAGAGTCGCCGTCTGGACGATGGTCGGCACGGTCGTGGCGCTGGAGGTCGCGGCCGGCTGGCGAGCGCGGCTCGGCGCGCGCGGAGTATGGCTCCAGGCTGCAGCAGGCGCCACGATGGGACTTGCGGTCGTGGCGGCGAAGCTCGTGCTGCACGGCTGAAGCTCGGGAGCAGGTTCGGGCGGGGTGGCTGGCACGACCTCACTGCGGATGCGCGCATCCGTATCGATGACCAGCGGACGCCGGCGATCTAGCTTCCGGTTCGGGTCAGCGGACGCTTTGAGGAGCGAGCATGTCGACTGCTGCGGCAACCGATCCCGAGGACGCACCACCCGCACGCTCGTTCTACGAGCGGATGCTCGACGGGATCGAACGGGCGGGCAATCGGGTGCCGCATCCGGCGATGATCTTCGTCGGGCTGATCGTAATCGTCATCGTCGCCTCTCAGATCATGCACTGGGCCGGCGTCAGTTCGACGACCGAGGTCGCCAAGCCGCCGGCGGAGCAGGTGCAGGAGCGTCAAGACGGAGGGTCGCAGTACCCCTCCTACGACATTCCGGGGGAGCACCAGCCCCCAACCTCGTATCAGATCCACAAGGAGACGATCAAGGCCCAGGGACTTCTGACCGGTTCCGGCGTGCGCTTCATCTTCACCTCGTTCACCAAGAACTTCCAGGAGTTCGTCGCCCTGACGCTGATCCTCGTCGTGATGATCGGGGTTGGCTTATCGGAGGAGGCCGGCCTGATCGGCGCCTTGGTGCGAAAACTCGTGGCCGTGTCGCCACCGGCGACGCTGGCGTTCGTGATCGTGCTGATCGGGGTGCTCTCGAGCATCGCCTCCGACGCCGGCTACCTGGTGCTGATCCCGCTCGGGGCCGCCGCCTTCATGAGCATCGGCCGCCACCCCCTGGCGGGGATCGCGGCCGGCTTTGCCGGCGTCAGCGCCGGCTTCGGAGTCAATTTCCTCATCACGCCGACGGACGCCGTGCTCACCGAGATCGGCAACGACGCTATCCACCTGGTGGATCCGCACAGGAGCATCGACCTCACCCACAACCTGTGGTTCGGGATCGGTTCGACGATCATGCTGTCGCTGCTGGGCGCCTTCATCACTGCCCGGATCGTCGAGCGCCGGCTAGGCCGCTACGACCGGGCCGCCGCCGGCACGGGTCCCGCAGACCCGGTCGAGGACGCCCCGGTGGTTGCGCCGGCCGACGAGGCTCGGGGCCTACGCTTTGCGCTCCTCGGGTTCCTGGCCGTGGTGGTGGTGATCGCGCTGCTGACCGCGATTCCGGGAGCCCCGCTGCGCAATCCGGAGACCGGCAGCGTGATCGGCGATTCGCCGTTCATGGAGAGCCTCGTGTTCATGATCTCGCTCGTGTTCTTCGTCGCCGGCTACGCGTTCGGGCGCGGGGCCGGGACGATCAAGACCAGTACCGACGTAATCAACGCGATCGTCAAGCAGTGGGGCACGCTAGTCGGGCTGCTGTTCCTGTTCCTGCTGATCTCGCAGTTCCTGGCCTACTTCAATTACTCGAACATCCCCGCGCTCGCGGCGGCGGGCATCGGTCACGCGCTCGAGGGTGTGCACATTCCTGCGGTCTGGCTGCTGATCCTGTTCATCGGCATCGTCACCGTGGTCAACCTGATCTTGAGCGGCGCGATCCCCAAGTGGGCGATTTTCGCGCCGATCTTCATTCCGGTGTTCCTGAAGCTGAACGTCAACCCGGCGACGGTGGTCGCCGCGTACCGGATCGGTGACTCACCCACCAATGTCATCACGCCCGCGATGGCTTATCTGCCGCTGGTGGTGGTCTTCTGCCAGCGCTATCAGAAGGACGCCGGGCTCGGCACGGTGATCTCGCTGATGTTGCCGTATGCCGTGATCTTCGCCGTGGTGTGGACGCTGTTCTTCGTCGTCTGGTACCTGATCGGGATCCCGTTCGGGCCGGGCGCGGGCGTGCACTTGTAAACGGGAGGTGAGTGCAGTGACCGGACGCTCTCCAGACGTGCT
>JAFAZV010000005.1 GCA_019239445.1 Solirubrobacterales bacterium
GCTCGTCTCCCACGGCGTCGCTGACCTGCCGCCGAACACGATCGCGCGCGACGGCTCGCGGCTGGAGACTGTGCTGCGCGCCGGCGAACGCGCGTGGGTCGTGCGCGTGAGCGCCGCGGGCGCGGCGCACGCGAATGTCGAGACCCCAGTAGGGCCAACGTCGAACGTCCAGCGCCGCGCGCTCCTCGCCCGGATCCGCCACATGCTGCGACTGGACGAAGACCTCAGCGCCTTCTACAGGGCGGCGGCCGGAGATCCAGCCTTGGCCTGGGTGGTGAGCCTGGGCGCCGGCCGGATGCTTCGCAGCCCCACGGTGTTCGAGGACCTGGTCAAGACGATCTGCACCACGAACTGCGCCTGGTCGGCGACCGTGCGGATGGTCGGGGCGATCGTGAGCGAGCTCGGGACGCCGGCCGAGGGCGCCAGGGACCGGCGCGCGTTTCCGACGCCGCGCGCGATGGCCGACGCGGATGAGGGCTTCTTTCGCGACGTCGCGCGCGCCGGCTACCGCGGCGCCTACCTGAGAACGCTCGCCCAGCAAGTGGCGGAGGGTAGCCTCGAGCTCGAGCAGCTTGCCGATTCCGAGCGCTCCGACGACGAGGTCGCCGAGCGGCTGCTCGCGCTGCCCGGGGTTGGGCCGTACGCGACGGCGCACATGATGATGCTGCTCGGGCGCTACCGGCGCTTGATCCTCGACTCTTGGACTCGGCCTACCTACCGCCGGCTCACGGGTCGCGCCCGCGTCACCGACAAAGGCATCGAGCGGGCTTTCCGCCGCTACCGGCAGTTCGCCGGACTGGCCTTCTGGCTGACGCTGACGCGCGACTGGCTGCCTGAGGCTTCCCCCCTCGCAGGCGCCGCTCACTCGGCGTAGGCTTCGCATCACCCACGAGGAAGGAGCTTCGGGTATGACCACCTACGCACCGACTACTCCGGTCGAAGGCTTGATGATGCGCACGCCGCTACTGGTCCGCGCGCTGGCCGAGCGCGCGCAGCAGCTGTTCAGCGAGCGCGAGGTCGTGAGTGTGACCGTCGACGGCGTCGAGCGGTCGAGCTATGGCGAGGTCGTCGAGCGCGCGCGCCGCCTGGCGAGCGCGCTGCGCGAGCTCGGCATCCGGCCAGGTGACCGCGTGGGCACCTTCGGCTGGAATTCGCGCCGCCACCTCGAGCTTTATCTCGCTGTCCCCTCGATGGGGGCCGTCCTGCACACGCTCAACGTCCGCCTGTTCGAGGACGACCTGCGCTACATCGTCGGCCACGCCGAGGACCGCGTGATCTTTCTCGACGCATCGCTGGCCGAGTTGATGCCACGCTTCGAGGGGGTCGAGCACGAGATCTTGATGCCCGACAGCGATCGCGAGCGGCCTGGCGCGCTCGCTTACGAGGAGCTCACAGCCGGCGGCGATCCCGGCTTCGAGTTCCCGGAGCTGGACGAGAACGTGGCCGCCGCGATGTGCTACACGAGCGGCACCACGGGCCGGCCGAAGGGCATCGTCTACTCGCACCGCTCGACCGTCCTGCACTCGCTGCTGGCCAATCAGGCCGACGGGCCGGGCCTGCGCGAGCGCGATTCGGTGCTGCCGATCGTCCCGATGTTCCATGCCAACGCCTGGGGGTTGCCGTACGCGGCCATGCTCGCCGGAAGCAGGCTCGTCCTCCCGGGGCCGAAGATGGACCCCTCCTATCTCGCGGGGCTGATCCACGACGAGCAGGTGACCTTCTCGGCGGCTGTGCCGACGATCTGGCAAGGAATCGCGCAAATCGACCCGCAGCCGCGGATCCCTTCGCTCGAGCGCATCTTCTGCGGCGGGTCGGCCGTGCCGGAGGCGCTGATCCGCGCCTACGACGAGCGCTTCGGCATCCCGATCATCCAGGCCTGGGGGATGACCGAGACCAGTCCGATGGCCTCGTTCTGCCTGATCCCGCCGGACGGGCCGGCGCCACGCTCGGACGAGGGTTACGCCCTTCGCGCCACGCAGGGCCGGGTTGTGCCGTTCGTCGACTCCCGCGTCGATGAGGACGCCGGTGGCGAGCTCCAAGTGCGCGGGCCGACGATCGCGCGCGCGTACTACAACGACGAGACGGGAGCGGAGAAGTTCACCGAGGATGGGTGGCTGCGAACGGGCGACGTCGCCCAGATGCAGCCCGGCAACTTCATCAAGCTCGTCGACCGGACCAAGGACGTGATCAAGTCGGGAGGCGAGTGGATCAGCTCCGTCGAGCTCGAGAACGCGATCATGGGCCATCCCGAGGTGGCGGAGGCGGCGGTGGTCGCGGTCGCGGATGAGCGCTGGGGCGAGCGTCCGTGCGCGTGCGTCGTCCGGCGCGAGGGCAGCGAGCTCGATGCCGAGGGCGTGCGCAGGTTCCTCAGCAACCGGGTGGCGAAGTGGTGGCTGCCGGAGCGCATCGAGTTCATTGCGGAAGTTCCGAAGACGTCGGTGGGCAAGTTCGACAAGAAGGTGCTGCGCGCGCAGCTGAAGGAAAAGTCTCGGTAACGCGCGGGCAGCTCGCGGGATCCGATCGATCTGGCTTGGCTGGGCCTACGATGTGATCTATGGCAGAGCGGATCGTCTACGTATCGAGGCTGAAGCGTCTCCCGCTGATCAGCTCCGACGGAGCTGATGTCGGCCACGTCGTCGACGTCGTCATGGAGCTCGGCGGTAAACCACCGCGGGTGAACGGGTTCGTCGTGGCGGTGCCACGCCGGCGCGTGTTCATCGGGATCGGGCGCGTAGGCGAGATCGAGAGCGGTGGCGTGCGCTTGCGCAGAGCGTCGGTCAACCTCAGGCAGTTCGAGCTGCGGCAAGGCGAGCGACTGCTCGACGGCGAGCTCCTCGGTCGCCGCGTACGTGGTGCGCGTGTCGTCGACATCGGCATCACGCCGGCGCCCGAGCCGTTTGCGTGGGAGGTGGCGACGGTAGCGCTGGCCGGACGCCGCGTCCCCGGGCGGTTGAGGCGCGCGCCGGAGATCATCGACTGGAGCGAGGCCGGCGAGCTGTTCGCCAACGATCGTTCGGTCGATCGCGAAGTCGCCACCTTGGGCGGGCTGCATCCGGCCGAGATGGCGGCAGCGATTCGCCGGCTGCCGCTCAGCCGTCGGCGGTTGCTGGCCGCCGCGCTCGAGGACGATCGTCTGGCCGACCTGCTCGAGGAGCTCTCCGAGGACGAGCAGGTGCGGCTGGTCGAGGAGCTCTCGCCGGACCGGCTGGCCGACGTGCTCGAGGAGATGGACGCCGACGATGCGGCAGACCTGCTGGGGGAGTTCTCTGCCAGCCGGCGCGCCGAGCTGCTCGGAGCGATGGATCCCGAGGAGGCCGAGCCGGTCCGGCGGCTTCTGAGCTATGACCCCGCCACCGCGGGCGGGCTGATGACGCCCGAGCCGATCATCCTCGATCCGCAGTCGACGATCGCCGAAGCGCTCGCCCGGGTGCGCGACCCGGACATGCCGGTGCCGCTGGCGGCGCAGGTGTTCGTCTGCCAGCCGCCGCTCGAGACGCCGACCGGGCGCTACCTGGGCATGGTCAGCTTCCAGCGGCTTCTGCGCGAGGCGCCGAGCAAGCCGATCGGACGCTGCATTGAAGAGGACGTCGTGCCGATGCCCGCCGACGCGAGCGATCGCGAGGTCGCGGGGCGGCTGGCCGCCTACGACGTGGTCGCGCTGCCAGTCGTCGACGACCACGGGCGGCTGCTCGGCGCCGTCACCATCGATGATGTCCTCGACCGAGTCCTGCCGGCGAACTGGCGCGCGGCGCTGGCGGCGAGCTAGTGGACCTCCGCGAAACATTGCACCCGAAATGGCGGCCACGGATGACCCTCGTGCGGGGCCCGCTCGGCATCCAGCCTCGCCGACGGCCGGGCCCCGCACGAGTCGTCCGGCTGCGTTGTCCTCGGAGCCTCGCGCAGCGCTGCTGCCTCGGGGGCAGCCCGCTCGGCCTCCAGCCTCGCCACCGGCCGGGCTGCCCCCGAGTCATCCAGCTGGCTCCTGCGTCCTCGCCTGACGGCCCCCGGAC
>JAFAZV010000210.1 GCA_019239445.1 Solirubrobacterales bacterium
CCAAGGCTTCCAGGCCGCAATCCTCGAGCGCGGCGCGATCGTCGGGGGCATCGGCTTTCGCCGCATCGACTGGGAGCAGCGGGCGACCACCATCGGCTACTGGATGCCGAGGACTTCCAGGGACGAGGCACGGTCACGCGCGCGGCTGCGCGTCTCATAGATCACGCATTAGATGTGTGGGAGCTCGAGCGGATCGAAATCCGAGGCGCGCCCGACAATCGCCGTAGCCGCAGCGATCCCCGATCGTCTCGGGTTCCATCAGGAGCGGGTGATCCCGAACGCCGAGCAGCTCCCTTACCGGATCGTGGACCACGTCGTCTACGTGCTGCTTAGCGACCAGTGGCAGCGCCGTTAGGCGCCACGCCTTCCCCCACGCCCCGACCCACCACCGGACGCACGTGCACAGTCGACGTCCTCGACAAGCACCCACCCGCCCGGACGGACAGCGGCGGTCAGCTTCTCGAGCGATCCGAGCCGGTCGCGCTCCTCACGCCAGCGATGATCGAACACGTACGTAGTCAAGAACGGGCCCTCAGAGCGGATCGGGTTGCCGGCGAGAGAGACACGCGTCGGGTCAATCGGTCCCCACCTAATCGGTACGCAAGACAAGCTGCGGGAGTTCTCGCTGAAGCTCGCGCCCGTTTGCGATCGCGGCTTCTGGGCATCACCAGGGCAGGTCCCGACAGAAGGAGCAACATGGCCAACGCAACGGGCGCGCCCGAGGGGCGTGCCTCGGAAGCTTCCATCGCCGAGCTTGTCAAGCAGCTCTCTGAGCAGACGAGCCGCCTTGCGCGTCAGGAGGTCGAACTGGCCAAGGCCGAGCTCCAGAGCAAAGGCAAGAAGGCAGGCCTGGGGGCGGGGATGTTCGGCGGGGCGGGGGTGTTCGGCTTCTATGCGCTCGGTGCGCTCACAGCGACCGGGATCCTCGCGCTCGCGACCGCGGTCACTGCGTGGCTCGCGGCCTTGATCGTCACCGTGGTGCTGGCCGCGATCGCCGGTTTGCTGGCGCTGCAAGGGCGCAGCAAGGTAAGGCAGGCGACACCACCGGTGCCCGAGCAGGCAACCGAGAGCGTGAAGGAGGACGTGCAATGGGCGAAGAGTCGAGCCCGCGCAGCACGGCAGTGACCGGCTCGGACCCGGACGAGCTGCACCGCGAGATCGAGGCGACTCGCGAGCAGCTCGGCGAAACCGTCGAGGCGCTGGCGGAGAAGGCCGATGTCAAGCGGCAGACCAAGCTGAAGCTCGAGGAGACGCGCGGGCAGGCGCGGGAGAAGCTGCAGCAGACATCGGTTGCGTTCGCCCAGAAGCGCGAGCAGTTGATGGGTAAGGCGAAAGAGGTATCGCCGCAGACCGCCTCCACGGCAGCCTCGACAGCAACGCAGAAAGCGCGCGAGAACCCGATGCCGGTCGCGACGGTCGGCGCCTTCGCCATCGGCGTGCTCGTGGGGCGTCTCACCCGCACGTAGGTTTCTCTGAGGAGCAGGGCGACTCGCACGAACGCGCACAGCGAGATCTAGGGGAAAGGGAACATGGCCGAGGGCACCCACGAAGAGAAAGCCGAGTCCACGCAGGCGGAGGACGCGGCACCGGCCGCGCCGACGCGGCTGCCGGCGCGGTCCTGGACCGGCGTCGTCAAGCGAACGATCAGCGAGTTTCGCGCTGACAACGTCACCGACTGGGCGGCGGCACTGACGTATTACGGGATCCTCGCCATCTTTCCGGCGTTGCTGGCCCTGGTCTCGGTCCTGGGTCTGATCGGCCAATCAGCGACGCAGCCGCTGCTAAACAATCTCGAGAAGCTCGCTCCCGGACCGGCACGCCAGATCTTCACGAGCGCGATCCAGAACCTCCAGCACAGCCGGGGCGCAGCCGGTGTGCTGTTCATCGTCGGCATCCTCGGCGCGATCTGGTCGGCGTCCGGTTACGTCGCCGCTTTCATGCGCGCCTCGAACGCGATCTACGACGTCGAAGAGGGCCGCCCGATGTGGATGGCGCTGCCGGTGCGGGTGGGAGTAACGATTGTGCTGCTCGTGTTGCTCGCGATCAGCGCCGTCGGCGTGGTCGTCACCGGCGGTTTGGCGAAGCAAATCGGCAACCTCGTCGGTGTGGGCGGAACCGCGGTCACGGTGTGGGGCATTGCGAAGTGGCCGGTACTGCTGTTGATCGTCAGCTTGATGCTGTCGATTCTGTACTGGGCGTCGCCGAACGTCCGGCATCCCGGGTTCAAATGGGTCAGCCCAGGTGGTCTGTTCGCCGTCATCATCTGGATTGCGGCATCGGCACTGTTCGCGCTCTATGTGGCGAACTTCTCCTCCTACAACAAGACCTACGGCGCCCTCGCCGGCGTGATCATCTTCCTCGTCTGGTTGTGGATCTCGAACATTGCCGTGCTGCTCGGCGCCGAGTTGAACGCCGAAATCGAGCGCGGACGGCAGATCGAAGCCGGTCATCCAGCCGACGAGGAGCCGTTCGTCGAGCCGCGTCGACAGCCCAAGCCGAGCACCAGCTGAGCGCCGGATGACGCGCGGCGCGTCCTAAACTGAAAGCGGCATGTCCGAATCAACCCACCCCTCTCACTCACTGTTCGTCAGGACGGCGCATCACCTTCCCGGGCTGCGCCGCCTTCCGCTCGCCAAGCTGCTCATCCTCGGCGAGATCGCCGTGCTGGCGCGCCAGCACATCAGCAATCTGGAGCCGAAGGAGCGGCGCCGGTTCCTCGCGCTCATGCGCCAAGGCCACGGGCGCCGGCGCAACCTCTCGCCGCGCGAGCAGGAAGAGCTGACCGCGCTGATCGCGAAGATGAAGCCCTGGCTGTTCGCGCGGCTGGTGGCGGACAGGCTCTCGCCGGTCCCGCTGCCGGAGCGCATGGTCCGCGGCCGGCGCTAGCCACACGCGCCGCGCAAGGGACGCCCGCCGCTAGGCGCGGCGGCTGAGCGCGCCGCGCTCGGCCTCCAGATCGCCGCCGCCGATCGCCATAACGTGAGTCAGCGCCGGCGCCCGACGCCGCTTCCTCACGAAATGGCGAAAATTTCGCCACAACGTGCGAAAACGCGCCGAATCGCGTTTGCCTCCTTGCGTTGTGGCGGTTTGGCCGAGACGGCACCCGTTATTAGCCGGCTCGGGTGAGGAGCTGGCTGACATCGGGCGCCACGTAAGCGGCGCGAGGCGACGCCGCGGGTTAGGCGGCGTCGCGTAGGCCAGCGAGCTCGCTGCTGCCCGCGAGCCGGCTGAGGCCGCTCTCCTCGAGCTGGCGCGCCCGCTCGGTGGTGATCCCGAGCGCGCTACCCGTCTGGCGTGGCGTCCTCGGCTCCTCGCCGGTCAGGCCGAAGCGCAGCCGGATGACGTTGCGCTCGTCCTCGGGCAGCTGCCCGACGACGCTGTCCAAGCGGCTGTCGCGATCCGCCTGCTCGACCTCTTCGGTCGGCTCGGGTCGCTCGCTCGCCAGCAGGTCGCCCAGAGCGGTCTCGCCGTCGTCGCCCACAGGCTGGTCGAGGCTCGTCAGTCCCCGGCTCAGCTCGCGCAGCTCGGCCACCTCGTCGACGGGTAGCTCGGCTACGGCCGCGATCTCCTCGTCGGTGGGCTCGCGCGACAGCTTGGTGTTCAGCTCTGCCTCGATCTTGCGCACCTTGACCTGGCGCTGCGCGACGTGGACCGGCACACGGATCGTGCGCCCGTGGTTCTGCAGCCCGCGCTGGATGGCCTGGCGAATCCACAGGGTCCCATAGGTGGAGAACTTGAACCCTCGCCGCCAGTCGAACTTCTCGACCGCGCGGATCAGACCGAGCATGCCCTCCTGGACCAGGTCCTCCATCGCCAAGCCGTGGCCCTGATAGCGACGCGCCTGGGAGACCACGAGGCGGAGGTTGGAATTGATCATCCGCTCCTTGGCGGCGAGATCACCGCGCTCGATCCGCTTGGCCAGCTCGATCTCATCCGCTGCCGTCAGCAGCGGGTGCGTCCGGGCCTGACGGAGGAACAGCTCCAGCGAGTCGGTGCTCGCCGCGGGCTGCTCCGCGCGCGCTTCGTCGATCTCGAGGTGCCGCGGCAGCGCGTGCGCGTCACGACGGCGCCGTTGGCGTGTATTACCTCCAACGAGCGTTTTCCTCGTGCGCCGCGTGCGTGGCTGTTCGTTGGTTGTCTCTTGGTGGTCGTTGCGGACGCGAGCCGCGCCCTCGCGACCATGGGTCTCAAAACTGTTCAGCTGAGTCTCCGATTTCATATCTCGTACGTACGATAGGTATCCAACTATAGCACTAGTTCGATAGATATCGAACTACCGTCCAAGCCCCCTCCTCACGCCCTCGATGGCCCGCCGGCAACTCGTCCCGATGAAGGAGCAGGTCTACCTCGACCCGCGCCCGGCGGACTACTTCGCACCTTTCCACGCTCGCGCCCGCGAGCGTGAGCCGGACTGGTTCTACACGTTCGTTCGCGTCGTCTCGCTGCCCTACTGCCGGCTGGCGTTCAGGCTCGAAGCCGTCGGCCGCGAGCACGTGCCGGCCGCCGGTCCGGTGATCCTCGCCCCAAACCACTTTTCGGCCATGGATCACTGGTTCGTCGGCATCCTGCTCGACCGGCGGGTTCGCTTCATGGCCAAGTCGCAGCTGTTCCGCGGCCGGGCGCTCGAGTTCGTTCTCAAGCACGCGGGCGCGTTCCCTGTACGGCGCGGCCACGGCGACGAGGAGGCGATTCTGACTGCGGTGACGATCCTGGAGAAGGGCGGCATGCTGGTGATCTATCCGGAGGGCGGACGATCTCGCAGCGGCCAGATCGGGCGCCAGGCAAGACACGGGATCGGCCGGCTGGCGCTGGCCACCGGCGCAGCGGTGGTTCCGGTGGCAATCCACGGCTCGGAACGAGCGCGCAACTGGCGACGCCTCCAGTTTCCCCCTGTGACGGTCGCGTACGGCCCGCCGATGCGTTTCGGGCGTGTGCCGGAGGCAGGGCGCAGGCACCAGCAGGAGGTGGCGAACGAGGTGCTGGCCGCCGTCCGGGCGCTGCACGAGTCGCTCTGAGCGCGCTGCCCTGCCGCCTCCCTTGTGGCGGAGGTGTGGTTTCTCCCCGCCCGATACGGGCAGACCCCCCGCGTGAGCCTGCGACGCCTCCTCCTCGCTCTCGGTTGCGCGCTCTTCTGCGCACCGGCGGGAGCCGCTTACGCTGCGGGGACGAAGAGCGCGGTGGCGACCGGCCGGGCCGGGGCCGTCGCCTCTGAGCGGATCGAGGCCACGCGAGCCGGCCTGGACATCCTGCGCCAAGGCGGAACGGCCGCGGACGCCGCTGTGGCCGTCGCCTCGACTCTCGGCGTGAGCGACCCGTATGTCGCCGGCATCGGCGGTGGCGGCTACTTCGTCTACTACAACGCACGCCGGCACCGCGTGTACACGATTGACGGCCGCGAGACGGCGCCGGCGGGCGCGAGCTCCAACCTGTTCATCGATCCCGCCACCGGGCAGCCGCTCCCGTTCGCCACCGCGGTTACGAGCGGTCTCTCCGTCGGCGTGCCCGGCACGCTCCTGACCTGGCAGCAAGCGCTCTCACGCTTCGGCCGCTTCGGCCTCGCGCGTGACCTGCGACCGGCGGAACGTCTGGCTACGGCCGGCTTCGTGGTCGACCCCACGTTCCAGGAGGAGACGCGCGAGAACCAAGCCCGCTTCGCGCAGTTCAGCTCCACCCGAGCCCTGTTCCTGCCGGGCGGCCAGTTGCCGGCGGTGGGAAGCCGCCTGCGCAACCCGGACCTGGCCAGGACCTACACCGCGATCGGCCGCAGGGGCACGCGCGCGTTCTACGGCGGCACGATCGGCGCCGACGTGGTTCGCGCCGTCCACAGCCTGCCGCTGGCGCCGGGCTCCACGCTGGCCGCCCGGCCTGGGCTGATGACACGCGCCGACCTGGCTGCCTACACGGCGCCCTTCGTAGCCCCGACGCGGGTGCGCTACCGCGGCCTCGACATCTACGGAATGGCGCCGTCCTCGAGCGGCGGGATCACCGTCGGCGAAGCTCTCAACATCCTTTCCGCTTTCGACCTCAGGCACGAGAGCCGCGTTCAGCAGCTGCATCACTTCTTCGAAGCCTCGCGACTCGCCTATGCCGACCGCAATCGCTACATCGGCGACCCACGTTACGTCAGCGTTCCCGAGCGCCAGCTGCTCGCACCGGCCTACGGTCGCCAACGCGCCTGCCTGATCGACCCCAACCACGCCCTGACGAGCCCCGTGGCGCCGGGCGATCCGTTCGTGCCGCCAACCCCCTGCACGCCGCGGCAACCCGCGTCCGCCGTCTCCGGCGCCGGTGAGACCGACACCAATCATTTCGTCGTCGCCGATCGCTACGGGGACGTCGTCTCCTACACGAACACGATCGAGCAGCTCGGCGGCAGCGGCATCGTCGTGCCGCATCGCGGGTTCCTGCTCAACAACGAGCTCACCGACTTCGACTTCGCGCCGGCCACGCCAGGCGTGCCGGATCCGAACCTGCCGGCCGGCGGCAAGCGTCCGCGCTCGAGCATGTCGCCGACAATCGTCCTGCGGGGTGGGCGCCCCTTCCTCGCCACCGGCGCCGCCGGCGGCGCGACGATCATCACCACAGTGCTGCAGATCCTGCTCGGCCGGATCGACTGGGGCCTCACGTTGCCTCAGGCGATAGCCGCCCCGCGGGCTTCGCAGCGCAACGCGGCCAAGACGCAAGCCGAGCCGGCGTTCATCGCTCAACCGACCACCGCCGGGCTGGAGTCTCTCGGCCAGACGTTCTCGGTCACCAACACCTCAGGGCTCGACCCGACGATCAAGATCGCGCCCACGATCGGGACGGCCAGCGGGCTCGAGTTCCTCGGTCGCGGCCGCCTGCTCGCCGCCGCCGAACCCTCGCGCCGCGGCGGCGGATCGGCCGGCGTCCTCGCGGCTTCGCGCTGATCCGCACGCGCGGCCGCTCGAAGCGCCACGTTCGTGGTGAACTATGCGCCGCCGTGCCGCCGTCGGTGCACTCTGAGCCGCGATGACCGAGATCTTCTCCGGGATCTATGGCCGCGGCGCGGTGCAGGGCGAGCTCAGCGACGCGGCGTTCATCCGCGCCATGCTGGACGTCGAGGTGGCGCTGGCGACGGCGCTCGAGCGGCACGGCCTGGCTCACGTCGAGGCGGTGGCGGAGATCCGTGACGCTTGCCGGGACGCCGGCGCCTTCGACGCAGGCGCCATCGGTCGCGCCGGCGCCTCCTCGGGCACGCCGGTGCCAGCGCTGCTGGCGGCGGTACGCGAGCGGCTGGGGGAGCCCGCGGCCGCCACGCTGCACCGCGGCGCCACCAGTCAGGACATCGTCGACAGCGCGCTGATGTTGGTCGCGCGGCGCTCGCTTGCGCCGCTGCTCTCCGACCTGGCCAACGCCGCGGCGAGCTGCGCCGCGCTGGCGCGGGCACATCGAAAGACGGTGGCGGCGGGGCGCACGCTGCTGCAGCAGGCGCCGCCGGTGACGTTTGCCCTCAAGGCGGCGACGTGGCTGCGCGGCCTCGATCTGGCGCGAACCCAGCTCGAGGGCTTGCGGGCGGATGGCCTACCCGTTCAGCTCGGTGGCGCGGTGGGAACGCTGGCCGTGCTCGGGGATGCCGGCCTGGCCGTTGCGAGCACCCTGGCCGAGGAGCTCGGCCTGGCCGCACCCCCGCTGCCCTGGCATACCGTGCGCGTCGCGCCGGCGCGTTTAGCCTGCGCGCTCGGCGAGGCGCTGGGAGTCATGGCCAAGATCTCGCGCGATCTCACCCTGCTGGCGCAGACCGAGGTCGCCGAAGCGGCGGAGGCGGCCGCGGCCGGTCGTGGCGGGTCCTCGACCTTGCCCCACAAGCGAAACCCGGTCGGCGCCGTCGCCGTCCTGGCTTGTGCGCAGCGAGGCCCGGGGCTCGTGGCCACGATCCTCTCGGCGATGGCGCAGGAGCACGAGCGAGCCGCCGGCGCTTGGCAGGGCGAGTGGGGCGCGCTGCTCGAGCTGTTGGGCCTCGCCGGCTCCGCAGCGAGCTCCCTCGCGGAGACGCTGCCGATGCTCGAGGTGGACTCAGCACGCATGCGGGACAACCTCGATCCGCTGGTCATGGCGGAAAGCGTGGTGGCGGCGCTCGGAGGCGGGACCGGCGCGCGCAGGCTGCTCGCGGAGGCCGCCCGAACGTCCGCCAGTGAGGGGCGTCCGCTTGGGGACCTGTTGCTGGAGTCGGCGGACGTGCGCGATCGGCTGGGCCCCGACGGCGTCGAGAAGGCGCTCGACCCGGCGAGGTATCTGGGCGTCGCGGATCAGCTGGTCGACCGGGCGCTGGCGGAGCACGAAGGCGTCCTGTCTCCCGGCCGGCGCTGAGCGGTCGCCGCCGACCGCGCTAGACGTGAGGTGCGACCGCCCGGCCGATGCCCGAGGTTCAGCTTTAGTACGCCTTTCCAACGACGAGGAGCCGACAACGATGAGCGATTACGACACCGGCATGAGCACCCGGCGCGAAGTCCTCGGCGACGAGCATGTGGACCGAGCCACCGCGCGCGCCGGCGCCTTCGGCCAGCCCTTCCAGGAGTTCATCACCCGCTACGCGTGGGGAGGACCCTGGTCGCGGCCGGGGATCGATCGCCGCCTGCGCAGCGCGATCACGATCACCGCGCTCGTCTGCGTGCGCGCCCACGATGAGCTCGCCCTGCACCTTCGGGCGGCACTGCGCAACGGCCTCAGCACCGAGGAAATCCGCGAAATTCTCCTGCACAGCGCCATCTATGCCGGGGTGCCGGCGGCGAACTCGGCCTTCGCCGTGGCGGCGCGGGTGCTTGCGGAAGAGGGCGCCTCCTGACGGCTCTCGCCGCGTGCCAGCGCCCCCGCTGGACGCCGCCGAAACGGCCCCCTCGATCGCCGGCCAGCGCCGGCCTGCCAGCACCGGAGCTACGCCAGGCGGAGCCGCGGCCTCCCTATACTTGCCGTTCCGGCTGACGAGGAGCTTGTTGTGCAGGAGATGGTCATCTACGGCGTTAGCTTCGACATGGTGGGTAAGCAGCCGATCGTGCTGCTGAAGACCGTCGAGAGCAACAAGTTCCTGCCCATCTGGATCGGCCACCCCGAGGCTGCGGCGATCTTGATGAAGCTCCAGGGCGCCTCGACGCCACGACCGATGACGCACGATCTGCTCTCGGACGTGCTCGGCGAGCTGGATGTCGAGTGCACGCGGGTTGCGGTCACCGAGCTGCGCGAGAACACCTTCTATGCCTCGATCAGCCTCCGCTCCAACGGCCGCGAGCTCGAGATCGACTCGCGCCCGAGCGACGCCCTCGCCCTCGCCGTCCGTGCCGGCGCCCCGATCTTCGCCGCCGACGACGTGATCGCCGAATCGGCGATCGAGTTCGAGCACGAGGTCGAGGACACCGAGGAGGTCGTCGAGAAGTTCAAGGACTTTCTCGATCGCGTCACGCCCGAGGACTTCGCCGGCGAGTAGGCCGGGCGCAAGCGGCTAACGGCGACTAGGCGAGGGCGTCTGCGGACGCCAGCGCCCGCTCCATCTCGCTGTGATGGTGAATCAGGGCCGGCTCGTTGCGCCCGTAGACGACCTCGGGCATCAGGCCAGTCCGCAACGAGCGGTGGATGTCCTGCTGCTGAGAGAAGTCCTCCTCGAAGACGACGCGCCCAGTGAAGCGCACGTTGGCCTCCCAGAACGCGCGCTGGTCTTCGTCGGCCGGCTCCCGAGGAATGTAGAAGCGCACGCTCACGCGGGTACGGTGCGGATCTCCCGGCTCGGGATACATCTCCCACAGCTCGGCGTGACCGCTCATCGGCAGGTTGATGACCGCGTTCGGGAACAGGATGTAGACGATCGAGCCGTAGGGTTTGAGCTTCCACTCCGACTCGGGCCGCTCGAGCAGCGTCACCACCTCCTTGCGCATCACCACGCCGCGGTGGTGCGGACCGAACGAGTCGCCAACGAACGGCGTCGAGAGCATGTCCGGAGCCAGCGTGTCTCGGTGCAGAGAGAACACGTGGTAGCTCTCGAGGAAGGTGTCCCGAATGAGCTTCCAGTTGGCCTCGAAGCGCCCCTCCCGCTGGGTGAAGAAGTGCCAGCGCTCGAAGCCCCAATCGGCGACTTCAGGCCCTAGCCCAGCCAACTCCTCGGCCACATCGACGGGCTCCGGCGAGCCGAGGCGCACGAGGATCAGCCCGAAGCGCTCGGCCGCCGAAACTGGACATAGTCCGAGGTCTGTGCGCTCGAGGGGTTCGAAAGCGTCCCGCGCGAGCGGTTGTCCCAATAAATCTCCGTTCAGGTCATACGCCCACGAGTGATATGGACATTTCAACGCTCGTCCTGGGCGGCCCCGGCCTGTGAACACGCGCCCGCCGCGGTGCCGGCAGATGTTGAGGAAGGCGCGGACCTCGGCGTCCTCGCCGCGCACGAGCAACAGCGGCACGCCGGCGACCTCGCAGGCCAGACAATCGCCGGTGCCGGGAAGGTCGGCGCTCAAGGCGACGACCAACGCGCGGCCACGCAGGAGCAGCCGCTCCTCGCGCTCCAGCCGCTCGGGGTCGGTGTAGACCGATGCCTGCTGGCGGTAGGGCGACGCGGCGAGCGTCGTCGTGCGGGCCTCGCGCAAGGCGAAGAAGCGCCGCAGGAGCTCCCGCTGGATGTCAACGTTCATGCGCGGCGGCGAGGATCCGGTCGATCAGCTCATCGAACCCTATACCCGCGGCCTCGGCGGCCTGCGGCAGCAGGCTCGTCTCGGTCAGACCTGGAATCGGGTTGGCCTCGAGTACGTATAGCTCGCCGCTCGCCTCCTCGAGCATCATGTCGACGCGCGCGAAGCCCGAGCAGCCGAGCAGCCGGTAGACCTCGAGCGCCAGCTCGCCCGCCCGCGCCGCCGCCTCGCCCGCCAGCGCTGCCGGGCACTCGAACCGGGTGCGACCGATTTCGTAGCGGGCCTCGAAGTCGTAGAAGTCCTCCTGCACCGGCACCGCCTCAACGATTGGAAGCGACCCGGCCCTGCCGTCCTGCTCGATGATCGAGACGGCCAGCTCGCGCCCGGTGACATGACGTTCGAGCAGCACCTTGCGGTCGTAGGAAAAGGCCGCCACGAGCGCCGCCGGCACGTCGTCCGGGGTGCGCGCGAACTTGATTCCGAGCGCCGAGCCCTGCCGGGCCGGCTTGACCACGATCGGGAACTGCAGCCGCTGCTCGATGGCCGGCAGCGCCTGGGCGGCGCCCAGCTCCTTGAACGCGGTCTCGTTGAAGGCGTAGAAGTCGGGCGTGGGCAGTCCGCGGTCGCGCATCGCGTGCTTGGCCAGGACCTTGTCGGCCGCGCGGATGCAGGCCGAGACGCCGGAACCGGTGTATGGGATTCCCATCACCTCGAGCAGCTCCTGAACCGTGCCATCCTCGCCGTCACGGCCATGTAGGGCGACGAAGGCCACGTCGGGCTGCGCGTCGGACAGCATGCCGACGAGGTCGGCGCCGACGTCGATCGCCACCACCTCGTGACCTAGACGCTCGAGTGCATCCTCCACTCGGGCCGCCGACTTCAACGAAACCTGGCGTTCGAGGGACCGGCCACCTTTGAGCACGACGACGCGCCAGCCGCCTGCCCGCCGGCCGGCGTCTCGATTTCGGGCGGCACGCGTGCCGTCCGGTGTGCTCATCCCGCGCGCTGGCGCGGCAGTCTCAGGACCTTGGCGAGCTCCGCCTCGGCTGGTGGGCCGGGCGGCGGTGGAGCTTCCGGCAGCGACGTCGCCGGTGGCGGCGGGGCCGCAGGACGGCGTACCGACTCACGCCCCGATCCGGTCAGCGTGCCGTACAGCGCGACCTGCTCGCGTACGACCTCGCCGAGTCGGCGAATCCCCTCCCGGATCTCGTCTTCGCTGACGCCGGAGAAGTTCAGCCGCATCGAGGAGCCGCCGCGTCCGTCGACGAACGCGGCGCGCCCCGGCACGAACGCAACGTGGTCCTCGAGCGCGCGAGCCAGCAGGTCGGTGGTGTCGATGTAGTCGGGCAAGGTGGCCCAGATGAACAGGCCGCCCTGCGGGTGCGTCCAGTCCGCCTCGCGTGGGAAGTGCTCGGCCAGCGCATCGAGCATGACGTCGCGCCGGCGACGGTAGATCTCGATCAACGAGCGTACGTAGTCGCCCCACGGCCCTGAATCGAAGTAGGCGGCGACGAAGTACTGAGAGATCGACGACGAGCAGAGGTCCGAGCCCTGCTTGCCGATGTTCATCTTCGCAAGCACGGGCGCAGGCGCGGTGGTCCACCCGAGCCGCACGCCGGGCGACAGGATCTTCGAGAAAGTGCTCGCGTAGATCACGAACTCGTCGTCGAGCGAGCGCAGCGGCGGCAGCGGATCGCCTTCGTAACGGAGCAGGCCGTAGGGGTTGTCTTCCAGCACGAGCAGCTCGCGTTCGCCGGCAATCCGCACGAGCTGGCGGCGACGCTCGAGCGACATCGTCACGCCGGCGGGGTTGTGAAAGTTCGGCACGGTGTAGATGAACTTCGGACGCCGGCCGGCACGCTCGAGCTCCTCGAGCGCCTGCTCGAGCTCATCGATGCGCATCCCGTCGCGATCCATCCGCACCTGGACGACCTCGGCCTGGTAGGCGCAGAACGTGGGCACCGCACCGGGGTAGGTCGGGGCTTCGGTGACGACAACATCGCCCGGATCGAGCAGCGTCTTGCACACCAGGTCGATCACCTGCTGGCCACCGGTGGTCACGAGCACCTCGTCCTCGGGCAACTCCATGCCCTCGGTCGCCATCACTTGGGCGATGCAGCGCTTGACCAGCGCGAGCCCCTCGGTGGGTCCGTATTGGAGCGCGCGGGCGCAGGACTCAGCGGCCACCGTGCTCATCAGCGACGCGTAGGAGTCGGGCGGGAAGGTCGAGGTGTCGGGCAGTCCGCCGGCGAGCGAGATCACGTCGTCGCGCTCGGTCAGCGCCATCAGATCGCGCATGGCCGAGGACTTCATAACTTTGGTGCGCTGCGCGAAGAGCGCCGCGTAGCGCTCGATGTCCCTCGCCGTGGAGCGGCTGCGCCGGCGCTCGGCGCCCGCGCCGCCGCGACCGAGGCCACGGCTCATCGGCGCCTCTGCACTATCGTCACGCTTCGTCACGGTACAGCAAGGTGCATCTCGTCTTCGACATCTTCCAGGGGATCGGCATCGCGGCGGCAGTCGGCATCCGCCCGTTCCTGCCTGCGGTGGCAACCGGTGGGCTGGCGGCGGCTGACGCCGAGATCCACTTCAATGGCACGGACTACTCTTTCCTGCAAAGCGCGCCATTCCTGCTTGCCTGCGCTCTCGCTGCCGTCGCCTTGGCGCTGCTGGAGCGCCGGCGCTCCGCCGCGCCCGGATCCGAACGTGGTCCGCTCGAGTGGGTGCTGGTGGCGGCCGCGATCGCGTTCGGCGCCTTGTTCTTCGCCGGCAGCCTCGCGCGCGGCGGCTACACCGCCTGGCCCGGCTACGTCGGCGGCGTGATCTGCGCCGTCGTGGCGCTGCTCGCTACGCGGCCGCTGTGGGCGCGGGTCCGGTCCCGGCTTGACGCGAGCACTGTCCAGACCCTCCCGCTGTTCGTCGAGGGCGCGGCCGTGCTAGTCGCCGTGCTGTCCGTGGTCGCGCCTCCTGTCGGCCCGATCGCGCTCGCGCTCCTCGTGTGGCTGCTGCTGGCCGGCCGTCGGCGCGAGGGTCAGAAGTACGCAGGGCTGCGGATTCTGCGTTGACGCGGTGAAGAAACTCGTCCTCGTCGTGATCGACGCGCTCAAGCCGGAGATGCTCGAGCGAGCAATGGCTGCCGGACGCGCGCCGGCGCTGGCGCGAATCCGCGCCGAGGGGTCCTACGTGGCGGATTGCGTGGCTTCGTTCCCGTCCGTGACTCCGGTCTGCGCGGCGACGATCACCACCGGCGTCGGCCCGGATCAGCACCGGATTCCGAGCATGAACTGGTACCACCGCGAGGAGGCTCGCTACGTCGAGTACGGCTCGAGCTTCTCGGCCTCGCGGCAGTTCGGCGTTCTGCGCTCGCTTACGGACACCGTCTACCGCATGAATGCCGAGCACCTCTCGCATGAAATCGACACCGTGTTCGAGTCGCTCGATGACGCCGAGGTCCGCACTGCGGGGACGACGTATCTGATCTACCGCGGCCGCCATCACCATGAGGTCGCGCAGGAGACGGCGCTCGCACGGGTCGTCACATCGACGCTGTTCCGGCGCACGATCGACGGACCGCTCGAACTGTTCTACGCCGATCTCTACGCGAGCCGCAAGACCGGCTGTCGCGGCCAGCTCGGAATGCCGGGAATTCGCGACCAGCACACCGGATGCGTGGGCGCCTACCTAGTCGAGAACGATCTGTTCGACTTTCTCTTGTTCTCGCTGCCAGACAACGACGCTTGGTCGCACAAGAACGGTCCGCACGCGCAGGTCACCTCGATTGCCGCCGCCGACCGCCAGCTCGAACGCCTGATGCACGCGGCCGGAGGAACCCAGGCGTTTCTCGAGCAGCACGCCGTGATTGTCACCTCGGACCACTCGCAGGCGCCGGTCGAGGAGCGGATCCGGCTCGACCGGGCGTTCGAGGACTTCGACGTCGCGACGCCGAGCCAGGCTCGAGCGCTCGGAGCGGAGGTCGCGCTCAGCCCGGCGCAACGCTCGGCGATGATCTACGCGCTCGACGAGGACAAGCGCGATCAGGTGCTGGCGCGGTCGCTGACCGCGCTCGAGGAGCTCGACGGGATAGACCTCGCGCTGTGGCTCGAGCCCGACTCGGGGACGCCTGAGGCCGTTGTGCGCAGCGAGCGTGGCGAGCTGCGGTTCGCGCCCGGTGATGGCGTGGTCGACCTCCGCGGCGGGCGGTGGAACGTCGAGGGCGAGCTCCAGGCGCTGCGGGCGTCCGT
The DNA here is from genome assembly GCA_019239445.1 of Solirubrobacterales bacterium. Lineage (GTDB taxonomy): Bacteria > Actinomycetota > Thermoleophilia > Solirubrobacterales > Solirubrobacteraceae > Palsa-465. The sequence continues at coordinate 14,867 of JAFAZV010000210.1, forward strand.
GCGTGACGGACGGTTCCTCAGCCACGATTACCCGGACGCGCTGAGGCGCATCTGGTCCGCGCTGAGCTGCCCGACGGCTGGCGACGTGCTGTTGTCGGCTGAGCCGGGTTATGAGTTCGTCGACTGGGGCGGCGCGGACCACGTCGGTGGCGGCAGCCACGGTTCGCTTCACCGCTCCGATTCGCTGGGTGCGCTGTTGTGGTGCGGCACCGGCCCCGGCAGCAGCCGGGTGCGCGAGCAATGGTCTCTGGAGGACGTGGCCCCGATCGTGCGTCAGCATTTCGGGGTCTAGAGGAGGCGGCGCAAGCGTTGATTAGGACCCGGTTAGCGGCGCCTGACACTTACGTTTGACCGATATGGCGTCGCTACATTTCCACCGTGCCCGAAGAGCTGACGAGCACGGTCGAGCTTCCGGCCGTGGAGCTTCCGGCGGTCGAGCTCCCGTTTCACGTGCGCCTCCGCGTGGGCGCACGCCAGCCGGACAACTGGCTCCAGCTGGTCCGATTCGTCGCCGTGGGGGCGAGCGGCTACGTCGTCAACCTGGCGGTCTTCGCGGCAGCCGTGCACATGGTCGGGATCGACTATCGCGTGGCAGCCGTGGTCGCGTGGATCGTGTCGGTGGTCAACAACTTCTGGTTGAACCGCCACTGGACGTTCGACGCTCGACACCAGCATCCGGTCTTTCAAGCCATGCGCTTCTTCGCCGTCTCGCTGGTGGCGTTCGGCTTCACCTACCTCGTGCTGGTGGGATTGGTCGACGGCGCGGGAATGGACAAGGTGCCGGCGCAGGCGCTCGCGGTCGTGGCCGGCACGCCGCTGTCGTTCCTCGGGCAGAAGCTTTGGAGCTTCCGCGCCTAGCGATCGTCTGGGTCCTCTGTGCGGTTTTAGCGGTCGGAGTGTGCGCGCCAGGGGTGGCGCAAGCGGCGGCCGGTACAGCGAGCGCTTCGACCGCGACGGCGGTTGATCCCAACACGCCGGTCCTCGTCACGGAGCTCGACAAGCCTCCGTCTGGCTACCGGCGCACGGCGCGGCAGGTCGAGCGGATCGCCTTGGGCGATTCGCGCGTGCAACGCGAGCTGCGGCGTCACCGCGACCTTCAGGCCTACGAGTACACGAAGGGCCCGGGACGCTGGCAGGTGAGCTGGTTCACGCCGCTACCGCGCCAGAAGGAGCTCATGCAGGCGTACGTGGACGACGTTCGCGGTGTCGTGACCGAGGTGTGGACCGGGTTCCAGGTCGCGTGGACGATGGCGCGCGGATATCCCGGTGCCTTCGGCCGACAGGTCAATGCTCTCTACATCTGGATCCCGATGTGCCTTGCCTTCGTGCTGCCGTTCCTGCCTGTGGGACGCCGGCGCGCGGGCGTGCGCGGGCTGCGGGCGTGGCTACGGCGGCCGACGCTGCTTCACCTCGACCTGCTCGTCCTGCTCGGTTTCTCGATCTCACTGGCGTTCTTCAACCACGCGCAGATTGGGCTCTCGGTTCCACTCGCGTACCCGTTCCTGCTCTACCTGCTCGCGCGGATGGTGCTGCTCGGTTTCGGGCGCGGCCGCCCGCGGGCACCGCTACGGGTGCTGTTTTCAACCGGGTGGTTGCTCGTGGCGCTGGTGTTTCTCGTCGGCTTCCGCGTCGGTCTGAACATCGCCAACTCGAACGTGATCGACGTCGGCTACGCCGGCGTCATCGGAGCCGACAAGATCCTGCACGGCCAGGATCTCTACGGCGGCTGGCCGCACGACAACGCCCAGGGGGATACCTATGGCCCGGTCAACTACTTGGTCTATGTGCCGTTCCGGGCCGTGTTCGGGTGGAGCGGCAGCTGGGACGACCTGCCGGCGGCGCACGCAGCGGCGATCGCCTTCGACCTGCTGACGCTGTTCGGGTTGTACTTCCTCGGGCGGTTGATTCGGGGGCCGTCGATGGGGGTCGTGCTGGCGTACGCCTGGGCGTCGTATCCGTTCACGCTCTACGCCCTCACCTCGAACAGCAACGACTCACTAGTCGCGCTGCTCGTCGTAGTGGCGCTGCTCGTCGCGCGACGGGGGCCCGTGGCGCGAGGGGTTGTGGGGGCATTTGCCGGGCTTACCAAGTTCGCGCCACTGGCACTAGCGCCGCTTCTCGCGCGTGGAGCCCAGCCCTGGCCGGTGCGTTTGCGCTCGATCGTCTGGTTCACGGGGGCGTTCCTGCTGACGGCGGTCGCGCTGATGCTCCCGGTGCTGGTCGGTGGCAGCGGCGTTCTGCGCGCGTTCTGGCACGACACGATCGCCTATCAGTCTGCGCGCGGGTCGCCGTTCTCGATCTGGGGCCTCTGGGGCGGGCTCGGGGTCGTGCAGCACCTGGTGCAAGGGGCGGCCGTGGCGCTGGCACTCGCGGTGGCGGTCGTGCCGCGCCGGCGCGGCTTGGTCGAGGTGGCGGCGCTCGGGGCCGCCGTGCTGATCGCGCTCCAGCTCGGCGTCGATCACTGGTTCTACCTCTACATCCCCTGGTTCTTTCCGCTCGTGATGGCGGCGGTGCTGTGCGCGCAGCCGGGTGGTGGGGGCGGACTTGATGGTGGCGCGCCGCCGGGTGAGCCGGACGCCGTGAGGGCGCCGCTGATGGCGGGGGGGCGGCGGCTGGCGGTGGCGCCTTGACGGGTGGTGGCGGGCGGGGTAGCGGTGCGCGGGCACGCGGGCAATTCTCGGCGCGCCGGCGGTGGTCCTGCACGCGCCGGCGGTCCTCGTCTGCGCCGGCTGTCCTCGCCTGAGCCGGCGACTCCGTCCGCGGGAGAAGCTCCCCACACCTATGCCCGGTTGCGACCCGGCCGGTGATCTCTACACGCCGGCGAGAGTTAAGTCGCAAGCCCCCGAATTGCGGCGCAGGCGAGGGGAGTTTCTACCGCACGGGGAAGCAGGACCTAGAGGAACGGCAGTTCAGCGATCCACGATCCAGCCGCCCGGCCTAGACCGATCCACGATCCAGTCGCTCGAGGACCTGGTGGATCGCCACCGCCCGCATCGGCCGGTCATCCGCCTCGATCACCACCCCGTTCAGCCACGGATCCTCATCCGAGGGCTCGAACCGGATCGGCATCTGAGTGATCATCGCCTCGAGCGCCAGCTCGCGCTTTACCCCGATCACCCCGCCCCGCGGCCCCGTCATGCCCACGTCCGTGATGTAAGCGGTGCCGCCCGGAAGGATCCGCGCGTCGGCCGTCGGCACGTGAGTGTGAGTGCCGAGGACTGCGCTGACGCGGCCATCCAGGTGCCAGCCCATCGCCACCTTCTCGCTCGTCGCTTCGGCGTGCATGTCGACGAGCACGTGATCGACCTTGCCCTTGAGCGCGTGCAGCGCCGCGTCGGCCTCGGCGAACGCCGGACGCCCGGCCTTCATGAACAGGTTGCCGGAAAGCGAGACCACGCCCAGCCGCACGCCACCTCGCGCCACCACACACCAGCCGCGCCCGGGCTGATTGCGGAGAAAGTTCGCCGGCCGGATGATCCGCTCGTGCTCGTCCAGGTAGGAGTAGATCTCGCGGTGGCGGTACGTGTGGTTGCCGAGTGTGATCACGTCGACCCCAGCGGCGAAGATCTCGTCCGCGTTCTTCGGCGTGATCCCGGCCCCGCCGGACGCGTTCTCGCCGTTAGCGACGACAAAATCGGGCGCGTACTGCTCACGTAAGCCCGGCAAGAGGTTGAGCAGCGCGCGCCGGCCAATGCCGCCGAACACATCTCCAATGAACAGGATGTTGGTCTTCTGCACGTTTGGTCACGCCCGGTTCCCGCGCATACTTCCATGAGAATGCAAACGAGACTTCCCTGGAAGCGGCCGAGAAGCGGCATGCCGAGAGGCGCTGAGGGCGAGGCGCGTGGGGGAGACGGGGTCCACGACACGCGCGACCTCGGGGACGACGGCGAAGGCCCGCCCACAAACGGCGGCGCCGAATCGCCGCCTGGCGCGCGCGCCGCCACGGCTGCAGCGAAGTCCTCACCCAAACCGCCGCCGGTCATCGTCCCGCGCTGGGTTCAGCTCGTCGTCCTTCCGATCGCGCTGCTCGGGCTGTGGGCGCTGGCCCGCGCGTCGGGCACCGTGCTGCTGATCTTGATCACCGCCAGCATCATTGCGCTGATCATCAACCCGCTGGTCAAGGTGCTCGAGCGCCGGCGATTGCCGCGCGGGCTGGCCATCTTCGTCGTCTACCTCGGGTTCTTCGCCATCCTGGCCGGGATCGGGCTGCTGCTCTCGAACCCGATCTCCACCCAGGTCACGCGCTTTCAGCGCGACGTGCCGCAGCTGGTCAGCCACGCCAACAAGGACCTCGCGAGCTTCCAGCAATGGCTTAACCGTCACGGCATCAGGATCCACATCCAGCAGCAGGGTCAGACGGCGCTGCAGACCCTGCAGAAGAACGTGCTCAAGCGCTCGGGCGCGATCGTTTCCTTCTCGCGTGACCTACTCACCCAGATCGTGACGATCGGGTTCGACCTCGTCCTGATCCTCGTGTTATCGATCTACCTGCTCGTCTACGGGAGACAAATCGGCGATCTTGTGCGCAAGATCATGCCCGCCGGCGACGGGACGCCGGAGGACGACTACCCGCTGCTCGTGCAGCAGGCCGTGTTCGGCTACGTACGCGGGCAGGTGCTGTTCAGCCTGATCATGGGCGCGAGTGCGAGCCTCGCGCTGTGGATCTTGGGCGTCGTCGGGATCTTTCCCGCCGGTGCGGACTACGGCATCTTCTTCGGCGCCTTCTACGGGCTGATGGAGTTCATCCCCTACATCGGACCGATCATCGGCCCCGCACCAGCCGTGCTGGTGGCGCTGTTCAACAACCCGATCAGCGCCGTCTGGGTCGTCCTCTTGTTCGTCGCGCTCCAGCAGCTGGAAGGCCACCTCGTCGCGCCCCAGGTGTTCCGAATCTCTCTGCGGATCAACCCGATCGTGATCATCCTCTCGCTGCTGATCGGCTATCAGATCTATGGCATCGTCGGCGCGCTCGTGGCGCTGCCGGTGGCTGCCGTGGTTCGTCAGACCGTGGTCTACCTGCGCCGGCACCTGGTGCTCGAACAGTGGTCGCTCGTCTCGCCCGGGGTTGGGGTACCGCCGGCCGGCTCGGTGATCAGCGGAGAGCACCCGCGGTCGCCGTCGGTCGTGACGCCGCTCGACTCCGAGCGCTGCGCCGAATGCGGCGCCGACACGCAGGCCGAGGACTCGTTCTGCCGCACCTGTGGCGCTCCGCTCGCGCCGCGGGTGCGGACACCCGGATAACCGGCGCCGCGGAACGGGTAGCTCCGCCCCGTGGCTTCCGAGCCGAACCCCGTCCGCGAGTCGGGCCCGGTCCAAGATCCTGAGCTGGAACGTCAGGGCAAGCGCCTCGGCGGTCCCGGCTTGCGCTTTCTCCTCATCGGCGTCGCGATCGCGATCGTCGGCGTGATCGTGCTCGTGGTCGGCCCGCTCGGTGTCGGCGCTGCGATCATCCTCCTCGGGTGCCTGCCGGGCTTGGTCGGGGTGGCGCTGCTGGTGTCGAGCGGCTTCGCTCGGTGGGCGGCTCGGCACAAGATGTTCGCCTGAGCTGAGGCGTCGGCAGCTCGACCGGCGCCGGCCGCGCCGGTAGTCGCGATACGCGCCGGCGGCCGCGATCGCGCCGGCGGCCCAGATCGCCCCGCCCCGCCGCCCCCGCCACAGCCGAGAGCCGGCGGGATTCTCACCAAAGCGCGTTACCCTCCGCGCCCGTGCCGACCACAGCCCCGACCACCGGCGGCCGCGCGACGCTCGCTGCTCGTGCGCTGACCAAGCGCTACGACGGCCGGACAGCGCTCGCCGGCATCAGCTTCGAGCTCGAGCAGGGCGAGCTGGCGGCGATCATCGGACCCAACGGCGCCGGCAAGACGACACTGCTGTCGATCCTCGCCGGCGTTCTTCAGCCGAGCGCCGGCGAGCTCAGCCATTCGATCGAGCAGATTGGCTGGGTTCCCCAGCAGCCGGCGCTCTACTCGAAGCTCTCGGTGGCGGAGAACCTGCGGCTGTTCGCGCACTTGGAGAAGCTGGCCGAACCCGAGGCGGCAGTGGAGCGGATGCTCGCGCAGACGGGTCTTGGCGAACGCGCCGACGAGGAGGTAGGCAAGCTCTCGGGAGGTAACCAGCAGCGGGTCAACATCGCGATCGGCTTGTTGCGTGAGCCCGTGGCTGTGCTCCTCGACGAGCCCTCGGCCTCGCTCGACCCTCGCCAGCGCGAGCGGCTGTGGGATTTCATCGGCGGTCTCGCGGAGCGCGGAACGACGGTCGTCTTCTCGACCCACAACGTTGCCGAGGTCGAGCGCTACGCCGACCGCGTGCTTGTGCTCGTCGATGGCGAGCTGCTGTTCACCGGCACGCCGCGCGAGCTGGCGCAAACCGTCGGCGGCGAGGAGGGCGATCTCGAGGCGGCGTTCGTGCGCTTCCTGCACGCCCGCGGCCACTAAATCCCACTGGTGGGCCCCACCGGAACATTCCACCCGAAACGGCGGCCCCGGATGACCGCGATCCGGCGTCCTCGGC
>JAFAZV010000292.1 GCA_019239445.1 Solirubrobacterales bacterium
TGAAGAAGGCGAGGACGGTCGGGCCGGCCAGGAGCGTGGCGCAGGCCGCTGCAGCTACGCGGTTTCGCATCGGCGATTAGCTGTGTCCGTTGCGGACCCTGGGTCTGGCCGGTGGGCTCATGAGCGGCAGCACCGACGCGCAGTCTAGGCGCTGGGTAGCCTGCCACGCCTGCATGCCCATGGTCCTGTTCGTCAGCTACTCGGGGGCGATCGGCGGCGCGGAACGGCTGCTCGTCGACTTCGCCAGCGGTCTCCACGGCGAGATCTGCGTTGCCTGTCCCGAGGGCGCGCTGGCGCAGGCGGCGCGCACGGCCGGCCTGCGCGTGTTCGTGCTGCGTCGCCGGAGCCTGCGCCTGCGGGGCGGGATCGGCGCGCGGACGAGCGCCGCGATCGCCCTCGTGGCCCACGCGTTCGAAGCTCAGGCGCTCGCGCGCAACCTAACTCCCGATCTGGTGATCGCGTGGGGAATGCGCGCCGCGATCGCCTCGCTGCTCTTCCGGCGCCGCAGCACCCCGCTCGTCTTCCAGCACAACGACCTGCTGCCGCCCGGCGGCGTTCTCCGCGCTCTGATCCGCGTGGCCGCCGCGCGGGCGGACCTGGTCATCGCGTTGTCGCACGCGATTGCACTGGACCTCGGCCGACCGGCACGAGTAGTTCATCCGGGGGTCGACGTGGACGACTTCCACACCCTGCGTCAGCGTGCGCAAGAGGTGCTGGTGCTCGGAGCGCTCGTGCCCTGGAAACGGCCCGACGTAGCCCTCGAGGCGGTGGCGTTGGCCAGGCAGACACTGCCAGGAGTCCAGCTCCGGTTTGTCGGGGCGCCGATGGCAGAGGACGGCGATGCGCTCGCAGAACGTCTGCGCGAGCGCGCCGCGCGGCCGGATCTGGCCGGCGCGGTCGAATTCGCCGGCGCTGTGAGCGATCCCCGTTCGGAGCTTGCGCGCGCCGGATGCCTGCTGCACTGCGCCGAGCGCGAACCGTTCGGCATGGTCGTCCTGGAGGCGCTTGCGGCAGCCCTGCCCGTCGTCGCCCCCGCCGCCGGCGGCCCAGCCGAGATCGCCGATCCGTCGTGCGCGGTGCTGTATCCCCCGGGCAACGCCGCGGCGGCCGGCGCCGGGATCGCTCGGCTCCTCAGCGACCCCGACCTGGCGGCTGAGCTCGGCGCCGCCGGGCGCAAGCGCGCGCAAGAGAGCTTCACGCGCGCGGCCGCGAGAACGCGCTATCGATGTGCGGTCGAAGCGCTGCTACCCGAGCGCGGTTCACCTGAGCCCCCGGACCCTGCCCCGCTCGCGATCGTCACCGTCACCCACAACTCCGGCCGCGAGCTGGGCTGGCTGCTGAGCTCGGTGGCTCGCCACCTGCCGGCGGCGCGTGTCGTCGTGGTCGACTGCGCCTCCCGGGATGACAGCGTTGCCACAGCTCGAGCCTGGAACGGGCGCTGCTCGATCGTCCAGACCGACAACGTCGGCTTCGGGCGCGCCTGCAACCTGGCCCTCCAGGAGGTGCGCGAGCCGGTCGTGGCGCTGCTCAACCCGGACGTCGAGCTGCTGGACAACTCGCTCGCGCGTGTCGCGGATGAGGCCCTGCTCCACGATCGGCTCCTCGCCCCGCTGGTGCTCACGCCTTCGGGCGGGCGTGAGGACTCGGTGCACCCGCTACCGGCCTCGCTGCCTGACCTGCTGAGCGCGCTCGTCCCCCACGACGTGGCGCCGCGGCAACTCGTGCCATGGCACGCGACCGAGCCGCAGCGGGTCGGCTGGGCCGTCGGCTGCGCCGTCGTTGCGCGCACCGAGACGCTCCGGCGGCTGGGCCCGTTCGACGAGCGGATCTTCCTCTATGGCGAGGATCTCGACCTCTCGCTGCGCGCCGCCGACGCTGGGGTCGAGACGTGGTTCTGGCCGGCGGCACGCGTGCTCCACCATCGCGCGCACTCGACGAACGAGACGTTCGGCGGAGAGGCGTTCGACCGGCTCGCGCAGGCGCGGCGCGACGTGGTCGTGCGACGGCGGGGCCGACGGCGAGCAGCGATTGACGACTTCGCGCAGGCGCTCACGTTCCGCTCCCGCCTGCTCGGCAAACGCGTGCTCGGGCGCGACGTCCAGCGAGAGCGCCGCCAGCTGGAAGCGCTGCGCCGCACGCGCGTGGCCGGCGAGAGTGCCGACCGCGTCGGCGGCCCGAGTTGAGCAAGCGCATCCGGCGACGGGCGCTGGCAATCGCCGGAGTGGTTGCGGCTGTCGTGGCGGCGATACTCGTTGTAGCCCTGAGCGGCGGCAGCGGGCAAAGCGAGCACAGCCCGACGTCGCTCGCACCGACCGGCCCGCCGGCCGCACCCGGCCCGCCGGCGGCACCGGCCCCACTGACGCTCCGCTTCGGTGCGAGCGTCAACACGCTGTTCAACCTTCCGGACTACAGCGCCGCTCAGATCGACGCGCAGCTGGCCGCGCTCAAGCAGACCGGGGTAACGCTCGCCCGCAGCGACGCTCTCTGGGAGGCAGCTGAGCCGACACCTCCGAGTGGCGGCGTTCATCACTACAGCTGGAGCTTCGACGACCGCATCGTCGGTTCGTTGGCGTCAAGCGGCCTGCAGTGGCTGCCGATTCTCGACTACTCGCCGGCTTGGGCCCAGTCCGTTCCCGGTCAGGAGCATTCGCCGCCGCGCTCCGCGGCCGACTTCGCGGCTTTTGCGGCGGCGCTGGCCGCACGCTATGGACCGAGCGGGGCGTTCTGGCGCGAGCACCCCGAGCTCACACCCCAGCCGACGGACACCTATGAGGTCTGGAACGAGCCCGACGTCGGCTTCTTCTGGTTGCCGAGACCCTACCCCGCGGGCCTCGCCGATCTATACGCCGCGTCGCGCGACGCGATCCGCGCCGTCGACCCGAGCGCACGGGTGATCGTCGGAGGGCTCGCGCACCCGGACACGACCCTGCCGGCGATGCTTACGGCCCGCCCTCGGCTGCGCGGGCACATCGACGGGATCGCGATCCACCCCTACGCGCCGCGGCCGGTGCGCGTGCTGGCCCTGATCCGCAGCTACCGCAGCGTCATGAACCGACTCGGCCTGAGCGAGGTGCCCCTGTACGTGACTGAGCTCGGATGGTCGACGAGCCCGCCGCAGGATCCGAAATACGCTCCGCCGCAGCTGCGTCCAGGTTACATCGCGAGGACGTTCGCGGCGCTCGGCCACAGCAGCTGCGGGCTAGCCGCGGTCGTGCTCTACTCGTGGATGACGCCCGAGCGCAATCCCGCGCTGGTCGACGACTGGTTCGGGATCCACCCGCCGAGCGGCGGGAGCAGCGCCGACACGCGAGCCTTCACGTCCGCGTTGCGCGACGCCAAGCAGCCGCGTTCGGAGCTAGCGCCGCCGGCAGCGGGTTGCGTCTGAGCTCTTGACCTTGCAGTTCTCGAGCGCCAGAGCAGCCCGTGTGAAGGCACTGAAGGCGGGCTTGGCGCTGATCCGTCCCTTCGAGTAGCGCAGCAGGCCAGCGTATTCGAACGACTTATCACAGCAGCGGTCACGGCTCAGCCACGTGTACCAGTAGAAGCCTCTGAGCCCGAGCTGACGCCGGTTGGCAGCGAGCATTGGCAGCACCGAGGCGACGCGACTCGCCTGACCGGCCTCGGTCGTCTCAAAGCCGAAGAACTGTGTGGCCTTGCCCTTCGACGAGGGCCAGCTGACCTCGGTGGCGAACATCGGTTTGGCGCGGTCGCCGTGCCGGTTCATCACTCCCCGAACCAGCTGCAGGATCGTGATCACGCCCTTTGGATCAGCCGTGAACGGGTGGACAGCGACGGCGTCGAACAGGCCACTGGCTCCGGGCACCTTGTAGATCTCCTCCAGGTCATCCCAGGAGCGGTTCGGCAGGCCGGCGAGAACAACGCTCGCGCCGCGGTCGGCGCGCTTGATCGCGTCGTGCGCCGCGCGCAGCATGGTCACGTAGCCCGGCGCCCAAGGCTGGTTCGGCCAGTAGAGCTCGAGGTTCGGCTCGTTCCAGATCTGCCACATCCGGATCGGAACCCGCTTGATCTTCGGGTTCTGGCGCCAAAACGAGCCACGCGGACCGTAGCGCCCAATGAGCGCGCTCATAAAGCTCGCGAAGCTCGAGTTCGACCGCGGCAGGTTGTAATTACCAGCCGGACTGGCGACCGCCGCCCACGGCGGGGTCACGAGCACCACGGCCATGATCGATAGGCCGTGCTGGGCGGCGAGGCCGACGATCTTGTCGGTGACCGTGAACGTCGTGGGAACGCCGCCGATGGTCTGAAAATCCTTCGCCCGGGCTCGCGGAACGTCCGCCGCCGAGCCGTAGGGCTGCGCGCTCGCCCAGTCGAACTCGACGCGAAGGCTCTCCACCCCGCTGGCCACCATTGAGTCGAGCTGGTGCGAGAGGTTCACGTCGCGGTTGTAGATCGGCGGCGCCGGCATCACCCCGACAAAGCCCTGGGGAACGCGCGCGCTCGCGGCCGCTGTGCTCGCTAGGGACGAGACCAGGACGACCACCACGGCTGCGAACAGGCGTAAACGGCGCATCGACCCGAGTCTAGATTCCCTCCGCAGCCGCGGTGCCGTCCCGGCGGCGCGCCAGCAGCTCGTCGATGACCCGGTCCATCAGCTCCGCGCTGTGGCTCCACGAGAAGCGGCCCGCCCGCCGGAGGCCGGCCTCGGTCAGCCGCGCGCGTACCTCGTCTTGCGATGCCGCCGCCAGCGCCGCCGCCGCCAGCGCGTCGCCGTCGTCCGCCGAGACGAGCAAGGCAGCATCGCCGCAGGTCTCGGGAAGCGCCCCAGCCTTGGTGGCCACGACCGGCACGCCGCTGGCCATCGCCTCGAGACACGGCAGGCCGAACCCCTCGTAGCGCGACGGCACCAGGACCGCTCGCGCGCTCGCGTACAGGCCGGGCAGCAAGTCGTCGGGGACATAGCCCAGCCGGCGCACGGCGGGGGCTGCGCCTCGCAGGTAACCGCGGTCCGATCCGGCGAGAACGAGGTCGATCCCGCGCACGGCAAGAACGGCGCCCACACGCGCGAGTGACCCAAGGTTCTTTCGTGCCGAGACGGTGCCGACGACAAGCGCGTACGGCCGCTCGAGGCCGTAGCGTCGACGTGCCATGGCGCCATCGGCGGCGGGAGAGAAGCGCTCGTCGACCCCCTCCGGGACCACGCTCACGCGCGCCGGATTCATGCCGAGCACCTCCATCAGCTCGCGCCGGGAGAACTCGGAAACCGTGACGATGAGGCGGGCGCGCCGGGCAAGCAGCGGCAGCAGCCGCCGCTGGTAGGCAACATAGGGCGCCGTGTACGCCTCGGGATGGCGAAGCGCGGCGGCGTCGTGGAAGACGACGACGTTTCGTCGATCGAGCGCCGGGGCGAGGTTTGCCGGCGAGAGCACGAGCGCGGAGCCCGCGCTGAGCGCCGGCAGCAACGCCTGCTCCCAGACGTGACCGGCTCGGTAGGCGAGCCGGCGCGGGGGCCGGATCACCCGGTAGCGGTCCGGTCGCAGCGCAGGCAGCCGGAGCGCCATCTCGCGAGCGAAGCGCTCGACGCCGCCGATCTCGGCCCGCACGGCCGCGCGCGCGTTGATCGCCACCGCAGCTCGGCGGGTATCGGTGTCAGGGGTGTCGGTGTCGCCCGGCCGCAGGCCGACCCGCACTAGCGCCCAGCGCTCATTGCGGTGTGCGCCCCGCCTCGTTCATTACGCGCGTCGGATGCGGCGCTGAAGCACGAAACCGGCGCCCAGCAAGCCGACGCCGATGCCGCCCGCGAGCCAAGCGTCGAAGCCGGTGCGCGGCAGCGTGCCAGCCGAGCTAGCGTCAGCGGCCGTCGATCCAGTGCTTGTCGTGGTCGAGCCGGCGGCCGAGCTCGAGCCGGCGGAGGTGGTCGTGCCCGACGAGCTGGACGTGGGACTGGACGCAGCCGAGCTACCGCTGGCCGAGCCGGAAGCTCCGGTCGAGGATCCGGAACTGCCGGTCGCGGCTCCCGAGCTCGACGTGCCGGAACTGCCGCTCGAAGAGCCCGAACCCGAGGAGCTGGGCGCGGAGCTGCCAGAGGAGCCAGACTTCGAGCCGGAGAGGGGATCGACGTACTGCTGGTCGCCCGCCGACGGGCCGGCGGCCAGCGCCGCCGCAGGCGCCAGCAGCGCGAGCGCGACCAGCGCCAGGAGCAAGGCAAACGTTGCGCGGGGGAATCTCACCGGCGCGAGTATTGCAAGAGTCGCGCCGGCTCGCGGCGCTCGGCCGGCGTCCGCCGGCCGTCGAGGTGAGTTGGCTAATCCCTGCTACACAGCCGCGAAAGCCCGGGTTTTGCAGGATGTCTTGCAGCCATCCCGCCGGCAAGCGGACATCGTTTGCCTCGTGTTAGGGTGCTCGCCGCCCCACCGCTCCGGCGGTCCTCGACGACGATTGCGGCTACTCAGCCGGCGTCGCCACGCAGCTTCGTGCGCTCACGAGATGCTCAACCGAGCCAGACATCCGAGGTTGAAGCGGCAACTGGCCGCCGCGCCAGTGGTCTGGGTGCTGCTCCTCGGCAGCGGCCTGGTCACGAGCAGCCCGGGTGATCTTCAAGGACAGATCGCCGCCAACCGCTCAGCCGCCACGTCGCTGGGGGCGGCGATCGCGGGTGAGACGGCGCAGATCAACGCCACCGCCGGTGGCCTCCAGGACGCCCAGCATCGCCTCGCTGCCGCGCAGGTGCAGCTTGCGTCCCGGGAGGCCGATCTGAGTTCAGTGCAGCGGGCGCTGCTCGCGGCGCGAAATCGGCTCGTCGAGCTCGAGAATCGGCTGCAGCGGGCTTCGCTGGCGCTCGCGTCGAACCTTCGGGCCGAGTACGAGGGCAGCCAACCAGACCTCGTCAGCGTGATGCTGGAGGCGCATGGCTTCCGCGACCTGCTCGAGCAGGTGAGCTTCCTGCGACGGATGCGCCACCAGGATGCGCAGGTGATCGGCACCACGCGCATCGCCCGCGCCGCGGTCGCCCGAGAAGCCACCGCGCTGGCAGCGCTCGAGAAGCGCGACCGCGCGCTGGCCGAGCAGGTGCTGGCGCAGCGCAACCAGATCGCCGCGTTGCGCGCGGCGTTGCTGGGGCGCCAGATCGCACAGCTCGCCGCTCGCTCAGCAGACGAAGCAAAGCTGCGCGATCTGAACGCCCGGGTCAACTCACTCGAGGAGCGCGCGCTCGCCGAGGCGCGGCGGGCCGCGGCGGCCGGCGGTCCCGCGGTCGGAGGCATCGCGGTTGATGCAGGCGGGATGGTCCAGCCGCCGGCAGGGGCGCCGGCGGCCGTCGCTCAGGTGATCGCCGCCGGCAATGCGATCGCGACGCTGCCTTACATCTGGGGCGGCGGGCACGGCTCCTTCCAGGCCAGCGGTTACGACTGCTCGGGTTCGGTCAGCTACGCGCTCGCCGCCGCGGGTTTGCTCAGCTCGCCGCTCGACTCGACCGGGTTCGAGAGCTGGGGCGCGCCCGGGCCCGGTCGGTGGATCACGGTATATGCCAACGCCGACCACGCTTTCATGGTCGTCGCCGGATGGCGCTTCGACACGGTGGCGCTGGCGTCGGGAGGAACCCGCTGGTCGCAGTCGATGGCTGCGGCGGACGGGTTCGTGGTCCGGCACCCACCGGGGCTGTAGCCAGGGAACCCCTAGTGACGCGCGTGGTTGATGTAGCCGTCGCGCAGGGAGGCCTGCCGAGCCCGCAGCAACGGGTTGCCCCTGACTGCCACGTTCGCGAACGTGACCCTGAACGACCGGCCGCCGTTCGCCAGTGCCGATGGCACAGCCACGCTCAACGCGTCGTTGTAGAGCACGAAGTGCTGGCCCGTGGGCGTCAGCCGGATCTGCGTCGAGTCCCAGCGCGAATCGGAGATTGAGCCCGAATGACCGGCGACCGAACGAGCCGCCGCGAGCGAGAACGTGGCCGAGCCGAAGTTCGCCAGCGGCAGCGTCTGGCAGATGTTGTCGCTGATGCACTCCGACGGCGCCTCGACGATCCATTCGGCTGAGGAAACGTCGATCGCTGCGGCGCGCAGCGTCTTGCGGAACGAGCGATGGGTGCTGGAGTCCCTCAGGACGAGTGTGACGCTGGATCCGCTCACGCCGACCGAGGCCGAGAGTTGATCGCCTGGCCGCACGCTCATGCGGATCGACTGAGACGGCGCCGGAACGAGTTCGTACCAGGCGCTCGAGGCGACGCGCCCCGACGCGGTGCAATCGACCTCGGTGCCGATCTGCTCGAGCGCGTTGGAGCTGGCGTTGAAGCCGCCGAGCCCAACCCAGACCGCGGAGTAGGTCCGCCGGCCGCGCACGCACGAGGCGCGCGGCTGCGTCCAGTGGGCCAGGACGTTGTTGAAGCGAACCCCGGGGCGGTGAGCGGCATATCCGGCCCAGTTCGAGCTCTGCGCGGTGTCGGCTCGGGCCGAAGCGCCGAGCAGGCAGACTAAGGCTGCGGCGATCAGGAGTATGCGCAGGAGAACCCGCATCAGCTGGTGATCACGAAGAGAACCACTCTGTGTCGGAGACCCGCCCCGGTCCCCCCTGGCTCGAGGCGCAAGGGATGCTACCGCGGCGGACGCCTACAGTAAGCAGTATCGGCGTAGATGACAGGAGGTTGAACGTGAACCCCGACAGCTTCGGTGCCCGAGGCGCTCTCGACCTGGGCGAGCGCAGGCTCGAGATCTTCCGCCTCGCCGCGCTTCAGGACAAGTACGACGTCGCGCGCCTGCCGTTCTCGCTGAAGATCCTGCTCGAAAACCTGCTGCGCAACGAGGACGGAGAGACGATCCGCGCCCAGGACATCGAGGCGCTGGCGCGGTGGAACGCCAAGGAAGAGCCCAGCCAGGAGATCGCGTTCACCCCGGCGCGAGTGGTGATGCAGGACTTCACCGGGGTTCCGGCCGTTGTCGACCTGGCCGCTATGCGCGACGCGATGCGGAAAATGGATGGCGATCCAGAGAAGATCAACCCGCTGGTGCCGGCCGAGCTGGTGATCGACCATTCGGTCCAGGTGGATGAGTTCGGGACTCGTACGGCGTTTCAGCGCAACGCCGAGCTCGAATTCGAGCGCAACCGCGAGCGCTACGCGTTCCTGCGCTGGGGGCAGAGCGCGTTTCACAACTTCAGCGTGGTCCCGCCCGACACCGGCATCGTCCATCAGGTCAATCTCGAGTACCTGGCACGCGTCGTGTTCGTCGACGAGGAACGCGGCCTCGCCTACCCCGACACGCTCGTGGGCACCGACTCGCACACGACGATGATCAACGGCCTGGGTGTGCTCGGCTGGGGAGTTGGCGGGATCGAAGCCGAGGCGGCGATGCTGGGGCAGCCGATGTCGATGCTGATCCCGCAGGTCATCGGCTTCAAGCTCACGGGCGAGCTCCAAGAAGGCGCCACCGCGACCGATCTCGTGCTCACCGTCACCGAGATGCTCCGCGCGCACGGGGTCGTGGGCAAGTTCGTCGAGTTCTACGGTGCCGGCTTGGCCAACCTGCCCCTCGCCGACCGCGCCACGATCGGCAACATGTCGCCGGAGTTCGGCTCCACGTGCGCGATCTTCCCGATCGACGCCGAGACTCTGCGCTACCTCGAGTTCTCCGGGCGTCCGAGCGAACTCATCGAGCTGGTCGAGGCGTATGCCAAGGAACAGGGGCTCTGGCACGACGAGCATGCTGAGGAGCCGACGTTCAGCGACACGCTCGAGCTCGACTTGGCCAGTGTGGTGCCGAGCATCGCGGGGCCCAAGCGTCCCCAGGACCGGGTCTCCTTGACCGAGTCGAAGTCGGCATTCCGGATGGCGCTCGAGGGCTACCTCCCAGACGAGAGCGCAGAGGACGAAGCGGTGCAGGAGAGCTTCCCGGCCAGCGACCCGGTGTCGACCCACCAGCTCAACGGCCCGGGCCTCGAGCCCGGCGGCGGGACCGGCGGGGCGCAGGTTGCGACCCGGCCGGAGACGAAGGTTCCGGTGACGCTGGCCGACGGCACCGACACCGAGCTCGACCACGGCCACGTCGTCATCGCGGCGATCACGAGCTGCACGAACACTTCCAATCCATCGGTGATGCTCGGCGCAGGGATCCTCGCGCGCAACGCGGTGCACAAGGGGCTGAAAGTCAAGCCCTGGGTGAAGACCTCGCTCGCCCCTGGCTCGAAAGTCGTGACCGAGTACCTCGAGCGCGCCGGCTTGACGGACTACCTCGAGGCGCTCGGCTTCCATCTCGTCGGCTATGGCTGCACGACCTGCATCGGCAACAGCGGCCCGCTGCCGGAGGAGATCTCCGATGCCGTCGCCGCCGAGGACCTGGCGGTCATCTCAGTGCTCTCGGGGAACCGCAACTTCGAAGGCCGGATCAACCCCGACGTGAAGATGAACTACCTCGCTTCGCCGCCTCTGTGCGTGGCCTACGCGCTGGCCGGGACGATGGACATCGATCTTTACGACGAGCCGCTGGGCGAGGACGAGTGTGGATCCCCCGTGTACCTGCGCGATGTCTGGCCTTCGGCCGATGAGGTTGCGAGCACGGTGCAGGAGGCGGTGCAGTCGGACATGTTCCGCAAGAGCTACGGCCAGGTGTTCGACGGCGACGAGCGCTGGAACTCGCTCGAGGTGCCGAGCGGAGACCAGTTCAAGTGGGCAGGAGATTCGACCTACGTCCGCCAGCCGCCGTTCTTCGAGGACCTCCCGCGCGAGCCCGAGCCCGTGAGCGACATCGACGAGGCGCGGGTGCTCGCGGTTCTCGGCGACAGCGTCACCACCGACCACATCTCTCCGGCGGGCTCGATCAAGCGCGACAGCCCGGCCGGGCGCTACCTGATCGAGCGCGGCGTCGAGCCGCGCGAGTTCAACTCCTACGGCTCACGGCGCGGCAACCACGAGGTGATGATGCGCGGGACGTTCGCGAACATCCGCCTGCGTAACCAGCTCGCTCCGGGCACGGAAGGCGGCGTGACGCTGCACCTGCCCGACGAGGAGCAGATGTCGATCTACGACGCCGCGATGCGCTACATCGACGAGGGCACGCCCCTGATCGTCCTGGCGGGCAAGGAGTACGGCTCCGGCTCGAGCCGTGACTGGGCGGCCAAGGGCACGCGTCTGCTCGGCGTCCGCGCCGTCATCGCCGAGAGCTTCGAGCGCATCCACCGCTCTAACCTCGTCGGCATGGGAGTGCTCCCG
The DNA here is from genome assembly GCA_019239445.1 of Solirubrobacterales bacterium. Taxonomy (GTDB): domain Bacteria; phylum Actinomycetota; class Thermoleophilia; order Solirubrobacterales; family Solirubrobacteraceae; genus Palsa-465. Next base: position 11,156 of record JAFAZV010000292.1, read on the forward strand.
CTGCAGTTCAAGGAGGGCGAATCGGTGGGGTCGCTTGGCCTTACGGGCAAAGAGACGTTCACGATCCATGGACTCGCTGACGCAGAGGAGATCCCGCGCGAGCTCACCGTGCGTGCCGATGAGAAGGAGTTCAAGGTCACGGCGCGGATCGATACCCCGAAGGAGCAGCGGTACTTCCGCCACGGCGGGATCCTCCAGTTCGTGCTGCGCGAACTGCTGGCGAGTTGAGGCCTGCGCGCGGACTCAGCCGCGCCTGGCCACGAGCCACAGGTGCGCACGCGGGGCCACCCAGAAGTTCGCGCCGGCGAGACGCGCGAGCTGCCAGGCGAAGGCGCGCCCACGCCCTCCATAGGGCTCCGTGGGCTGAAAGAAACGGCGGGTCTCGACGAAACCGGCGGCGCTCAGATCACGCCGCAGGGCGCGCAGGCTGAGCCCGCGCTCCATCCAGCCGTGCTCGCGCTGGGTGGCGCGAGCACCGCTCGAGAGGCGATGCAGCCAGGTCGGCTCGCCGAGGACGAGCCAGCCGCCGGGGCGCAGCCGCCGGGCGACCGAGCGCAGCGCCTGCAGCTGACGCGTCGAGTGATGCAGCGCGTCGAACAGGAGCGCGGCGTCGGCGGCTGGGCCAGCGGGAAGCGCCTCCATGTCGCCGACCTCGAAGCGCGCCGTGGATTGCCAGCGAGCGGCGCGGCGACGGGCAAGCTCGACGTTTGCCGGCACCAGGTCGTAGCCGACGACGTCGAAGCCGGCTTCGGCGAGGAACAGCGACGTCCAGCCCGAGCCCGCGCCGACGTCGAGCACGTGTGCCCCGGCTGGGAGCCCGGTGGCCTGGATCATCGCCGCGATCGTCGCCCACTCGAGGAAGTGGGCCGGCGCCCAGCCGAATGGCTTGGTTGCCTCCTGGGCGATGAACTCGGCGGTCCGCGAGTCGATCTCGGCTTGCTTGTGGGGCTCGAGCGCGGAGCTCACCGGCGCCGATTCAAGCACCCCGGCTGCGGCTGAGGGTACTCGCGCCGCTGCGGCTGAGGGCACTGGCGCCGCTGCGGCTGAGGGCACACGCGCCGCCGCCCGGTTAGGGCTCGTAGGAGAATAAGCTGCCGTTTGAGGCGCCCGATGAGCGTCGCGGATGCTTCGTCCTCGGATCTCGCTGTAGCGCTGCTACAGCTTCGATCCTGCGTCCTTGCCCCGCTCGCTCCTCGGACCCCTCATTCCGACACCTTCTTCTCCTACGAACCCTTAGCCTTGCCGAGTGGCAATCCCGAAATTTCTCGAGCAGTTGCTCACGGCGCGCGGCCCCTCCGGCCATGAGACCGGACCCGCCGGGGTGTGGCGCGAGGCGTGCGCGGCGTTCGCCGACGAGGTCGGAGGCGATCTGGTCGGATCTTCGTTCGCGCGGGTGCGGGGCACGGCCGATGGACCCACCCTGGCGATCGTCGGTCACATCGACGAAATCGGGCTGCACGTCTCTCATATCGATGACGACGGCTACGTTCGCTTCGGCCAAGTCGGAGGCTGGGACCCAATCGTGCTCGTCGGCCAGCGTGTGACGCTCAGCACGCGGAACGGCCCGGTCAGCGGCGTCATCGCGCGCAAGCCGATCCACCTGCTCGAAGACGAGGAGCGCAAGAAGGTCCCAGAGCTGAAGGACCTGCACATCGACGTCGGGGCCAAGAGCGCCGAGGAGACACGCGAGCTGGTGCGGATCGGGGACGTCGCGGTGATCGATGCCGAGCCGCGACAGCTGCGCCACGAGCGGGTGATCGCTCGCGCGCTGGACAATCGTGTCGGGTGTTACGTGGCCGCCGAAGCCGCCCGGCTCGTCGCCGAAGGCGGCCGGGCGCCCGGCGATGTGCTGGCGCTGGCGGTGGCGCAGGAGGAAACGACGTTCGCGGGCTCGCGCACGAGCGCGTTCGTCCACGAGCCAGATGTCGCCGTCGTGGTCGATCTCACCTTCGCCACCGATCAGCCGGGAGTCCAGCTCGGGCCGATCACCAAGCATGATCTCGACAGCGGGCCGGTGGTGGCCCGCGGCACCACGCTTCACCCGCTCGTGTTCGAGCAGCTCTACGAGGCCGGCGAGGGCGAAGACATCCCTTTCACGGTCGAATCGCTCGGCCGCGGCACCGGCACCGACGCCGACGCGATCCATCTGAGCCGCGCCGGCGTCCCCACCGGTCTGGTCTCGGTTCCGTGCCGCTACATGCACTCGCCGGTGGAGCTCGTCTCGCTCAACGACATCGAGGCAGCGGCGAGGTTGATCGCCGCGTTCGCGCGGAGGCTCGACCCGAGCATCTCGTTCCAGCGCTGAGCGTGGCGATGCTGCTGCTGTTCGACATCGACGGCACGCTCGTCGCCGGCGCCACCGAGGCGCATCGCAAGGCTCTGCACGAGGCGTTGCGCGAAGTTCACGGGGTGGCCGCGGCGCGTGTGCGCTCGTCGCTGGCGCCGGCCGGACGCACGGATGGCGAGATCGCGCGGGCGATCCTGCTCGCCGCGGGCGTCTCGGCGGAGACAATCGACGAGCGGGCCGACGCGGTCCGCGAGGCGTGCTCGCGCGCCTACGTTCGCCTCGCCACCGACGATCTCTCGCACACGGTCATTCCGGGCATCAAGAGCCTGCTCGCCTGGCTGTGCGAGCGCGATGACGTCAACCTCGGCTTGGTGACCGGCAACTTCGAGGCCGTGGGCCGCCTGAAGCTCGAGCGCGCAGGTCTTGGCGGCTACTTCGCCTCCGCGGTCGGCGCCTTCGGCTCGGATTCCGAGGACCGTGCGGCGCTGCCGGGACTGGCGCGGCGTCGCGCCGGCCGTCCGGGGCGACCGTACCCGCGGGCGCAGACCGTGGTCATCGGCGACACGCCGCGTGACATCGCGTGCGCGCGCGCCGACGAGCTTTCCTGTGTCGCGGTGACGACAGGGCCGTTCGACCGCGAAGCCCTCGCCGACGCGGACGCGGTGTTCGACGATGCCCACGGGTTGCGCGAGTGGCTGGCCCGGCGGCTGGCGACGGGCTGACCGCTACGGGATGTCAGGGCCGTGGCGTGGGGAACTGCGCCCGCATCATCAGATCCCAGGCGCGGTCGGGCGTGAGCCGGCGCTGGTTGATCATCAGGTGCGCCGACGGCGTGACCGGATAGCGCGCCTTCGGGCGCTTGGCGGTGAGCGCGCGCGCGATGGTGCTCGCCACCGCCTCGGGACCGGCGCCGAGCCTGGCCATCGGTCCCCGGTAGGCGTCCTGGGTGACCTTGGCCACTTTGCGGTTGAAGTCGGCGTAGGGCCCGCCATCGATGGCGGCCGCCACGGATGCGGAGGCGACGTCGCCGAACGAGGTCACGATCAAGCCTGGCTCGATCAGGATCACGTCGACGCCGAAGCCGCGGACCTCGAAGCGCAGGGCGTCGCTCAGCGCCTCGACGGCGTACTTGGTCGCGTGGTAGAGCCCGCCGCCCGGGAACGTGAGCCGGCCGCCCATCGAGCTGAGGTTGACGATCTTGCCCCAGCCCTGCTCGCGCATGCCGGGCAGGACGAGCTGGCACATCCGGATCAGCCCGAACACGTTGGTGTCGAACTGCCGGCGCACCTGGTCCATCGGCACCGTCTCGACGGCACCGGACTGGCTGTAGCCGGCGTTGTTGATCAGTACGCCGACCGCGCCCTCGGCATCGGTCACGGCGCTGACCGCCGCGGCCATCGAAGCCTCGTCGGTGACATCGAGAGCCAGCGTTTTGGCGCCCCGGGCGGCCAGGTCCGCCAGCGTCTCGGGCCCTCGCGCCGTCGCGTAGACCGTCCAGCGCTCCTGCAGCAGACGTTGGGCGGTGGCGTGGCCGATGCCCGACGAGCAGCCGGTGATGAGGACAGCTTTCGAGGAGACGGACACGTCGATGCGCAGCCTACCGCGCCGCGGGGCCACGCCGGCGCCTATCCGCGCACCAGCTTCTTGTATGTGATTCGATGCGGGCGCTCGGCCTCGGCGCCCAGCTGCTCGTGGCGGAACGCGTCGTAGGCCTCGAAGTTGCCCTCGAACCAGCGCACCTGTGAGTCGCCCTCGAAGGCGAGGACGTGGCTCGCGATGCGGTCGAGGAACCAGCGATCGTGCGAGACGACCACCGCGCAGCCGGCAAACCCCAACAGCGCTTCTTCGAGCGCGCGCAAGGTGTCGACGTCGAGGTCGTTGGTCGGCTCATCCAGCAGCAGCAAGTTGCCGCCGCTGCGCAGCAGCTTGGCGAGATGTAGCCGATTGCGCTCCCCGCCGGAGAGCTTGCCCACCTTCTTCTGCTGGTCGGTGCCCTTGAAGTTGAAGCCGGCGACGTAGGCCCGGCTGTTGACGCTGCGCTCGCCGAGCTTGATCTGGTCGCTGCCGCCGGAGATCTCCTGCCACACCGTCTTGTCGGGATCGAGCGCTTCGCGCGATTGATCGACGTACGCGAGCTCGACCGTGTCGCCGAGCCGCAGCGTCCCGGCATCGGGCTTCTCCTGGCTGGTGATCATGCGCATCAGCGTCGTCTTGCCGGCACCGTTGGGTCCGATCACGCCGACGATGCCACCGCGCGGCAGCTTGAACGACAGCTCATCGATCAACACGCGCTCGCCGTAGGCCTTGCGCAGGCCGTCGGCCTCGACCACCACGTCGCCCAGGCGCGGGCCGGCGGGAATGTGGATCTGCACCTGATCGAGCTTGACGTTGCGATCCTCGGCCAGCAGCGCCTCATAGGCGTTCAGCCGCGCTTTGGGCTTGTTGCGACGGGCACTGGCGTTGAGGCGGACCCACTCGAGCTCGCGATCGATCGTCCGCCGGCGCGCCGTCTCCTGCCGGGCTTCGGTCTCCAGGCGCGTCCGCTTCTGCTCGAGCCAGCCGGAGTAGTTGCCCTGATAGGGGATCCCGCGGCCTCGGTCGAGCTCCAGGATCCAGCCGGCGACGTTGTCGAGGAAGTAGCGGTCGTGGGTGACCGCGACGACGGTTCCGCGGTAGTCATGGAGGTAGCGCTCGAGCCAGGCCACCGACTCGGCATCGAGGTGGTTGGTCGGCTCATCGAGCAGCAGCAGGTCGGGCTGGCGCAGGAGCAGGCGGCAGAGCGCGACGCGCCGGCGCTCGCCGCCGGAGAGGGTTGCGATCTCGGCGTCCGGCGGCGGGCAGCGCAGCGCATCCATCGCGATCTCGAGTGTCGTATCGAGGTTCCAGGCGTCGCTCGCGTCGATTCGCTCCTGGACCTGCGCGAACTCGTCGGCCGTCTCATCGGAGTAGTTCATCGACAGCTCGTTGAAGCGGTCGAGCAGCGCGCGGGCCTCGGCCACACCTTCCTCGACGTTGCCCTTGACGTCCTTGGTCGGATCGAGCGCTGGCTCCTGCTCGAGCAGACCGACGGTGGCGCCCGGGGCGAGCTGGGCGTGGCCGTCGAAGTCGGAGTCGAGCCCGGCCATGATCCGCAGCAGCGTCGACTTGCCCGCGCCGTTGTAGCCGAGAACGCCGATCTTCGCTCCGGGCAGGAAGGACAGCGAGATGTCGGCCAGGACCTCGCGGTCAGGCGGAAACCGGCGCGAGAGCTTGTACGTCGTAAAGATGTATTGCGCGCTCACCGGCTCCGCAGGATAGGACGCCGGCGCTTGCCTGAGGATGCCGCCCCGTCCGCCGGGACTCCGGAGACCAGCTCGCCAGCCGCATGCGACGATCCGCCCCATGCGCGTGCTCGCCGCCTTATTCGCGCTCGTCGCCGTCGCCTGCATGTCGCTCGCGATCGTGGGGATGGTCACCGGGCGCCCGGGCGACCGCGCCGGCGGCCTGATTCGGGCCCTGGCGGTCTTGTCGTTCGGGGCGGCGGTGGCCCTGAACGTGCTTGCGCACTGATGCGCACGCCAAAGCGACTCAGCTCTGCGGTTGCCACCGGCTGACCACCCATGCTCCCGGCGCCACCTGCGCCGCGTTCGCGACCGCCACGTGCCACGCGGGGCGCAGGCCGGCGTAGGCGGCGCTGTTCGTGGCGGTCGTGCGCTCGCGCGTGACCACGACGAACTGATCGCGACGGGAGCCCAGCGGCGCCACCGCCTCGACCGTGCCGTGGTTGGCGATGCCGCCTCGCTTGAGCTCGTAGTCACCTGCCGTCTGGGCAGCGGCGAGTTCCATCGCGGCGCGGGCTTGGCCGACGCTCAGGGCGGCGAGCGCTCGCATGCGCGCGCTCACGGTGGCAGCGGTCCAGTTGATGTACGCAATGGCGAAGCCGCGCACGGCGTCGGCCGCCGTTGGTGCACCCTGCGGGACGCGCTCGGGCGGAGCCGGCGGTGCCGGGTACTCGTGGCGGGCCTGCGCCTGAGTTAGCTTCGACGGGGGCGCCGGGTGATCGGCGCCCGAGCCGAGGGGCGCGCAGGCACTGAGAGCCGCGACGAGCACGAGCACGAGCCCCTGGCGCACGTGGCGCGCGCTACTCACAGGCCGGCGGGGTGCCGCGCTACGAATCCAGCTGCGCTGCGCACGAGCGGATGCCAGCCGATCCCCTGGCTGCCGTCTCCGGGGCCGGCGGCGTCGTGGGTGTCCCAGCGCAGCCCGGCGACGTACATGAACACGTGCGCTGCGCTCGCGTACAGGGTGAGCCAGCGTCCCGAGCCTGGCTCGCCGAAGCTCTCGAGCTCGCTCGACGCGGCGCCGTAGTCGACGGGCAGCAGACGGCCGCCGTAGAGCAGGTGCTCGACGCTGCTCGAGCAGTCATACGCGGGCGCGACCTCGGACAGCGGCTGCCCGTGCGCAGCGCCGTACACATACGGCTTGCCCACGATCTGATTGCCGGCGGCGATGATGGCCTTGACGGCTGACGGGGCACTCGCCGGCGCTGCCGCCAGACCACCCGGCAGCAGCCGCGCTCGCTCGCCGGGCGTCAGCGTCAGCGCGCCCGACGGCGCAGCTCTGCAGGCGCGGGACGGCGCCGGCGCAAGAGCCAAGTCCGCGCCCGCCGCCTGCCCGAGTGTGTTCGCCGCACCCGACTCCGGCGGCCGCTGGATCCGGATCGCGCCCGACCACAACCCGTTCTCGTACGGGATCCCCAGCCGCTCGGCGAACTGCCACCAGAGGTCGATCACCCGAGGCAGGCCGGCCACGGGGCCGCCGCCGAAGCCGAAGTCGCGTTTGTAGGCGATCGCCGACCGCTCGCCCGAGGTCACGCGCAACGGGGTCATGTACGCGAGTCCGCCCATCGCGCTCGCCGTCTGCCACGTCAGGCCACCGAGCTCGGCATACGTGTCGGGATGAGCGAGCAGGTTGTCTCCGCGGGCACCGGTCGAACCCGAACTTGGATCGCCGGGGCCGCCGTACTCGGTGGCGCCGACCAATCGTCCGTTGCCCGGCGCGCCGAGCACGATCGACGTACCGCTCCCGGCTGGACCTGTCCCGCAGCCGCCGGATCCGTTGCCACTCATGAGCGTCGCGAACAGCGCCGGCCCGATCCCAACGAAGCCGATCCCGGCGAGCAGCGCGATGAGGACAAGCGTCCCGGAACGGACTCGGTGACGGGTTCGTTGCGCGAGCATGGCGGACACCGTAGCCATGCTGGGGCAAATCAAGACCAATTGAGACTTATTTGTTGCACTTGTCGGCTACGTGTCGCCTGAGGGGGCGCGCTGCAACCCACGCGCCCGTCGTTCGACGTGGCTTTATCGGCCGCCGCTAACGTAGGTCGAGCATGAACCGGGTCCTCGATCTAGAGCAGGCGATGTTGCTGCTCGAGCTGGAAGCTCCATTCGATCAGCGGTCGGTTCAGCTCGCGCGGCGCCGGATGGCCAAGCGCTGGCACCCGGATATCGCGCCGCCCGGTCGCCAGCACGAGCACCAGCGCCACTTGCAGGCCATCAACGAGGCCGCCGACCAGCTCGAGCAGCTGGCCGAGACCTCACGCGGAGGTCGGGTCAGTCGCAACGCGGTGAAGGTGTCGGCCGCCGCCGCGCGCCGCGCCCGCGAGGAGGCCGGCCGCCGGGCCTACGAGGAGGAACAGCGCGCGCGAGCTGCCGCCGCCGATCGGGAGAGGCACGATCCGTTCGGCTCACGCGTACCCGATCACTCCGTCGTCCACCGCTACGCGCGCTGTCTGTCCTACCCCGAGTGGGGCGTGGGGACGGTTAGCGGCATCTACTTCTCCGGCGACGGCGACGATGTGCAGCAGTGGGCGCGGGTCTCCTTCGCGGTCGGCGTCCGCACGATTCCGGCGGGCTCGCTTCAGTTCGTCGACTTCTCCCAGCCCGACGCCGCCGCCGATCGTGTGCAGCGGTTCATGACCGCCGCTCAGCATGCTCTGGCCGAGGGCGATCCCGAGTTGGCGGCGCAGCGGCTCGTCTACGCGCGTGACGCCGAGCCCTCAAACTCAGCCGTGCTGCGGCTGCTGACCGCGGCCTTCTGGCAGGCCGGCAACCTGCCGGCCGCTGCACGCGCGGTCCGCGATTGGGCGCGCGTGGACACCGATCGCCCCACCCCTGAGCGCTTCGCCTCCCGCATCTATGAGGACATGGGCGCCTACGATCTCGCCGCCGACGCCGCAGCCCGCGCCGCCGACCGCGCGCCGGCGGACGCTTCGGCTTGGGAGCGGCTCGGCCGCTTGCGCCTGCGCCTGATGGATCGCGCCGGAGCCGTGACCGCGCTCGAGCGCGCGCGGCTTATGGGGCCGACAGTCGAGGGACTGCTCGACCTCGCGCTCGCCTACCACCTGGTCGGCGACGTCGGAGCCGAGGTCTCGGCGGCCGAAGCGGCGACCCGGCTGGATCCGGGTTCGCAGCCGGCGTGGTCTAGCTACGCCCATGCCCTGGCCCGCACCGACCGGCTGCGGGAGTGCCTCGAAGCGTGCCGGCGCGCGCTCGCTCTGGGTAACGATCCTGAGGTGGCGGATCTGATGCAGCGGGTCGAGACGGCAGGACCGCACGAGCTGGCCGCTCGCAGCGCTGCGTAGCTTCAGGCCCGCGTAGCCGCGGGTCCCGGGCGCCGCCGGCTAGGCAATCGAGCCTTCGCGCCCACACACGGGGCAGGCATCCTGGCCTTCGAGGCCCTTACCCCCGCAGAGCGGGCAATCCTCGACCTGCTCGAGCACGCCGAGCAACTCGCCTACGCGACAGACCAGCAGCCGCTCCTCGTCGACTTCGACCCACGCGCCGGCCGAAGCGTGGAACACGACGTGATCGCCCCGCTTGACTGGCATCTGCACGCCCACGTGATCCCACCAGTCGAGCCCCGGCCCGACCGCGAGCACGATCCCGTGTTGGGGCGGCGGCTCGTCTGACCCCGGCGGGACCAGCAGCCCGGAACGACGAACCCGATCCGGATCGAGCTCCTTGATGACGACGCGGTCAAACAGCGGGCGCAGCTGGTTTCGCATTCGCTCTCATCATAGGCTCCGGTCGGTCGGCCAGCGCGGGAGGCCCGCGGGCGCACACCGCCCCTCCCGCGCGTCGGGCTACGAACGAGACCTCCGCTGTCCGCTCGGGCTCGTAGGGTGCGATCTTCGTGCGCCTGATCGTCGCCCGCTGCCAAGTCCGCTACTCCGGCCGCCTCAATGCCGTACTGCCCGAGGCCCTGCGGCTGATCATCGTCAAGGCCGACGGGTCGGTGCTGGTGCACGCCGACGCCGGCGGCTACAAGCCGCTGAACTGGATGACCCCTCCGACAGTGATCGAGGACTCGCCGGATCGGATCGTCGTGCGCAAGCGCGCCGGCGGGAGCGACGACCGGCTCGAGATCGAGATCGCGCAGACGCTCTCTGAGGTCACTCACGACATGGGCTCGCCCGACGATGCCGTGGCACTGGCGAAGGATGGCGTGGAGGCGCACCTGCAGGAGCTGCTCGCCGAACGGCCACACTGCTGCGGCGAGGGTCTTCGCCTCATCCGACGCGAGTGGCCGACCGACATCGGTCCGGTCGACCTGATGTGCCGCGACCGCGAGGAGGCGTGGGTGGCGGTGGAGATCAAACGAGTGGCGGGAATCGAAGCGGTCGAGCAGCTCAGCCGCTATCTGGAGCGGATCCGGCTCGATCCCGCATTCGCGTCGTGCCGCGGCGTGCTCGCCGGCCAGGTGATCAAGCCCCAGGCGCGAGTACTCGCGCGCGCACGCGGAATCGAGTGCGTGCAGGTCGATCTCGCCGTGCTCCGAGGCGAGCGCGAGCCGGACTTGAGATTGTTCGCCGCATGAACGACGAACCAGCAGTCCTCACCGAGCGCCGGCAGCGCATCCTCGTGATCACGATCAACCGCCCCGACCAGCGCAACGCGGTCAATGCCGCTGTGGCTCAGGGCATCGGGGCGGCGCTGGACGACCTCGACGCCGACGCCGAGCTGTCGGTCGGGGTCCTCACCGGCGCCGGCAAGGGCTTCTGCGCCGGCATGGATCTGAAAGCGTTCGTCGCCGGCGAGGCGCCCTATGCCGGCGACCGCGGGTTTGCCGGCATCACACAGCGCGGGGCGGCCAAGCCGCTGATCGCGGCGATCGAGGGGTTCGCCGTCGCCGGGGGCTTGGAGGTCGCGCTTGCCTGCGATCTGATCGTCGCCGCGCGGGGAGCCAAGCTCGGCATCCCGGAGGTCAAGCGCTCGCTGGTGGCCGCGGGCGGCGCGCTCCTACGCCTGCCTCGGACCCTGCCGCGCAACCTCGCCATGGAGCTGGCGCTGACCGGCGAGCCGATCGATGCTGAGCGAGCCTACACGCTCGGGCTCGTCAACCGCCTGAGCGAGCCCGGGGAGGCGGTCTCGGAGGCCATCTCGTTCGCCGCGACGATCGCGGCCAACGGTCCCCTCGCGCTGACGGCCACCAAGCGGGTGCTGAACGAAGCCGTCGACTGGCCGGACACCGAGTTCTTCGCCCGCCAAGGGGAAATTGTCGCGCCCGTGATGAGCTCGGAGGACGCCAGAGAAGGATCGATCGCGTTCGCGGAAAGGCGCGAGCCGGTCTGGCGCGGGCGCTGAGCGCGGCGAGAACGCGCGCGCTCGGTCAGCCGCCGTTCTCCCCCCACAGCGTCGCCACTATCGAGCGCCCCCCGCCATGGTCGCGGTGCTCGCAGAGGTAGATGCCCTGCCAGGTCCCGACCGCGAGCCGGCCGCGAGCCACCGGTAGCGTCAGCGAAGGTCCCAGCAGCGCCGCCTTGACGTGCGCCGGCATGTCGTCGCTGCCCTCGAGAGTGTGCGTCCAGAAGCAAGCGTTTTCCGGAACGGCGTGGTTGAACCAAGCCTCGAAATCGCGGCGGACGTCCGGCGAGGCGTTCTCGTTCAAGGCCAACGAGGCGGAGGTGTGACGGATCAGAAGGTGCAGCAGACCGGTCCCGACATCGCTCAGCTCGGGCAGCGCGTCCAGCACCTCGCGCGTAACGAGGTGAAAGCCGCGCGGTCGCGGCCCCAGCGAGATCTCGCGTTGGATCCACATCACGTCTCGGGAAGACGCGCTACCCGCATGTCGACGCGCCCGCCTCGGAATGGCACACCCTCGCGCTCGAGCAGCCGCCGCTGCCTTGCCCCTTTGGCGAGCGATCCGTCGGCTCGGACGATCCGGTGCCACGGCACCGACGCGTCATCGCACTCGTGCAACGCCGCTCCCGCGACTCGCGGCGCGCCTGGCGAGACATCACCATAAGTCCGAACGAATCCAGGCGGCGTGGCGCGAACGCGCTCGAGGATCTGCGCCGCCCGAATCGACCTCATGACCGGAGCATATGAACCAAGCGCCGACCAGCGGCGGCGCGGCAACAGTGGCGCCGCTCGCGCGAGCTGGCTCCTGGCCGCCGTCATCGCGGCTACGGTGGCGCTGGTGACGTTTGCGTGCGCGACGATCGCGCCGGCCGGCGCCGCCGATCTCGGGCAGCTGAACTCGCAGCTCGGCGCGCAGCAGGCCGAGCAGAGCAGCCTCAGCGCCAGCGTCGACAGGCTCTCCCAGCTGATCGACTCGCTCGCAGCGCAGATTTCGCTCGTGCAGTCTCGCGAGGCGGCGGTGCGCGCGGACCTGGCTCACGACCGCGCCGCGCTCACTGCCACGCACGCCGCCCTCGTCCGCGAGCGTGCGTTGCTCGCGCTGTTGAGAGCACGGCTCGCTCGCGCGCGCGGCGCCCTCGCGCGTCAGCTGATCTCGAGCTATGAAAACGACCGGCCCGACCTCATCAGCGTCGTGCTGAACGCGAGCGGCTTCACCGATCTGCTGGAGAACCTCGACTTCCTGCGCCGCGCCGAGCGCCAGCAGCAATCGATCATCACCGTCACGCGCTGGGCGAAGGCTCAGGCCGATCGTGCCGCGCGCCGGCTGAAGCGACTCGAGCTAACGGACGCCCGGATCGCCGAGGCAACCGCGCTGCGCGCCCGGGCGCTCGCCGGCATGAACGCGCTCCTGGCCTCACGGCAGGCCGCACTGGCCAAGGCCCGGTCGGCCAAGCAGACGGCCCTGGCGGCCAGCCGTGCCCGTGGCCAGCAGCTGCAGGCGGAGATCGCGCAGGTCCAGTCCCAGCAGGCGGCCGCCGCACAGGCGGCCGGAAGTCCCGGCGCGCTGAGCGGCGGCTCGGCGGACGGGCCAGCGCTCGGACCCTCGGGCGGCTGGGCGATCCCCTACGCGATCGTCCTGTGCGAGTCGGGCGGGCAGAACCTCCCGCCGAACAGCGCCGGAGCGTCGGGCTACTACCAGATCATTCCCAGCACCTGGCAGGAGTTCGGCGGAAGCGGCCCTGCGGCGTATCTCGCCAGCAAGGGCGAGCAGGACGCCGTGGCGACGCGCATCTGGAACGGCGCCGGCGCCTCAGCCTGGGTCTGCGCCGGGATCGTCGGAATTCACTGAGGTGGCATCAGGCGCTGAGCGGCAGAAGCCCCTCAGCGGCAGTTACACGGCGGTGCGCCAGTCCGGCGTCGTCTCGAGCCGGCGCCGGCGCGCCATCACGCTCAGCTGATCGATGTGGTCCAGCGCCTGGCCGGAGCCAAACGCTACGCAGGTGAGAGGCGACTCGGCCCGGAAGACCGGCATTCCCGTCTCGTCGGAGACCAGCTCCGGAAAGCCGCGCACAAGCGTCCCGCCGCCCGCCAGCAGGATGCCGTCGCGGGCGATGTCGCTGGCTAGCTCAGGCGGCGTCTCCTCGAGCGTGTCGCGGATCGCCCGGAGGATCTCTTGGACCGGTGGGCGAATCGCTGCCCGGACCTCCTCGCTGCTCAGCTCAACGCGTGTCGGGAGTCCGGTGACCAGATGTCGCCCTCGCACCTCGACCGTCTCCTCGGGCATCAGCGGCGTGACCGATCCCAGCGAGATCTTGATCGTCTCCGCGGTTCGCGATCCGACGGCGAGCTGATACGCGCTGCGCAGGTAGTGCGCGATCGCGTCGTCCATCTCGTAACCGCCGACGCGCACCGAACGCGAGATCACGATCCCGCCGAGCGAGATGACCGCCATCTCGCTCGTCCCGCCGCCCACGTCGACCACCATCCGCCCGATCGGCTCCTCGATCGCGATGCCGGCGCCGATCGCGGCCGCGATCGGCTCTTCGATCAGGTGCACGCGCCGTGCCCCGGCCGCCAGCGAGGCTTCCTCGACCGCTCGCTTCTCCACCTCGGTCACGCCCGAGGGGGCGCACACGATCAGCCGTGGGTGGGCCATCCGCCGGTTGAGCACCTTGCGGATGAAGTAGCGGAGCATCTGCTCGGTGACCTCGAAGTCGGCGATCACGCCGTGGCGCAGCGGTCGCGTGGCGGAAATCGTCGCCGGCGTGCGCCCGATCATCCGCTCAGCGTCCGAGCCGACCGCGTGCACCTCCCCCGTGCCGACGTCGGAGGCGACCACGGAGGGTTCGGAGACGACGATCCCGCGCCCGGCCACGTACACGAGCGTGTTCGCGGTGCCGAGGTCGATCGCCATGTCGTTGACGCCGAGGGTCGGCGCCAAGTGGCGGCGGGAGATGTCGCGACGAGAACCGTCTCTACGCAGGCGGATATGTCAAAGAGTGACAGACCGGGAGCGACTCGGTGCGCTCCAGCCGGCCAAATTTTTTCGGGGAACGCTCAGCGCTCGCCGGGCGGCCGGCGCGGATACTGCGACACCGGCTGGCCCAGGTCCAGTGCGCTCGAAACGATGCGGTTCTGCTCGTGCGCGTGGGCCACGGGATAACCCTCTCCCGACGCCGCACGCTCCGGGCGGCCCACGTAGCCGAACTCGAGGTGCTCGGGGAGGATCTGCAGCAGCCGGGGCGACATGTGCGCCCGCGCGCCCATGTTGCGAGGCTCTTCCTGGACCCAGACCACTTCGCGCAGGTTCGGGTAGCTGCCCACGAGCGCGAGGATCTCGGCTTGGGGAAACGGATAGAGCAGCTCCACGCGCCCGATCGCCACCTCGGGCACCTCGCCGCGGGCGGCGTGCCCGGCGAGGTCGTAGTAGATCTTGCCGCTGCAAAGGATCAGCCGGGTGACGCGATCCGAGTCGGCGCCAGGGTCTCCCAGCACGGGCTGGAAGCGTCCCGAAGCCAGCTCGTCGATCGAGCTCGTCGCCTGCGCCAGCCGCAGGAGTGACTTGGGCGTCATGATCACCAGGGGGCGCTGCTTCGCGATCCGTGCCTGGCGGCGAAGCAGGTGGAAGTACTGCGCCGGCGTGGTTGGGTTGGCGACGCGAATGTTGCCCTCGGCAGCCAGCTGCAGGAAGCGCTCGAGCCGCGCCGAGGAATGCTCCGGACCTGAGCCCTCGTAGCCGTGGGGCAGCAGCAGGGTCAGCCGCGAGGTCTGCCCCCATTTCGCCAGCCCGGAGACGATGAACTGGTCGATGATCACCTGCGCGCCGTTGACGAAGTCGCCGAACTGGGCCTCCCACAGCACGAGCGTCTCAGGTCCCTCTTGCGAGTAGCCGTACTCGAAGCCGAGGCAGGCCATCTCCGAGAGCGGGCTGTTGTGCAGCTCCATCGGCGCGAGCGCGCCCGGCAGGTGCTGCATCGCGCAGTACTCCTGACCGGTCTTGGGATCGTGCAGGACGAGATGACGCTGCGAGAAGGTGCCGCGCTCAGCGTCTTGGCCAGTGAGCCGAATCGGGATTCCCTCGGTCAGCAGCGAGGCGAAGGCAAGCGCCTCGGCGTGTGCCCAGACGACTCCGCCACCGCGGCCGTCGCTGAGGGCACCTGCGCGCTGCTCGAGCTGCTTGACCAGTTTGGGATGCACTGTGAAGGCGTCAGGTACCGAGATCAGCTCCTCGTTCAGCACGCGCAGCCGTTCGGCCGAGACCGCCGTCTTCACCTCGGGCGAGGCGGTGCGATCGAGCTGATACTCGCCCGTCGCGTGCTCGAGCTCGCGCGCGGCGGCGATGCGGGCCTTCAGCTTCCGGTGCTCGTCGCTCAGCTCCGACCACACCGAGTCGGTCATCTCCGTCGAGTCCTGCTCGCTCACCACGCCTTGTTCGATCAGCTGGCGCGCGAACAGCTCACGCGCCGGCGGATGCTTGCGAATCGCCTGGTACATCTCGGGCTGGGTATAGGCCGGCTCGTCTGCCTCGTTGTGGCCGAAGCGCCGGTAGCCGATCAGGTCGATCAGCACGTCGTGGCCGAACTCCTGGCGGAACGCGAAGCCGAGACGGACGGCGGATACGCAGGCCGCGACGTCATCGGCGTTGACGTGGATGATCGGGACGTCGAAGCCTTTGGCGAGATCGGACGCCCATGTAGTCGAGCGTGCATCCTCGGAATCGGTCGTGAAGCCGACTTGGTTGTTCTGGATCAGATGGATCGTCCCGCCCACCGTGTAGCCGTCGAGGGCCTGCAGGTTGAGCGTCTCGGCGACGACGCCTTGACCCGGAAACGCGGCGTCGCCATGCAGGATGATCGGAATCGCTGCGTTGGTGTCCTGATGCGCGTGCGGACCCTGTCGGGTCGTCTGGACGGCTCGCGTCGAGCCCGCCGCCACGGGCGCAACGAACTCCAAGTGGGAGGGATTCGACTCCAGCCGGACGATGATCGATTCGCCGCCCGCCAGCTCATAGGAGCCTTGAGCACCGTGGTGGTACTTGACGTCGCCAGTCCCACCCTGCGGAATGGTGGTGATCGGCTCGAGCGTCGAGGATCCCTCGAACTCGGCGAAGATTGTCTGATAGGAGCGCCCGAGGTTGTGCGCCAGCACGTTCAGCCGGCCGCGATGGGCCATCCCGATTACCACCTCCCGGGCGCCACGCGTGGCCGCGAGCTGGATCAGCTCGTCGAGCATCGGCACGGTCATGTCGAGCCCCTCGACGGAGAACTGCTTCTGCCCCAGGTAAGCCTTGTGCATGAACCGTTCGAGGGCGTCGACCTCGGTCAATCGCTTGAGCAGCGATCTCCGTTCGTCTTCGGTCAGCGGCTTGCGGAACGTGCCGGATTCGATCGCCTCACGCAGCCAGAGCCGTTGCCGGTGTGAGGAGATGTGCTCGATCTCGTACGCGATGGGGCCGCAATAGGTCTCGCGCAGGTGAGGCAGCGCGTCGGCTAGCGTGGCCCCGGGCACGTACATGCGCAGAATCCGAGACGGGATCTTTGCCATCAGCTCGGGCGTCAGGCCGAGCGGCTGGGGGTCGAGCGCGGGGTCACCGCCGGGCTCGCGGCCCAGCGGATCGAGGCGCGCCGCCAGGTGCCCGTGGGTGCGGTGGGCCTTGAGCAGCGAGGTCGCCGCCTGCATCGCCTGCAGCAACTCCTCGTCGGGTACGGCAGCCGGCGCAGGCGTGGGCGGAGCTGCGGCGGGCACCGCACCGCCTGCGGGTGCCTCTGGCGCGGGGAGGTCGGGCAGAGCCACGCCCAGGTCGGCGAAGACCCTGTCGTAGAACCCGCTCTCGCCGTGGAGGAGCGCCTCGATCCGCTGCAGGAAGCGCCCCGACTCGGCGCCCTGGATGACGCGATGATCATAGGTTGAGGTCATCGTCATGACCTTCTCGGCCCCGATCATCGCGCCGACGTTCTCGAGCCCGACCGGGTAGCCGATCGAGCCCGTGGCGACGATCGTCCCCTGCCCTGGCATGAGCCGCGGGACCGACGCGACGGTGCCGAGGCCGCCCGGGTTCGTGAGCGAAATGTTGGCGCCGGTCAAGTCGTCCGCGCTCAGAGTGTTCGTGCGCGCTTTCTCCACCAAGGCGTTGTAGGCGTCGAGGAACTGCGCGAAGCTCAGGCGGCCGGCGTCGCGGATGACCGGAACCATCAGGGTTCGGCTGCCGTCCTTCCTCTCCACGTCGACGGCCAGGCCGAGGTTCACCGCCCCGTCGTCGACCCGGTAGGCCTTGCCGTCGCGCTGCTCGAAGTGGTGGGCCATGACCGTCATCTCGTCTGTGGCCACGCGCGAGACCGCAAACGCGATCAGGTGCGTGAACGACACCCGCTGGCCGGCGCTCTTCAGCTGCTTGCGGCGCTCGTCGAGCACCGTCACGGTGAGCGTCCGCAGTGAGGTTGCGGTGGGAATCGACCGGCTCTCGTCCATGTAGCGGGCGAGCGCCGCCGCGCCGCCCCTGAGGACTTGGGCGCCCGCCGGGGCCGAAGTAGGCCCGGGGGCGGCCGGTGCCGGAGTGGGCGCGGGGGCGGGGGCCGGAGCGGGTGCCGGTGCTGTGGTGGCGCCGTTGCCGGCCGCGGCCAGCACGTCTGCCTTGGTGATCCGGCCACCGCGAGCGGTGCCGTGGACTCGGGCCAGGTCGATGCCCTCAGCGGCGGCGACGCGCTGCGCGACGGGCGAGACGTGCGCGCCGTCCTCAGCCGGCGCGGGCGCCGCCGGCGTAGGAGCCTCGGACGTGGAGGGCGCCGGGGCGTCGCCGGCCGGCCCGTCACTCGCGGCTTCGGCCGCCCCGGCGCTCATCCGCGCGATCACCTCTCCGACCGTGACCGTTGCCCCCTCTTCGGCCAGGATCTCGGTGATCGTGCCCGCCGCCGGCGCGGGCAGCTCCATGTCGACCTTGTCGGTCGAGATCTCGACCACGGTGTCTCCTGCCTTGACCGTATCGCCGGCCTTCACCGACCACTCGAGGATCGTCCCCTCGCTGACCGACTCGCCGCCGGTGGGGGTGACGATGTCGATCGTCTCGGCCGCGTCGGCCGCAGGCGCCGTCTCGGCCGCAGGCGGCGCCTCGGCCGCGGGCGGTGCCTCGGCTCGCGGATCGGAGACCTGCTCGGCCACCCGCTCCGTCACCGCCTGCATCTGCGCCTCGGTGGCCGCACCGGCAGACGCCTCGGCCTCGCTGACCGGCGGCGACTCGCCGGAGACGGGCATCGCGCCGTCGCCT
>JAFAZV010000367.1 GCA_019239445.1 Solirubrobacterales bacterium
GAGGATGGCAAGGACGCAGGAGTCGATGCGTAGCAGCGCTACGCGAGGCTCCGAGGACGCCGCCAGCCGAAGGTTTGCAGCCGACCGACCGGGCGGACGTTGCCGGGAGCGGCGCTAGCGCGCTTCGACTGCGGACACGCGCCACCGTCCGGGCGCGCCCTTCAGCTCGTGCTCTCCCCGCGTGCTCAGCGGCGTTCCCGAACCGAGCAGCACGTCGGCCACGGTCCCCGAGACGAGGATCTCGCCGGGTTCGGCCAATGCGCAGATCCGCGCCGCGACGTGCGCGCCCACTCCGGCGACATCGCCGCCGGTCCGCTCCCACTCGGTGACGTGGATCCCGGCCCGGACCGAGAATCCGAGCTTGGCCACCCGGTGGCGGATCGCTCGCGCGGCGGCGACGGCGGCGGTCGCCGTCGGGAACTCCGCGATGAACCCGTCCCCGGAGGTTCCGAGCTCCGACCCGCCTTGGTAGCGGAGCTCGCGCCGCACCTCCGCATCGTGACGGTCGAGCCGGTGACGCCACTCGACGTCGCCGAGCCTCGCGGCCGTCTCGGTCGAGGCAACGATGTCGGTGAACAGCAGCGTGCTCAGCACCCGCTCGGCGCGGTGGGCAGGGCGCGTGCCCGTGACCCATTCCTGGATCTCCTGGATCGCGACGCTCGGGTCGCCGAAGTACAGGGCGTGGTCGACGCCGTCGAGCTCGATCCAGCGCGCGTTCGGGATGTTCTCCGCCAGCCAGCGGCCTTGCGCGACCGGCATCGCGGGATCACCGCGGCGATGGAGAACTAAAGTGGGGACCTGGAGCGATTTGGCTTCCTCGCGGACGTCGGCGCCGCCGAGCGCGTGCGCCATCTTGACCGCCATCGCCGGGCTGCCGAGCGTGCGCTCGGCCCGAGCCATCCATTCGCGGACGGCCGGGTCGCCGGCGACGCTCGGGTGGTTCTGGTCGAGCGTCCCGCCGTTGCCCCACCCGCGCCTGAGCCCGGCCACCCATGCGCGCGCCTCCGCGTTGCTCTTGCCTTCCGGATAGTCGGGCGCTCGCATCACCCTGGCCGTAGCGCCGTAAAGCACCAGCCGCGTGACCCGCTCGGGGTGGCGGGCGGCGTAGGCGATGCCCGCCGGCGAAGCCTGGGAGTAAGCGGCGAGAGCAAACCGCTCGGCGCCCAGCGCGTCGACCACAGCCTGGAGATCCGCAACCTGGTCATCGACCGTGGGCGGCGCCTCGGGGCGATCCGAAGAGCCGACGCCGCGCTGATCGAAGATGATGGAGCGACTGAAGACGGCCATCCGCGCCCACCAGCGCACAATCTGCGGTAGCTCCCAGCCGAACTCGATCGGCGTCGCGAACGGCAGCACGTGGAAGAGATCAACCGGGCCCTCACCGAGCACCTGGTAGGCGATGTGGACTTCCCCCGAGCGTGCATAGCCGCTCGTCGGTTCAATCGTCGGGTACACCGCGTTGGTCGTCATGCCGGCTTGCCTCGCGACACTTGCCTGTTGTTGCCCCGTGCGCGGCATCACGTCCGCGCGCCACGAATCGTACCCGGGCCTGGGTGACAGATCCAATCGATGGGTAACATCGAAGCGCTTATGGAGCGTAAGTGGTGGACACTGATCGTCGTATGTCTTGGCACGTTCATGCTGCTGCTGGACATCACGATCGTGAACGTCGCCCTGCCGAAGATCGCCACCGATCTGAAGGCGAGCTTCTCCGACATCCAGTGGGTAATCGACGCATACGCGCTGACTCTGGCCTCGCTGCTGTTGACCGCCGGCACGCTGGCGGATCTGCTCGGGCGGCGGCTGATGTTCTCGATCGGC
The DNA here is from genome assembly GCA_019239445.1 of Solirubrobacterales bacterium. Taxonomy (GTDB): domain Bacteria; phylum Actinomycetota; class Thermoleophilia; order Solirubrobacterales; family Solirubrobacteraceae; genus Palsa-465. Next base: position 1,822 of record JAFAZV010000367.1, read on the forward strand.
TTCGGGCTGTTCGCCTTCACCTCGCTGCTGTGCGCGCTCTCGCCTAGCGCGTTGTTCCTGATCTTCGCCCGCGCGGGGCAGGGCGTCGGCGGAGCGATCATGTTCTCGACTGCGCTGGCGCTGCTCGCCCAGGAGTTCCACGGGCGCGAGCGCGGTACGGCGTTCGGGGTCTGGGGCGCGACGATCGCGGCTTCGGCGGCCGTTGGGCCGCTGCTCGGCGGCGCGCTGACCGAAGGCCTCGGCTGGTCTTCGATCTTCTACATCAACGTCCCCGTGGGGATCGTCGGCGTGATCCTGGCGCTGAGCCGGGTCGCCGAGTCGCGCGATCCAGAGGACAGGCGGATCGACTGGGTTGGCACGGTGACATTCACCTCGGGCCTGTTCCTGCTCGTACTGGCGATCATCCGCGGCAACGCGAGCGGCTGGGGCAGTCCGCTGATCGTCAGCTTGTTCGTCGCTGCGGTCGTGCTGCTCGCCGCGTTCGTGGTCTCGCAGTTCAAGCAGCCACAGGCGATGTTTGACATGTCGCTGTTCCGCAAGCCGACCTTCAGCGGCGCCTCGCTGGTCGCGTTCACGCTCTCCTCGGGAATGTTCGCGATGTTCCTGTACCTGGTGCTCTACCTGCAGACGATCCTCGGCTTCTCGCCCCTGCAGACAGGGCTGCGCTTTCTGCCCTTTACCGTCATCTCGTTCTTCGTCGCCGCGGCGTCGGGCAACCTGTCGACGCGCGTGCCGGTTCGCCTGCTGCTCGGCGGCGGCCTGTTGCTGACCGGGGTGGGGCTGCTGCTGATGCGCGGGCTGACGACGTCCTCGGGGTGGACGGCG
>JAFAZV010000049.1 GCA_019239445.1 Solirubrobacterales bacterium
ACGCCGGCCGGCCGGCGCGTCGTCGCGGCCCTGCGCGAGGTGGCGAGCTGGGAGCATGATCCGGACCCCGGTCGGCCCCGACCAGGCAGACCCGGGTTGCACCGGCTCGCGCCGGAGCTGACCGAGCAGATCGCCGCGCTGCGCTCTTCCGGGCTGACGCTTCAAGGGATCGCCGATCGTCTGAACGCACAAGGCACGGCGACCCCACGCGGTGGCGCCCAATGGCGCCCGTCGAGCGTCCAAGCTGTGCTCGGCTACCGACGGCCGCGGCCGCCAGCGCCCGGGCTTCGACCCCGGCGCGGCCGGCCGCCGGCGCCCGAAGATCCGCCGCCGCCGGGAGGTCCGGCGGCACCGGGAGGTCGGGCGACGTCGGGAGGTCGGCCGGCGTCAGGAGGTGCGCCGCCGCCGGGAGGTCGGCCGGCGTCAGCAGGTGCGCCAGCGTCGGGAGGTACGCCAGCGTCGGGAGGCAGGCCGGCGCCCGAACGTCCGCGCCCGCCGGCACGTCCGCCGACACGCCACCGCCCGTCACGAGGCGGGCGCCCGTGACGGCGATCATCACCCGTTTCGGCGTTCTCGGAGTGTTCCTGCTGATGGTGCCGGAGAGCGCGTGCATCCCGGTGCCGAGCGAAGTGACGTTGCTGTTCTCGGGATTTGCCGTCAGCCAGGGGTGGATGAGCCTGCCGCTGGCGATCCTCGCTGCCACCGCCGGCAACCTCGTCGGCTCGTTGATCGCGTACTGGCTCGGCGCGAGCGGCCTGATGGCGCGCGTGCCGGGGGCCCGCGTCGTCCTGGCTCGCTGGGAGGGACTGCTCGATCGCCACGGGACGCGAGCGGTGTTTCTTGCCCGGTTGTTGCCGCTGGCGCGGACGTTCGTCTCGCTGCCCGCGGGCGCAAGGCGCGTGCCGCTGGGGCGGTTCGTCGTGCTGACGACAGCGGGTTGCTTGATCTGGGCCACGGGCTTCGTCGTGGCGGGCGTTCTTGCCAACACGGCCTGGAACGCGATCGGCTCGGTGGCCGGCAAGGTTCTGCTCGGCCTGGGAATCGCCATCGGCCTGCTTTCGCTGATGCGCCGGCGCGACTGACGCGAGGTGCTGGCAACGCGGATTCGTTCCACGCAAGAGGTGCATCCGGCGGGTGGCTGCGGTGGGTGGCAGGGGGCGCATCGTTCCTGCCGCTATGCGCAAGGAACAATGCACTCGAGACGGTCGCAGCCACAGCTACTTGTCCGGCAGCATCGGCACCGTCAGGCCTGAGTCTTGCCCAACGAGCACGCCTCGCGTGATCGCGCCGCCGCCGAAACGCTCGCGAACGAGGTCCAGCGTCGCGTCCAGCTCGCGCGTGCGGTCGAAGGACAGCGCCAGCTGCACTCCCGCCTCGTCGTCGAGGTTGGCCAACGCCACGCCGATCAGCGTGATCCCGCGGCGCTCGATCAGCGGGCCCGACTGCTCGAGCAGGCCTGTCGCAGTGGCCAGGATCGTGTGCGTGTGCGCGGTCGCCTCGGCCAGCGTGTGCGATCGAGTCGCGCGCGTGAAGTCATCGAAGCGGAGCCGCAGAACGACCGTTCGGCACAGGCGGCGGGCCTTGCGTAAGCGCCGCGTGACCCGATCGACGAGACCGATCAGCGCCGTCGTGAGCTCGTCAGGCGGTCTTCGCCGCCGGCCGAGCGCGCGCTGGGCTCCGATCGATCTCCGACGGCGGCGTACCTCGACCGGACGCGGGTCGTAGCCGCGCGCGAGCGCGTGGAGGTGGCGCCCAGCGGCGCGCCCGAGCATCGAGATCAGCGTCGCTTCCGGGAGCTCCGCCACCTCGCGCACGGTGCTGATCCCGCGCCGGCGAAGCTTGCCCGCGGTGACGCCGCCGACTCCCCATAGCCGCTCAATCGGAAGCGCGTGCAGGAACGCGAGCTCGCGCTCCGGCGGAACCACCAGCAGCCCGTCCGGCTTCGCGACTGCGCTCGCCACTTTGGCCAGGAACTTCGTCCGCGCCACGCCCACCGTGATCGGGAGCCCAAGCTCCTCCCGCACGCGCGCGCGGAGCCGGACAGCGATCTGGCGGGGCGAGCCCGAGATGTGCCGTAGCCCCCGGACGTCGAGAAACGCCTCGTCGATCGACAGAGCCTCAACGGTCGGCGCCGTATCCTCGAACACCGCGAACACCGCCTTGCTGGCTTCGCTGTAGGCGGACATGCGCGGCGAGACGACGATCGCCTGCGGGCACAAACGGCGGGCCTCGCGCCCGCCCATGGCGGTACGGATGCCGAAGGCCTTGGCTTCGTAGCTCGCGGCCAGCACAACGCCGGCGCCGACGATCACCGGACGTCGGCGCAGGCGCGGCGCGTCCCGTTGCTCGACCGAGGCGTAGAACGAATCGAGGTCCGCGTGCAGGATGGCCGCTTCAGCTGGCACGAACATACGTTCGCACTGATGCCGGACGGAAGTTTGGGATCCCGCGCCAGCGGCTAGAGGAGCGTGCGATGAGGAAGGTGGCTGTGGTGCTGACCGCACTGGTGATCGCAGCGCTCGCCGCGAGCGCCGGTTCGGCGTCCGCCGCGAGTGCCGGCTCGTCTCGCGCCACGGGCGTGGCACCGGGCGCGCCGGGCGCGAAGCCAGATTGGGCGCCGGCCGACAAGCACGGCTTTGGGACCTCTCGGACCAGCGCCAGCCGGGTCTGGTACACGCTCGAGGGGGGCGAGCTGACCGAGGTCTACTACCCGCGCCTCGACACCCCGAGCTTCCGCGACCTGCAGTTCGTGGTCAGCGACGGCCGCAGCTTCGTCGAGCGCGAGCGCGACTCGACGATCCAGCGAACCGAGTCGGTCTCCGGCTACCAGCTCATCTACCGACAGGTGAACACCGACGTGCACGGACGCTGGCGGGTGACCAAGACCTACGTTACGGACACCAGGCGGAACAGCGTCGTGCTCGACGTCGGCTTCCGGTCGCTGACAGGCCGCCGGTACTCGTTGTACGTTCTCGCCGACCCCGCCCTGGAGAACGACGGGTCCCATGACACCGGGACGTGCACGCGGGGGACGCTGCTGACCACGGCCAGCGCGTCGGCCAGCGCGATCGTCACCGCCCCCGCGCTCAGAGAGGTTTCGTGTGGCTACAAGGGAACGAGCGACGGCTGGATTGACCTTCAGCGCCACCTCCGGATGCGCTGGCACTACTCCTCGGCTCCGAACGGCAATGTCGTCCAGGTCGGACGCACCGCGCTCGATGGCACCCGTGGCCGCCAGCACCTGACGCTGGCCCTGGGCTTCGGCAGCAACGCCGCCTCAGCGCTTGCCGCCGCGCACCGTTCGCTCGCCACGCCGTGGCCAGTGCTCGCCGTTCGCTACTCGCGCGGCTGGGATGCATATCTCGCAGGTCTGCGGCGTCCGCCGAGAAGTCTCCGCACCGCGTCGGAGCGGCGGGAGTACCTGGTGTCGGCGCTCGTCCTGGCCGCCAGCGAGGACAAGACCTACCGCGGCGCGTTTGTCGCTTCGCCTTCGATGCCCTGGGCGTGGGGAACCGGGCTGCAGACGCCGACAGGTCCCTACCACCTCGTCTGGGCGCGTGACCTGTACGAGATCGCAACCGCGTTGATCGCCGACGGTGACTCAGCCGCCGCGCGCCGCGCGCTCCAGTTCCTGTTCACGCGCCAGCAGAAGCCCGATGGGTCGTTCCCCCAGAACTCCGACGTGACGGGCAAACCCGTGCTCACGAACCTGCAGCTCGACGAGGTCGCGGACCCGATCATCCTCGCTTGGCAGCTCCGCGCCACCGATGCGGCGACATGGCAGCACGTCAAGCGCGCGGCCGACTTCATCGTCACCTTCAAGGACGACCAGGGCCATACCGCGCCGTATACGCCACAGGAGCGCTGGGAGAACCAGGCCGGGTACTCGCCGGCGACGATCGCGGCCGAGATTGCCGGCCTCGTCTGCGCCGCGCAGATCGCGCGGGCGAATGGCGACGCCGCGGACGCCACGCGCTATCTGCAGACCGCCGACGACTGGCAGAAGAAACTGAACGCGTGGACGCTGACCACTACTGGCCCCTACTCCGGTCCGAACGGCCACGTCTACTACCTGCGGCTGACCAAGGACGGCAATCCGGACGCGGGCACGACGTATGACGTCGGCGACAGCGGACCGCCCGCGATCGATCAGCGTGCCGTCGTCGATCCGAGCTTCCTCGAGCTCGTCCGCTTGGGCATCGTCTCGCCGAACGATCCCAACATCGTCAACACGATCCACGTTGTCGATCAGCAGCTTGGGACGCTCACGCCGACGGGCGAGTTCTGGCACCGCTATACGGGCGACGGCTACGGCGAACAGCGAAATGGCCAGCCGTGGGACACCGGTTTCCCGAAGGGCAGCCAGGCGACGATCGGTCGCATTTGGCCGATCTTCGCGGGCGAGCGAGGCGAGTACGAGCTGGCCGCCGGTCAATCCGCCGCCGGGCGGCTGCGGTCGATGGCCGCGACCGCGAATGACGGCGGGCTACTGCCCGAGCAGGTTTGGGACCATAACCCTCCCGCCGGCCAGCCTGGTTTCCCGCCCGGGCACCCGACGTTTTCGGCCACTCCGCTGGCGTGGACGCACGCGCAGCTCATCCGGCTGGCGTGGTCGATCGTCGCAGGACGGCCGGTGGAGCAGCCGGCGGTGGTCGCGTGCCGGTACGTTCCCTCCTGCCGTTAGCAAGCTCGGGTTGAGGACCGGCCGGCCCTCCGCCCCCGCACGACTCACGTAACGTCTGCCCCCCATGGCGGAGGGCACGCGCACGCTGGAACAGGTTGCGGAGCGGCTCTATGAGCTACCGCTCGAGGAGTTCACAGCGGCGCGCGACGACACCGTCAAACAGCTGCGCGCAGACGGCGATCGCGACGTGGCCGCGGAGGTGAAGCGACTGCGCAAGCCGAACCGCGTGGCCTGGGCGCTGAACCGCGCCCGCCGGCGCGAGCCCGACAAGGTGCAGCGATTGATTGCTGCCGGTGCGCAGCTGCAGCAGGCGCAGCGCCAGCTCGTCTCCGCCGGAGAGCGAGGCTTGCTGCGAAGCGCTGTCGCCGAGGAGCGCGAGCTCGTCGGGGAGGTGGTCGCGCTCGCGGAACGCGAGCTCGCGGAGGGGGGACATCCCGCCACTCCGACGGAACAGCGCAAGCTCTATTCGACGCTCCACGCCGCCGCGGTCGACGCGCAGGTACGGGACGCCCTCGCCGCTGGCCGCCTCCAAGCCGACCACGAGATCGGCGATCTCGGGCTCGCCTCAACCGGTCTCGCTGACGCCGGGCCGGCGCCCGCGGCCGATCGCGGAGATCCCGCGCCAGCGAGCGCCGAGCCAGCGCCGTCCACCAAGCCGGCGGCCGGCAGAGCCAGCGCCGCTGCCGAGCGAAAGGCTCGGCAGGTGGCGAAAAAGGTCGAGCGCGCGAAGGACCGCCGGCGCCGGCTCGATCAGAAGCTGAAGGACTCCGGGCGCGCGCTGGCGCAGGCTGAACGCGAGGCGGCGCAAGCCGCGGCAGCTGTGGAGCGGGCCAACGCGGCGCTGAAGCGCGCTCAGCAAGACTCAACCGACGCCGCCTCGGAGGTCGAGGAGCTCGAGGCCGAGCTGGCTGCTGCGCGAGAAGAAACCGTCAGGTGACGGCGGCGTCCACGGGAGCCCGTTCGCCCGAAAGCGGAAAGCTGCTCAAGAACCGCTGAATCAGGCTGCCATCACCGGCGATGGCGACTGCTCCTGACTCGACTGCCTCGTCAAGTTCGCGCCCGTGCCAGAGGAGCGCGGCGAGCGTGCCGGGCGCGGCGCTGATAGTCGCCTCCGCGCCGGCCGGCTGACGCCGATCGCCGTGTGGCAGAAGCTCCTTCCGGTCAACCTCGAGCGTGCCCTCTGCGACCTGCGCGCGCAGCCTGTCCTCGCCGACTCGGAGGACGAAATCACCGCTTAGATCGCCTGCGGCCGCCGGGTCGAACGTCGTCTTGAGCGCCACCGCGAATGCATCGGTGCTCAGCTCGCCGTAGGTGGCGGGGAAGGGGGCACGACTGCCCCACCGGCCGAGCGCGAGGAGCACGGGCTCGAGTTCGCGTCCGCGCGGCGTCAGCTCGTAGATCTGCGAGGCCGCGGGCGGCGGCAGCTTGCGACGTCGCAGTATTCCCGCACGCTCGAGCTCGCGCAATCGTTGGGCGAGGACGTCGGGGCCGATGTGCGGGAGGCCGATGCGCAGATCCGTGAAGCGCTTCGGCCCGAGCAGGAGCTCGCGCACGACGAGCAGCGCCCACCGTTCGCCGACGACGTCGAGGGCCCGCGCGATCCCGCACGCGTCGGCATAGCTGCGCTTACCGGCCATCAAGAAATTCTATCTCCAACTTGCCCGAACCAATGATATGGTTGGTTTTTCCAATCAGCGACCACGGGGACGGTCGGCGGGGCCGTCTCGCATTACCTAAGGGAGGCAAGCGCCATGAGTACACGCGATCACTATTCGCCCGGCGTGCCGTGCTGGGTCGACACCGCTCAGCCGGACGTCGAGGCGGCGCTCCGCTTCTACGGCGAGGTGTTCGGCTGGGAGTTCGACGGGCCGGGACAGATGCCCGGCGATCCGCCCGGCCGCTACTACGTCGCTCGCGTGCGCGGGCGCGAGGTTGCCGGCATCAGCTCACTGCCGGCCGGCGCCCCAACGAGCCCGGAGTGGAACACCTACGTCGCGGTACAGAGCGCGGATCACGCGGCGGCGGACGCCTCGGCCGGCGGTGGCAGCGTGATCGCGCCGCCGTTCGATGCCCCGCCGGCAGGCCGGATGGCAGTGCTTCAAGATCCTGGCGGCGCCGTGTTCTGTGCCTGGGAGGCCGGTGCCAGGCAGGGCGCACAGCTGGTCAACGAGCCGAGCGCGTGGGCGATGAGCCGCCTCGACACCGCTGACCCGAGTGTGGCGGCGAGCTTCTACGGCGCGGTATTCGGCTGGAGGACCGAGACGTTCACGGCCGGGCAAGCACAGGTGACGCTGTGGCGCCTCCCCGGTTACGTGGGCGGCGAGCCACAGCAACCGGTGGCGCGGGACGTGGTCGCCACGATGATGGCCTCGGAGGACGACGCAGGCGCGCGTTGGAGCGTCGATTTCTGGATCGACGACGCCGAGCGTGCCGCCGCCGCCACCGAACGCTTAGGCGGCCAGGTGCTGAGCGAGCCCCACGACGCGGGTGGGTTCCGCAGCACCGCGCTACGCGACCCGCAGGGAGCGATCTTCAACGTGAGCCAGCTGCTCGTGCCAGGATCCGGGTAACTTCGCAGCGCGGATGACCGGTATCACGGACACAGCAGTCTCAAGATCTGACGTCGCGGTGGCGGGGGGATCGCTAGCGGTCTTCGAGCTGAGTGATTCGGCCCCAGCCCGCGAGGCGCCGGCGGTGCTGGCGGTTCACGGCGTCACCGCGACCAGCCGGGCCTGGCGAGCGGTGGCGCGGGCACTGGCGGACCGCGCACGGCTCATCGCGCCCGATCTCCGAGGCCGCGGCGCCAGCCGGACGCTGCCTGAGCCCTACGGGATCCGGGTTCACGTCGCCGATCTCACCGCCGTGCTCGACCACTTCGACCTCGAACGGACGGTGCTCGTCGGGCACTCGCTGGGCGCCGATCTCGTGGCTCGGGTGGCGGTGGATCACCCGGAACGCGTTGCCGCGGTGGTGCTGATCGACGGTGGCTTGACCATTCCCGGCAGCGAGAACGTCGACCCGCAGGAGTTCGCCGACGCGCTGCTTGGCCCGGCCCTGGCGCGGCTGCGGATGACGTTCCCGTCGCGGGAGGCATATCACGCGTGGTGGCGCGCGCATCCCGCGCTGATCGGCGGCCAGGTCGACGATCAAGACCTGGTTGTCTATGCCGATCACGATCTCGTGGGAGAAGCCCCCGAGCTGCACCCGACCGCCCTCGAGGCCGCGGTTCGTGCCGACGCCGGCGAGCTGCCCGAACGGGCGAACGCCGCTGGACAACTCCAGGTTCCGGCGACGCTGCTCTGCGCCCCGCGCGGTCTCCAGAACGGCCCGGACCCGATGCAGCCGCTCGCGCTCGCACAGGCGTGGGCGGCCGAGGATCCGCAGCGGCGTCAAGCGCGACTTGTGGAGGATGTGAACCACTACACCATCACGCTGTCCGCCCGGGGCGCAACGGCCGTAGCGGGCGCGATAGTCGAAGCTCTCGCCGCCACCGGCGTCCAAAGCCGGTCTTAGGACCAATGGCGCCTTGGAATAGGGCGCCGTCGGGTTCACGATCCCGAGACCCGACGAACCTGGAGCAGCGATGACACAGACACACAGCCCGAGTCAGAGGATCACCGCCGAGGTGACAGCGTGGCCGGGGGTGCGATCCAGCCCCGGTCGGCGCGGCGAATACTCGTTCAGGATCGGCCGCCGGGAGATCGGGCACCTCCATGGCGATCGCGCTGCGCACTTCAGCTTCCCGAAGCCGCTCTGGAGAGACCTGTTCGAGGCTGGGCGGATCACCCACCACCCGGTGTTTCCCGGTCGGGAGGGCATGGGCGCCCGGCGCATCACGAGCGACGCCGACGTCCGTGACGTGATCTCGCTCATGCGCCTCAACTACGAGCGGATGCTCGCTCGCGCGAGCGGGATCGACGAGACTGATGACGCTGGGGTGGAGACCGGCGCGGCTGCCAGCTCGCGCTGATCACACCTGCAGAAACGGGAAAAACTTCCCACACCTGGACCGCTACCGCGGGGTGTGGGGTTTTCCTGTCGCCCAGCGACAGCTTGATCCCGATCGTCGCCGCACGAGCATGGTGAGGTGACATTTTTCCCGTCCAGAGGGCCGGCCGTCTGCCGTCTAGTGGCCCGGCTCCCGTCTAGTGGCCCGGCTCCCGTCTGGTGGCCCGGCTCCCGTCTGGTGGCCCGGCTCCAATCTAGGGGCCCGGCTGCCGTTTAGTGGCCCGGCTGGCCGAACGAGGTGAGGATTGTCCTGGTTGCGCGCCCCCGGGGCGAGAAGGGTGGCGCTTAGGCCTGGCCGGCCAGGCGCGCCGGCGCCACCGCGAGGAACCCGAAGGCGACGAAGCAGAACAGGCCGACGATGCCGATCGCGTGCGCCCAGCCGGCGTCGGCGATCGTCAGCAGCCCGATCCCCACCAGCATCCCGGCGCCGGCGCAACGCGCCGCCAGTCCGGTGGCGGATGCCGCCAGCAAGTCGCGTCCGCCGGCCACCTGCGGCATCTCGGCGCCGGCGACGCCTTCGCCGTGTTCGAGACGGCCGCCGAGCACCAGCCGGAACAGCAGCGCGAGCGATGGGAAGAGGATCGCTCCGCCGGCGAGCACGGCGACGATCACCAGCACCAAGGTGTCGTGCGGGGCTGCGGCCTGCGCGATCGTCAGGTCGCGCAGCAGCAGCGGCTCCTGCGCCAGCGCCCACCCGGCGATGATCGCGGCGACGGCCAGAGCCGCGGTGTACCGGGCCGGCTCGTAGCGCCGGCGCCACACGAGCGCCAGCGTGGCGATCCCGGCCAGAATCGAGACGATCAGCGCCGGCAAGCCGTCGCCTTCCACGAGGCCGTGATAGAGCCGGTGCGCGTCTGAGTGCAGAACCGCGATCCCGCCGATCGCGACGATCCCGGCGAGCACTCCCGCCCCCAGCGCGCGGAGGCGGAACTGGCGCTCGAGGTACTCGTCGCCCGCTCGGACCGCATCGGCAGACAGGTAGACGGCGGCCAGGTAGGCCGAGTTGACGACGGCGATGACGCCGATCAGGATGCCGGTCGGGTTCAGCCAGCTCGAGAACAGGTGACCGGCTGCGTTGCCGAGCGGCACGCGCAGCGACGCGATACCGCCGACAACCGCGCCGAGCGCGAACGGAGTCAGCACGGAGGAGAGCGCGAACAGCGTGTCGATCATCCGCAGCTCGCGCCGGCTCGGTGAGCCCGCGCGCAGCGCGTACGCGGCGCCGCGGAAGACGATCCCGATCCCGGCGATGAACAGCGGGATCGAGAGCGTCGACGCGATCGAGCCGAACGCGGTCGGGTATGCCGTCCAGACCACGGTGAGCACGAACACGAGCCAGACGTGGTTGGCTTCCCAGACCGGCGCCATCGCGTCATGCGTGTGCTGGCGGATGCGCTCGCCGGCCTCGTCGGCGCCGGCGGAGAGCTGCCAGATCCCGGCTCCGAAGTCCGCGCCCCCGAGGACGGTGTAGAGCGCCAGGCCGGCCAACGCGAAGCACAGTGGGATGTCATAGAGGTGCACGACTCAGCTCCCCGCCGACCGCGACCCCGCTACGTCCCCGCCGGTTGTGGTTGCGTGCCCATCGGCTCTCTGGTCTCGAGCGGCGCCGCCGCCAGGCGGCGCAGGATCCACACCACGCCGATCGCCACCGCGACGTACGCCAGCGCAAGGGTCGCGTAGCCGACGGGCAGACCGCCGGCCCCGGTTACGGCCTGCGAGGTCCGCATCACGTGGTAGACGACCCACGGTTGGCGCCCGACCTCGGTTGTCACCCAGCCGCAAATCAGCGCCACCACCGATGCCGGCCCCGCCAGCGCGAGGGCGCCGTAGAACCATCGCGACTCGGGCAGGCGTCGTCGCCGGACCCGGACGACGAGGAAGACGATGCCCAGGAGGGCGAGCAGCGTGCCGATCCCGACCATCGTCTGGAAGGCAAAGCGCACGACGTTCACCGGCGGCCGATCGGAGGCGGGGACGGCGTAGAGCCCCTGCACGGTGGCGTTCCAGCTGTGGTACGCGAGTACCGAGAGCCCGTGCGGGATCGGGATCCCGAACTTGACCTTGCCGTCCGTGTACCAGCCGAGGATGTGCAGCGCCGCGCCCTTCTCGGTCGGTCCGACGCCCTCCAGCGCGGCGAGCTTGGTCGGCTGCAGCCGAGCCACCTCGCGACCGGCCCAATCCCCGACCAGGAGCTGAACCGGCGCCGCCAGCGCCGCAATCGTGAGCGGGATCGTCAGCGCCGTGCGCTCATAGCGCCCCCAGCGGCCGCGCAGACGTCCCACCGCGTAGGCGCCGGCGACGACGAAGCCCATGACTATGTAGCCGGCGACGTACATGTGCACCAGCTCGTGCCACAGGAAGCTGTTGCCGAACAGCGCCGACAGCGGCCGCACGTGCACGACCTTGCCGTTGCTCAGCGCGAACCCGCCGGGATGGTTCATCCACGCGTTGACGGCGATCACCATCAGCGACCCGGTGAAGCCGGAGAGCACGATCGGGATCCCGCTCAGGAGGTGCGCCCGCCGCGACAGGCGATCCCAGCCGTAGATGTAGATCCCGATGAAGATCGCTTCCATGAAGAAGGAGAAGCCCTCGATCGCGAAGCCGAGCCCGAACACCGAGCCGAACGTGGCGGTGAAGTTCGGCCACAGCAAGCCCATCTCGAAGCTGAGGATCGTCCCCGTGATAACGCCGACGGCGAACAGCGCCGCCATCACCTTCGTCCAGCGCCGGGCGAGGGTCAGGTAGAGCTCGTCGCCGCTGCGGTGATATAGCCACTCGACGAACAGGACCATGGCCGGGAACGCGATCCCGAAGCACACGAGCGGGATGTGGACCGCAAACGACAGGGCCTGCATCTGCCGGGCCTCGAGCAGGTAGGTCTGATGAACCGGCGGGAGCGCGGTGGCCATCAATGAGGTCACGGCGGCGGCCATGCCCGAGGTCTTTTACCACGCGCTGAACGCGGGGCCAAATACTCTTTGCCCGGAGCCGAGTCCGGGCGAGCGCCGAGCCGTCGCCAAGCTCGCCTCATGTCGATCAACGCGAGTCGCGAAGCCGAACGGCGTGTCGGCGCCCGAGCTCGTTGGTCGCGCGGAGGAACGCGGTGATCCGCTCGAGCTCATCGATCGTGAATCGTCTGGAGAGCGTCGAGCGCCAATCAGCCGCCATGGGGCCCCAGATACGGTCGGCCGATCTGTAGAAGGCCGGCGTTACCTCCAGTCTGATCCGTCTTCGGTCGCCGGGGTCGGGGACGCGGCGTGCATAGCCCACCCGCTCGAGCCGGTCGATCACCCCGGTGACCGCACCGGCAGTGAGTCCGGCCTCCGTGGCTAGCTCCCCGGCGCCAAGTCCTCGGGCGTTCTCGATGATGTTGAGGCAGCGGAGGTCGGTCTCGCTCACGCCGAGTTGCTCGGCGGCGAGGCTGTCGAAGGCGTCGTCCTGATTTCCGCTCACCCTGAACTCGCGGATGAGATCTTCGATCACTTCGTCTTTCGATCTTCGCCTCATAGGCTCTGCCATAGTCCTTTAGCTGCTAAAGTATTCAGACGCTAAAGCAACGGCAGGCTAGCACGGCAAACCGTCCTAAAGGAGGAGATCAGATGCCAAGCGACATGCGCCTCGAGCTGATCCAGGTTCCGGTATCCGATATCGACCGAGCCAAGGCGTTCTACGTCGATCAAGTTGGCTTCATCGCCGACCACGACCACCAGGTGAACGAGGAACTTCGGTTCGTGCAGCTGACTCCTCCCGGCTCGACCTGCTCGATCGCGCTCACGTCAGGCGCCCACCATATGTCGCCCGGGTCGATCGAAGGGCTACAGATGGTGGTCGACGACGCGCAGGCGAGCCGCGACGAGTTGGCCGCACGCGGAATCGAGGTCAGTGAGGTTCAGGTCTTCCCGTGGGGGAGCTTCGTCTTCTTCAACGACCCTGACGGAAACGGCTGGGCGCTCCAGGCGATCTCCCGCCGCAGCGAGTCGGGGTGAGGGCTGGCCGTCAGCCTACGTAGGCGGCTCGCCGGAGCGCGACGCGGAAGCTATTGTCAGCGCCCGCGATGATTCGCCGCCACGCAATGTCCTTGCGCGCCGCGCTTGGCGTGCTCGCTGTCGTCGTGTGCATGAACGCGAGCGTTGCAGGTGCCCGAGCCGGATCTGCCAATGCTGGTCTTGCGGGGGCGTCACCCGCGAATCCGATCGCAAGTCTTCCGTGGGGCGTCTACACCGGGCGGCAGAACAACAACGTCTACCCGATCTGGCAGCGAACGGCGGGACCGACCAAGCAGCCGCTCGCCAAAATCGCGCTGGAGCCGACCGTGTCGTGGTTCGGCGCCTGGCAGGCTGACACCAGCGCCGCGGCGTCAGTCCGCGAGTACATCGCGAGCACCACCCAGGGCAACCCTAATGTCCTCGCCCAGATCGCGGTCTTCCGGCTTGCGCCATGGGAGGGACAGGCGTGCCAGGCATCTTGGTCGGCGTCCGGCCAGGCCAGCTACCGCGCGTGGATCAGAGGTTTCGCGGCCGGAATTGGCTCGTCAAGGGTGGCACTCATCCTTCAGCCCGATCTGGCATTCGCCATCTGCGCACGATCAGCTACGCCGCTTCGGCTGGTGACCTGGGCCGCGCGGCTGTTCAGCGCGCTGCCGCACACGAGCGTCTACATCGACGGTGGAGCGCGGTGGTTTCCGATGCGCACCACGCAGGCCGTGTCGATGCTCGCTCAGGCCGGGATCCGCTACGCCCGCGGGTTCGCGCTGAACACGACCGAGTACGACGCCACGGGCGCCGAGCTCGAGTACGGCGCAGGCATCATCCATCGCCTCCAAGCGGCCCGTTACGGCAGCAAACACATGGTCATCAACACGGCTGAGAATGGTTCGCCGTTCCTCAACGGTCAGTATCCGGGCGACGTCACCAACCCACGCGCCTGTCGCAGTCGCCACGACCGTCTGTGCGCGACGCTCGGCATCCCCCCAACCACTGACGTTGGCAATCCACGCTGGGGATTGTCGCGCCGTGACCGTTCACTCGCGCGCCGCTACGCGGACGCTTACCTCTGGATCGGTCGGCCGTGGCTTGCCTACGGCGCGGCGCCGTTCGATATGAGGCGCGCGCTGGCGCTCGCCGCCTCGACGCCGTTGCAATAGGCCGCGCCAGCTGGCGACCTACCCGGTCGCGCTCGTCACCGGCCGGCGCGGCCGCTCGTGCGCAGCCTGCTCGAGCACGGCCCCGATGCGCTGCGCGATGCCCTCCCACGAGAAGCGCGCCACCGCAGCCTCTCGCCCTGCTCGCCCGAGGCGCTCTCGCCGCGCCGGGTCGGCGATCGCCTCGCCGATCGCGGCCGCGAGCGGCCCGCTGTCCGCGCCGCCGTCGACCAGCCATCCGGTCCGGCCGGGCTCGACGTTCGACGCCGGCCCGAGCGAGCGCGTTGCGATCACGGGCACTCCGCACGCCATCGCCTCGATCAGGACCAGCCCGAACTGCTCGCGCTCCGAGCTCATCACGAGCGCGTCGGCGGCGGTGAGGAACTCCGGCAGCGCCTCATGCGGCTGCCAGCCGGCCAGGAACACGTCGGGAACGCCGAGACGCTCGATCATCTGAGCCGGGTGCTCGCCCTCCCACTCTCCTGGATGGCCTCCGACGAGGACCAGCCTCGCCGGGCAGCCCGCCTCGCGACCGTCGCCCCGAGCGCGTGCGAACGCCTCGATCAGAAGGTCGATCCGCTTGACCGCGGTGAACCTGCCCACGTGCAGCAACACCGTGCCCTCCGCCAGTCGCCGCGCGTCAGCGGCCGAGTAGCGAACACTCCCCGCCCCGCGCCCCGGCAACCAGCCAGCGGGCTGCTCGACGAGCGTGCGCCGCCAGAACGCCTCGCGACCGCTCGGCGGCTCGGCGGGGCTGAACAGCTCGACGTCGACGCCGCTCGGGATCGGGACGATGATCTCGGGCGCAACGTGCAGGAGCCGAACCGCCCGCTCGACCGCGGCGGGAACCGCGACGAGCCGCGCGCACCGCGCCGCCCACCGGCGCAAGCGCTCCGCCCAGCGATCGGCCTGAGGCCAGTGTGAGCACCTGCCCGCCTCGATCTGTTCGAGCATCAGAAGCTCGGTGCCGTGCAGCTGGGCGACGACGGGAACCTGGGGGGCGACCCGCGCCGCCGCCTCATGCAGCGGCGTGAGGTGATGCAAGTACAGGACATCGGCCTCTGCGGCGCCGGCGAGCGCGAGCTCGCGCGCCCACGAGCGCACTTGGCGCTCGAGTTCGAGGTCATCGAGCGAGGCGAAGATCCGGTCCGGCGCCCCGGGGCGGTCCTCGAAGGACGCGTGCATCGGGGCGGACCCGGCCGGTCCCTCGTAGCGGAGCGGCTGCCCGGACGCGAGCGCGGCATCGAACGACACCGCGCGCGTTTCCGGGCCGAAGAAGCAATGGGCGTCGGCGTGCGGCCCGAGGTCGCTCCGCGATCCCGCGAGCAGCGTCACATCGAGACCCCGGGCGCGCAGGCTGCGGACGACCGCCCGGGCGGCATGGGAGGAGCCCCCTCGGGGATAGAACATCGTCGCTGAGATGACGCGCAGCGGATCGGCCACTTGTTAACGAGGTATTACCAGGTTGTTACCGAGGCAACCAACCGCGGTTGCGGTGGGCCGAGGGTCCAACCCGCTCGTCTTCGCCCTGGAGGGACCACAAATGACCACACCGCGACCTACGGCGCCCGAGTGGTCGCATTCTCTGTCCTCTGGGGGCAGGTCTTGCGACCACCTCTCACCCGGCGGTGAAGTGGTCGACTTCGTTGTCGTCCAGATCCGCGGCAGCCTCAAGCCCGCGGAAGCGTTCGAAGGGGTTGACCTGCTGCATCGCGCATGTGTTCGGGGCGCGACGAGCTGGATAGCCCTCGTCGCAGCGCGAAGCGGTGTCGGTGCTCGCCGACGTCGCAGAAGCCGGTGAGCGTGCCGGACCGCATGGCCGCTCGAAGAACCGCGTGGCGGCTCGGAGACCCGCGTGGCGGCTCGAAGAACCGCCCGGCTAGAGAGCGTCGATCGCGAGCGCGCTCACGATCGGACGACCGCCGAGCACGTCGACGCCGTGCTCCTCGCGCGGACGATTGCGCAGGCGACCCTGGTACACGAGCGAGGTCGAACCGCCACCGTCGAGATTCAGCGCCTCGGTCGCGCCGAGCGAGCACAGCGCTTCGGCCAGCTCGTGCAGGGTCATGCCGGCGTCGCGTCGGTTACGCCCGTCGCAGGCGACCGCGATCAGCCGCTCCGAGCTGACACCCAGCGCGGCGCGCGGGTAGCGCCCGCGAGTGATGTCCGAGTCGAATTGGTGGGCGCCGGCGGAGAATCCCTCGTGATCGCATCCGTCGAAGCTGACCGGTAGCCCGTCGGCGACCAGCAGCGGGCCAGCTTGGAGCAGATCTCCCGCGGGCTCGCCCCCCAGCTGATCGCGCCGCGCGATGCGGACGCGAGCGGCGTCGATGTTCACGCAAGCGCGCACTTCGCCGAACGGAGCGTCGAACGGAACCGACGCAACCCGCTGACCGCCGATTCGTAGCTCGCCGAGCGGCGCGCAATCCGGCCGCAGGAAGAAGCCACCCACGATTGCATTGCGCACGCCCTGCTCGCGGCACCAGCGTGCCAGCGGCGCCGGCTCATCCAAGACGACGACTCGCGGCCGGTAGAACGCGAGCTCGTAGCTGGCCACGTGCAGCGTGGTGCGCGCGCCTTCGGCCAGCGTTATCCGCAGGCGCTCGAGACGGGCCCGGCGCGGGGACAGCAGGTTCGGCGCCAGCAACCGACGCATCGGGCGAGGGGAAGAGATCATGGAGGAGGCGCGGCGCCGTTGCCACACAGCGCCCCGTCGGGGCTCAATTACACCAGCGGGCGGGGATGTTTCACGTCGCCGCGGGCTGCACGGCGTGGCGAGCGATCTCTCGCCGCGCGATCGTCATCTTGTGCACCTCATCCGGACCGTCGGCGAGCCGCAGCGTCCGCAGGAGCCCGTACGTCCACGCGAGCGGGAAGTCGTCGGTGAGGCCGGCGCCGCCGTGGACCTGGATCGCGCGGTCGAGCACCTTCAATGCGACGTTGGGGGCGGCGACCTTGATCGCCGCGATCTCGGTGCGTGCCTCCTTGTTGCCGACGGTGTCCATCAGCCACGCCGCGTTCATCGTCAGCAGCCGGGCCATGTCAATCTCGATGCGAGACTCGGCGATCCAGTCCTGGACGTTGGCGCGGCTCGCCACCGGCTGCCCGAACGTCATGCGCTCGCTGGCACGCTGGCACATCAGCTCGAGCGCGCGTTCGGCAGCGCCCAGCGACCGCATGCAGTGGTGGATGCGGCCAGGACCCAGCCGCGACTGGGCGATCATGAACCCGTCGCCCTCGCCCGCGATGAGATTGGCCGCGGGGACGCGGACGTCCTCGAAGGTGATCTCGGCGTGGCCTTCCTGGTGGACGTAGCCGAACACCGGCAGGTTGCGCACGATCGTCACGCCTGGCGTCTCGCGCGGGACGAGGATCATCGACTGCTGGCGGTAGCGGTGCGCCTCGGGTTCGGTCTTGCCCATCACGATCAGGATCCGGCAGCGCTCGCGCATCGCTCCGCTCGTCCACCACTTGTGGCCGTTGAGGACGTACTCGTCACCGTCACGCTCGATCCGCATCTCGATGTTCGTGGCGTCAGAGCTCGCCACCGCGGGCTCGGTCATGGCAAAGCCCGAGCGGATCTCCCCGTCGAGCAGCGGCCGCAGCCAGCGGTCCTGCTGCTCCGGCGTGCCGAACAGCGTCAGCACCTCCATGTTGCCGGTGTCGGGCGCGGCGCAGTTGCACGCTTCGGGGGCGGCGAAGCTGCGTCCCATGATCTCGGCCAGCGGCGCGTACTCGACGTTGCGCAGGCCGGCGCCCCAGTTCTCGTCGGGGTGAAACAGGTTCCACAGGCCACGCCGCCGCGCCTCGTCTTTGAGCTCCTCCATCACCGGCGGGTCGAAGTGGGGATCGCCTGATGCGGCCACCTGCTCGCGGTACACGGGCTCGGCCGGATACACGTGGTCCACCATGAACTCCAGCAAGCGCTCGCGCAGCTCCTGGCAACGGTCGGTGAGCTCGAAGTCCATACGCGGTCATCTCCTTTCGGTGCCGGGGAAGCCTAAGGGCTCGTAGAAGAACAAGCTGTCGTTTGAGGCGCCCGATGAGCGTCGCGGATGCTTCGTCCTCGGATGCTCGCGCAGCGCTGCTGCCTCGGGGACGGCCCGCTCGGCCTCCAGCCTCACAAACGACCGGGCCGCCCCCGAGTCATCCGGCTGCATCCTGCGTCCTCGCCCCGCTCGCTCCTCGGACCCCTCATTCCGACACCTCGTTCTCCTACGAACCCTAACTTCGAGTAGCGTGCGGCGGCATGGAGCTCGCGGGTCGCAGCGTCGTGATAACCGGCGCCGGCAGCGGCATCGGTCAGGCTCTGGCTCGCCGCTTCGCCGCCGAGCGACCGCGCCTGCTCGTCGTCGCCGACCTCGATCACGCCGCAGCGCAGCGCACCGCCGCGGAGGTCAACGGCTTGCCGGTGCAGGTGGACGTTGGCCGCGAGGCCGAAATCCGGGCCTTGGTCGAGCGCGCCCGAGACGAGGGAGGGCCAATCGATCTGTTCTGCTCGAACGCCGGCGTGCCCGGTCCGCCGGGCGGACCCGAGGCGCCGGACGACGAGTGGCAGCGGACGTGGG
>JAFAZV010000457.1 GCA_019239445.1 Solirubrobacterales bacterium
ACCGGATCAGCCGATCGACTCGATTTCCAGCGCGCGTACGCCGCTCGGCGTCTGCACTTCGACGACGTCGCCGACCCGCCGCCCGATCAGCGCCTTGGCGATCGGCGAGGCCACCGACAACGCCCCGTCGGCCGGCTTGGCGTCGTAGGGCGAGACGAGCTTGAACGTCTGCGTGCGATTGCTGGAACGATCGGTATAGGAGACGGTGGAACCGTGCTCCACGGTGTCAGCGGCTCCGTCGACCTCGACCACGGACGCGTGGCGGAGCTGGTGGCGCAACCTCGCGATCCTCGTCTCGAGGTGAGCCTGGTCCTCCTTGGCAGCGTGATACTCCGCGTTCTCCTTCAGATCACCCCATTCGCGCGCGGTCTTGATCCGCGCCGCCATCGCTCGGCGGCCGTCGGTCTCGAGCCGCCGCAACTCCTGCTGGAGCTTGCCCAGCTCCTCCGAGGTCATCGTGATGCTCTCCATGTGCCGGGCGAGTCTAGAGACGTCCCGACCGCGGACGCAGTCCGCCCCGAGCCCGCGAAACGAGCGGGCTCAGCGGCGGCCGAATGCGCGCTCGTGGTAGCGCTCGCGCGCAGCAGGGTCGTAGGCGCCGGCGACGCGGGTGACGCCGAGTATCCGCATGACCGCCTCTCGCGCGGCACGGGGCAGGATCGTCGCCAGCTTGGCGGTCGCCGCTTGCGAGCGAGGCACCCAAACCTCGAAGCGCCCCCGCCGCAGCGCGTCGAGCACCGCGTCGGCGACGTCCTCGGCAGTGATCACCGGGAGCGCCCGCGGCTGCGCTTGGCCGTCGATCATCTCGGTTTGCACCTGCGCCGGCTGCACCACGGTGAAGCTGACGCCGCTGCCTCGGTACTCGAGCCGCAGCGACTCCGTCAGCCCGACGACGCCGTGCTTCGTCGCGGCATAGGTGGCGCTCCCCGGGAGCGGAACGCGGCCCGCGCCCGACGCGATGTTGACCAGGTGCCCGCTCCGGCGCGGGAGCATCCTGAGCAGGGCCAGCTTGGAGCCCAGCGTGGCGCCGTAGAGGTTGATCTCGATCTCGCGCCGCGTCACCTCGTCCGGCTCCTCATGAAATGGGCTGATCCAATCGACACCGGCGTTGTTGACCATCACCCGCAGCGGCCCATGGCGTGCCTCAGCCGCATCGAGAAATGCGGCGAAGCTCTCGCGATTGGCCACGTCGAGACAGAAGGCGAATGCGCCTGCGCCGATCTCCTGCGCAACCGCCTCAGCGGCCGCCTGGTCGAGATCGCCGATGGCCACCCGCGCCCCGGCGCCCGCGAGCGCCTTGGCGATGGCTCGACCGATGCCGCGGCCACCGCCCGTCACCGCGACCGAGGCCGAGCCGAGGAGCTGACGCTTGTCCCCATGGTTCCGCGCGATCGGCGCGCTGAAGCGTCGACGCCTCGCCATCACTGACCCGCGAGCCACGGACCGGCGCCTCCGAGGCGCTCGGGCGATATCCGGGTGATCCACCCCGGCGGCGGGTCCGGGTCCGGCGGGAACGTCGAGTCGGGCCCGATGTAGACCCGCGCCAGCCGGCGCAACAGCTCGGCCGCTCCGCCGGTCTCGATGCGCGCCGTCCCGTACACCACGAGGTACTCGCGCAGGCCAATCGGGTGCAGGCCTAGCCCTTCGAAGGAAACCGACACGCGCGGGTCGTTCTCGATATTGCGAAGCTTGCGAAAGTGGCGCAGGCTCCCGATCACGATCTCGTCGCCGTCGAGGCCTGTCCAGGCCAGCGTCACGTGAGGGCTGCCGTCTGGACCGAGTGTCACCAGGTGCGCGAGGTGGTCGGACTCGATCACGGCACGCGCCGAAGGCGTCAGCACGGTCATGGTGGGCGCGGATTCTTTCACCGTCACGTCCCCTCGCGTCCTCGTCGTTCGTCCCAGGGGCAAATCCCACCTGCCCTACGGAGGTCACGATGAAGTACGCAATGCTGATCTACACCAAGCCGGGCTCTCACGAGTCGCTTCCCGACGCCGAGCGCGAGGCGGTGCAGCGCGAATACTTCGCGCTCAGCGCCGACCCGCGGTGCGTCGCCGGCGCCGAGCTGCACCCGGTTCAAACGGCGACTTCGGTCCGCGTCGAGAACGGCGGCACGCTCACCGCCGACGGCCCCTTCGCCGACACGAAGGAGGTGTTCGGCGGCTACTACATCTTCCAGGCCGACAATCTCGACGAAGCGATCGCGGTCGCCGAGCGGATCCCGGCGGCCCGGCTCGGTGGCGTTATCGAAGTCCGCCCGGTGGTGGAGCGATAGCACAGCTCGAGCAGGTCTTCCGCGAGCAGTGGGGCCGCGTTCTCGCGTCGCTCATCGGCTTCCTCGGCGATTTCGACCTCGCCGAGGAGGCCGCTCAAGAAGCGTTCGCGATCGCAGTCGAGCGTTGGCCGCGGGAAGGAATCCCGCGCAACCCGGCGGCGTGGCTGCTGACCACCGCCCGTCATCGCGCGATCGACCGGATCCGCCGGCAGCGAACCCTGGTCGCGAAGACCCGCCTGCTCGAAGTGCCGGAGGCTGTGGTGGACGAGCTCGACGAAACCGTTATCGAGGATGAGCGCCTCGAGCTGATCTTTACCTGCTGTCATCCCGCGCTCGCGCTCGAGGCGCAGGTTGCGCTCACGCTGCGCGCCCTCGGCGGGCTCACGACCGAGGAGATCGCGCGAGCCTTCCTGGTCGGCGAGGAGACCATGAAGCGGCGCCTGTCGCGGGCGAAGGCGAAGATCAAAGCCACGCGGATCCCGTTTGCGGTGCCGGCGGATCATCTGCTGCCCGACCGCGTACGCGCGGTGCTCGCGGTGGTGTACCTGATCTATAACGCCGGCTACGGGGGCCGCGTCGATTTGGCCGCCGAGGCGATCCGGCTCGGGCGCTTGCTCACGGAGCTAATGCCCGACGAGCCGGAGGTTCACGGTCTAGTGGCGCTGATGCTGATCCAGCACGCTCGCCGCCGGGCTCGGTTCGCCGGAAACGATCTCGTGCTCCTGCGCGACCAGGACCGCGCTCTCTGGAACGCCGGCGAGCTCGCCGAGGGCCGCCAGGCGCTCGACCGCGCGATCGCGCTGCGCGGGCGCGGCACCTACGTGCTGCAGGCGGCGATCGCCTCGCTGCAGAGCGAGTCGGAGATCGACTGGCGGCAGATTGCGGCGCTCTACGAGCAGCTCGTGCGACTGACCAGTTCACCCGTGGTCGAGCTCAATCGCGCCGTCGCCGTGGCTGAGACCGGCGCCACCGAGGCCGCCCTCGAGATCGTCGAGGCGCTCGAGCTCGACGATTACCAATACTTGCATTCCACGCGCGGCGAGCTTCTGCAGCGGCTCGGTCGGTACGACGAAGCGCGCGCCGCCTTCGCCCGCGCGCTCGCGCTCGCCGGCTCAGAACCTGAGCGGCGCTTCCTGGCCCAGCGTATGAACGAGCTCCGGGCGTTGCGCGGGCCCAGCTGACGCGGCCCGAGCTGACCCGGTTCGGCCACATGAGCCCGCTGAGCGCTACCCCAGGTTGACGAGCTCGTAGCAGACTGAGTGGTACATCGCGTCGCGAGCCGTCAACACGACGTGCGGTTCGGCGGCGCGCGAGGTCTCGCGGACGAGGCCGTCGTCGACGATCGCGACCAGCGGCTCGTAGACCCCGATCACGTCGCCGCAGTGGGCGCAGCGCGGCGGGACCGGAGGAAACGAAGCCTCTGATGAGTCGAACACGTGCCTAGGCTGGTAACTGGTGCGGGGTCGAACAACGTGGGAACGCCGCTGAGTTCCCGCGGTGGACTACTGACGCACGACCTGTTCCGGTCACGAGTTCATGATGACGCTTCGCGCTTGGCGGGCCATCTCCAGGTCCTCCCGCGCACGGATCACCATCACCCGCCGAGCCATTCCCGAGACGGAAACGTCGGCGTCGGGTGCCGCCGCATTGCGCTCCTCGTCGATGGCGAGACCGAGAAAACCGAGACCCGCGACGGCCCGGGCGCGGATCTCCGCCGAGCGCTCTCCGACTCCACCTGTGAACACGAGGACGTCGATCTCTCCAAGGGCGGCGGCCATGGCAGCGATCGCGCCGCGCAGCCGGTGCAGGTAGACCTCGACCGCCAGCTCGGCGTCCCCGTCACCACCGGCGGCGTTCGCCAGCACCTCTCGCATGTCGGCGCTGCCGGCCAGGCCAAGCAGGCCGGATTCGTGCTCGAGCGCCGAGGTGAGCTCGCGCTCGGACATGCCAGTGCGCTCGAGCAGCCACAGCAGCATCCCCGGGTCGACGCTTCCCGACCGCGTCGCCATCACCAATCCCTCGAGCGGGGTGAAGCCCATCGTCGTGTCGCGCGAGGCGCCGGCCTCGATCGCGCACAACGACGCGCCCGCGCCGAGATGGCAGCTCACGATGCGCAGTTCTTCGCCGCTCCGGCCGAGGAGCTCCGGGACGCGCCGCGCCACCCAACCGTGCGAAAGGCCGTGAAAGCCATAGCGGCGCAGGCGCCAGCGCTCGCGCCAGGCAGCGGGCAGGGCATAGCTCGCAGCGGCGGGCGAGAGGGTGGTGTGAAACGCGGTGTCGAAGCAGGCGACGGCCGGCAGCTCGGGCAGCGCGCCGGAGACAGCGTCGATCCCGGCGAGCGACTTCGGCTGGTGCAGCGGAGCGAGATCGACGAGCTCCTCGAGATCTCGCCGCACGTCAGCGTCAATCAGCACCGCATCGGAGAACTCAGGACCGCCGTGAGCGACCCGGTGCGCGACGGCGTCGGCATCGGCGAATCCGTCAGCGAGCGCGCTACGGAGTGCGTCCCGGTCCAGCTCCGCGCGCGGCGCCGCGAGTTCCCGCGCCGCCAGCGTCTGGTTGCCCCCGCCCAGGAGTGTCAGCTTGAGGCTGCTCGACCCGGCATTGACCACGAGCAGCCGGGCCGCATGGCCGGTCATCCTCCCGCTACGGGTGCCCCAGAGCCATGCCACCTCCAACTACGCACCTCCGGGAGGTCGTCGCCGAACTCGCGCGTGTAAGCGCGCGCGCGGAGCCGTTGATCGACCATGTCCTGGCGCAGCTGTGCCTCGCGCTCGCCGAGTCCTGGCACGCGGTCGATCACGTCCATGACCAGGTGGTAGCGGTCGAGGTCGTTGAGCATGACCATGTCGAATAGCGTCGTCGTCGTCCCCTCTTCCATGTAGCCGCGGACGTGCAGGTTGCGATGATTACTGCGGCGGTAGGTGAGGCGGTGGATCAGCGAGGGATAGCCGTGGTAGGCGAAGATAACCGGCGCGGAGGTGGTGAAAAGCGCGTCGAACTGCGCGTCGGAGAGCCCGTGCGGATGCTCGGAATCCGGCTCCAGGCGCATCACGTCGACCACGTTGAGCACGCGCACCTTGAGGCCAGGAAGTCGAGCGCGGAGCACCGATGCCGCGGCGAGAGTCTCGAGCGTCGGGATGTCGCCGGCGCACGCCAGCACCACGTCGGGCTGCTCACCGGCGTCGTTCGATGCCCAGTCCCAGATGCCGATGCCGCGGGTACAGTGCGCAATCGCCTGGTCCATGGTCAGGTAGTTGAGTGCGGGCTGCTTGCCGGCGACGATCACATTGACGTAGTCACGCGAGCGCATGCAGTGATCCGCGACCGACAGCAGGCAGTTCGCGTCGGGCGGGAGGTAGACCCGGATGATCTCGGCCTTCTTGTTCACCACGTGGTCGATGAAGCCGGGGTCCTGATGGGAGAAGCCGTTGTGATCCTGGCGCCAGACATGCGAGGAGAGCAGGTAGTTGAGCGAGGGGATCGGGCGTCGCCACGGGATCGATCGCGTGACCTTCAACCACTTAGCGTGCTGGTTGAACATCGAGTCGATGATGTGGATGAACGCCTCGTAGCAGTTGAACAGCCCGTGGCGCCCGGTCAGCAGATAGCCCTCGAGCCAGCCCTGGCAGAGGTGCTCGCTGAGGACCTCCATCACTCGACCGTCCGGCGAGAGGTGATCGTCGGTGCTCAGCAGCTTGGCCTCCCAGGCCCGGTTGGTCGCTTCGAAGACGTCTCCGAGGCGGTTCGATGCCGTCTCGTCGGGTCCCATGATCCGGAAACGGTCGGGATTCGCGCGGATCACGTCGCGCAGCCACTTGCCCAGGATCCGGGTCGCTTCGCTAAGGCCGGTGGCCGGGGCTGACACCTCGACCGCGTAATCGCGGAAGTCGGGGAGCTCGAGGTCACGCGTGAGGAGACCGCCGTTGGCGTGGGGGTTGGCGCTCATCCGCAGCTCGCGGGACGGCGCCAGCGCGACGATCGAATCCTGCACCGCCCCACGCTCGTCGAACAGCTCCTCTGGCCGGTAGGACCGCAGCCACTCCTCGAGCGCCGCCCGGTGCTCGGGGTTCTCCCGTACGTGCGCCAGCGGCACCTGGTGCGAGCGGAAGGTTCCCTCGGCAGGCAAGCCATCGACCTCCTTTGGCCCGGTCCACCCCTTCGGGGTTTGCAACACGATCATCGGCCAGCGGGGACGGGTCGCGTTGCCCTGCTCGCGTGCGCGAGAGTGAATTGCGGCGATCTCGTCGAGCACCTCGTCGAGGGTTGCCGCCATCAGCTGGTGCATCTCCTCCGGCTCGGATCCGGCGACGAACCGCGGGGCGTAGCCAAAGCCCTCGAGCAGCGCGCGTAGCTCATCGGGCTCGATCCTTGCCAGGATGGTCGGGTTGGCGATCTTGTAGCCGTTGAGGTGCAGCACCGGCAGCACGACGCCGTCGCGGGCCGGGTTCAGGAACTTGTTCGAGTGCCAGCTGGCAGCCAACGGGCCGGTCTCGGCTTCCCCGTCGCCGACGACGCACAGCGCCAGCAGCTCGGGGTTGTCCAGCACGGCGCCGGTGGCATGCAGCAGCGAGTAGCCGAGCTCGCCGCCTTCGTGGATCGAACCGGGAGTCTCGGGTGCGACGTGGCTCGGGATTCCGCCCGGAAAGGAGAATTGGCGAAACAGCCGGCGCAATCCTTCCTCGTTGCAGCCGATGTGCGGGTACACCTCGCTGTAGGTGCCATCGAGGTACGCGCTGGCGACGAGCCCGGGGCCGCCGTGACCGGGGCCGGCGACGTAGATGGTGCTGAGCCCGCGCTCGCGGATCGCACGGTTCATGTGCACATAGATGAAGTTCAAACCGGGGGTGGTGCCCCAATGTCCGAGCAGCCGTGGCTTCACGTGCTCGACCTCCAGCGGCGCGCGGAGCAACGGGTTGGCCATCAGGTAGATCTGGCCCACCGAGAGGTAGTTCGCCGCCCGCCACCAGGCGTCGATCAGCTTGAGCTCGTCAGGGGAAAGGGCTTGGCGCTGAGGTTTCTCGGTCGGGGCCACGAATATTCATCCGTCGAGGAGGCCGTGCTCGAGCGCGTAGCGGACCAACTCGTGGCGCGAGCCTAGGCGCAGCTTCTGCTGGATGTGGGCTCGGTGGGTCTCCACCGTGCGCACCGAAAGGTAGAGCTCGTCGGCGATCTCGGCATTGGTGTGTCCGAGCGCGATCATGCGGAGCACCTCGACCTCGCGTTCGGAGAGACCGCCGGGAGGCCCGGGCGGAGGCTCAGCGGCTACTCGGGCGCCGAGGCGCGGATTGAGGTACGTGTCGCCGACGGAGGCGCGCCGGACGGCCTCGACGAGCTCGGATTCGGCCGCTTCCTTGAGCACATAGCCGAGCGCTCCCTTACCCAAGGCCTCGCGGGCGTACGCCGGCTCGTTCTGCATGGTCAAGACCACGATTTCCGTTCCGGGCGACTCGGCACGGATGTCGGGAATCGCGCCGAGGCTGAGGCCGCGGGGCAGATTGAGGTCGAGCACGAGGACCTCTGGACGATGTCCTCGCACATAGCGGCGGCCGTCCTCGAGCTCGGAGGCTTCGGCCACGACCTCGATGTCGGGCTCGCACTCCAGCACCTGACGCAGTCCCCGGCGCACGACCGCGTGATCGTCCACGATCACGACTCGGATCGTCGTCTCGCCGCCGGCGGCGGAGCGGTCTGCGTCTGCGGTGGCGGAGGTCTTAGCGTCGCCCCCAGCCATCACCGGAGCGCGGCGCGGTCGCCTGACTCGAGGAACGGGCCGAGGTACCTCGCAGCGATCTTCGTCGGCGGCGACCACGTCGGCGTGTCGCTGACTTCCGAGCTCGACCCGTGGCCGCCGGTGACGTGGGCGCTCAGATAGAGCGGCCTATCGCCGCCGAGCAGGATTGCATGCAGGACGGGATGGAACTTGCTGGGTTGCACGGGAGCGCCCGCCAGAGCCGCGATCGCGCCCGCCGCCGTGTCCGCCTGTTGCGCGGCGATCCCGCCGTGCTTGATCGGGAAGTCGGTGGCATCGCCGGCCGCGTAGACGCGGTCAAGCCCACGCACCTGACAGCGGTCGTCGATCGGGATAAAGCCATTCTCGCTGCCCTTCGGCACGCCGCGAGCCGGGGGCCCGAACAGCTCAGGCAGCGCCACCACGCGGTCGGCGTTCAGCCGCCGCGGGCCAGGATGAATCTCGACCTTCCCGGCCGCAGGCGTCTCGGCGTGGGCCGAGGTGATCGTCTCGATCCGGTTCTCGGCCAGCAGGCGCTGCACAGCGTCGCTCGCGGCGGAGCCGAAGATCGCCAGCGGCGCGTCCTCCGGAGTCACTACCGAGATCGATACATCGGCGCTCATGTCGAACGCCCGCCGCGCGGTCATCAACGCGAGTTCGTAAGCTGGAAGTGGCCACGGCGTCGGCTGCGGGATGAGGAACACCAGCCGGCGGACGTAGCCTCCCTCGACGTCCTGCACCAGCCCGTGCAGCTGCTCATCCAGCCGGCGGTCGTCCAACGTCACGGCATGCTTGAAGCGCGGTCGCAGGCTCGCACCGAGGGCCAATATCAGTGCGTCGTAGGAGAGCTCGACGCCCTCCTCGGTGTGCACGACGCGCGCCGCCGAATCGAGCCATTTGAACTTGTCACGCCGGAGCTCGGCGCCGATCTCCCGCGCCATGTCCTCGAGCGGATATCGCTGCGCGACGCTGTAGGCGAACGGTTCACGCACGCGCATGGGGCGGTAGACGAAGTCGGAGCCGGGCGCCAGCATCATCATCGCCACCCGCTCTCCAGCCAGGTCGCGGAGCGCGAGGGCGGCCTCGAGGCCGGCTACCCCGCCACCGGCGATCAGGACTCTCAGGGGCTGCTCGCGTTCGGAGGACACTGCCGGGCAGCCTATGGTGTTCTGTCCCTCATGCCAGCGGGACCCGGCCGATTTGATTCTGCGGAAAACTACTGACGCGGCGCGGCACGACGGACGATCCGCCGACCGGAGACCGTGCGCGCGCGAATGTGCATCCAGTGCCCGCTCGAGCCCGGCGTCCAGGTCTGCAGTCCGAGCGCGTCGAGACGCCGGATCTCGCTCGCTTTTGTCACCTCGGCGGTGACCCCGCGGATGATCACGCTCCAGCCGGTGCGCGCGTCCTCATCCACGCCATCGATCTCGAACGCAGCGTCCGCCGCTTGGACCAGGGCGTGAAACTTCGAGCCCCGTCCGGTGCGGAACACGACCGACTGAGTGGGCACGTCGAAGGCGTAGTTGACGGGCCGGATCACTGGTGCGCCCTCGTGCATGCTGACGGCGAGCCGCCCGAAGCTGTGCTCCGCGAGCAGCCGCAGGCACTCCTCCCGAGAAAGGTCCAGCAGCTCGCCTCGTGCCTCGCTGCCGGTGCCGGAGGACATGGCGGGAAGGATAGGCCGGCTCGCGCGATTTCCCGCAAGCACGGGGGAGCGCCCGCCTGATAGACCTGGGTGACAAGCGATGGTGCCACTGACCGCCGGCTCACATCTTGGCTGCCGCGCTGGCTGAGCGTCCGTCATCGCGTCCTCTTGTGGTAGCCGACGTGGCGGCCGTTGTCCTTGCCGTCGGCGGCGTGGCCGGCGTCGGCGCGTGGGCCACGCGGCCGGTCGTCGAGAGCCGGTGGTGGGATGAGCTCGACAAGCCGCCCTGGCAGCCGCCTAATGCCGTGTTCGGACCGGTATGGAGCGTGCTCTACGCGCTGATCGCGACCTCGATGTTGATCGTCCGCCGCCGCGCCGGCTGGCGCCGGCCACTGTTCGTCCTCTACGGGTCGAACCTGGCGCTCAACCTGGCCTGGACGCTGATCTTCTTCCGCGGGCGCAGTCCGCTTGCCGCCGGCGTGGAGATCGTGGCGCTCGAAAGCACGACGATCGCCCTGATCGTCGGCAGCGCTTCCGTGTCACGGCTGGCCAGCCTGTGCCTGGTCCCTTACGCGCTGTGAGTGGCGTTCGCCACCGCGTTGACCTGGACGATCGCGGCGCGCAACCGCTGACGATCGGCGGGGCTGCACGCTCCCGCGTTTGCGCCCACGAAGATCAGGACGAGCGGCTGTCACACTCGACTGCATGCCCGCGACACCGCGCACGAACATCGGCCGTGGCTGACGTACTCGGCCTCGGCGTAGAGGAGCCGGTCAACCGCCACGGCGCGTTCCCCCGCCTGGGTGACGAGCAACGCGCACGCCTGCGAGCGCTCGGCACCGTTCGCAACGTCGAGCCGGGGGAGGTGCTGTTCCGCGAGGGCGAGCAAAGCTACGACTTCTTCGTCGTCGAGTCCGGCGCCGTGACGATAGTCCAGGGGTACGGCGAGGAGAACCGAGTGATCGCGGTCCACGGCCAGCACCGGTTCCTCGGCGAGCTGAACCTACTGACTGGCGGCACCGTGTACTTGACCGCGGTAGTGCGCGATCGGGGTGAGGTCATCCAGGTGCCGGCCGGACGCGTCCGCGAGGTGGTCGCTGAGGACCAGGAGCTCAGCAACGTGATCCTGCGGGCCTTCCTCGAGCGCCGCTCGATCCTGATCGACCTCGGCACCGGCCATCGTGTCGTGGGTTCGCGCTTCTCGCAGGACAGCCGCCGCCTGCGCGAGTTTCTCGCCCGCAACCGCGTCCCCCACAGCTGGGTCGATCTGGAGGAGGACGAGGAGGCAGAGCAGGTGCTGCGTGCCCTCGGAGTAGCGCCGGCCGAGACGCCCGTGGTGCTGCTGAGCGGCGGCGGGGTACTGCGCAACCCGAGCAACAGCGAGCTGTCGGTGAGCATCGGCTTAGGCGCGCGAGGCTCACCGCCGGCGATGTGCGACCTGGTGATCGTGGGCGGCGGCCCGGCGGGGCTCGCCGCCGCGTTGTACGGGGCCTCGGAAGGACTCGACACTCAGGCGGTCGAGGCGGTCGCCTTTGGGGGCCAGGCCGGTACGTCGTCGCGCATCGAGAACTACCTCGGGTTTCCGGCCGGGATCTCGGGATCTGAGCTCGCGGATCGGGCTCAGATTCAAGCGGCGAAGTTCGGGGCTCGGCTCGTCGTACCGGCGGAGGCGACCGCGCTCCGGCGCGAAGACGGGCATTACGCGATCGAGCTCTCGAACGGCCAAACCATTCGCGGCCGGACGATCATCGTCGCCACCGGCGCCCGCTACCGCAAGCTCGACGTTCCGAATCTCGAGCGCTACGAGGGCCTCGGGGTCCTCTACGCGGCTACGCAGGCCGAGGCGCAGCTGTGCTTCGGCGATCCTGTGGTGATCGTCGGCGGCGGAAACTCAGCCGGGCAAGCGGCGATGTTTCTGGGCGAGCAGGCAGCCAACTGCAAGCTGCTGATCCGCGGGCCGAGCCTCGAGCGCTCGATGTCGCGCTACCTGATCGACGAGATCGAGCGACGCGGCAAGGTCGAAGTGCTGACCCACACGAGCGTGGTCGAGCTCCGCGGCGAAGATGGGCTCGAGGAAGTCGTGGTCGAGGACGGGCGCGCGGGCGAGCGGCAAACGCTGCCGGCCAAGGCGCTGTTCGTGTTCATCGGAGCTTCGCCGCACACCGACTGGTTGCGCAGTCACGTGGCGATGGACGAGCATGGGTTCCTGCTCACGGGTCGCGACGTGGACACGGACGAGCTGTCCGGCTATGACGGCGAGGCGCCGTTCTTCCTCGAGACCAGCCTGCCCGGCATCTTCGCCGTGGGCGACGTCCGCGCGGGCTCGGTCAAGCGAGTTGCGTCCGGGGTGGGAGAAGGGTCGATGTCCGTCCGCCTCGTCCACCAACGCCTTTCGGTGCGCTGACCGCGCCGAGAGCGCGAGACCGGCGCCCGCGCCCCAAGTAGTCGTCGTTCAGCCCACCGCCACTGGTGGCCGTGCCAGCAGCCCCGCCGCCGCGTCGTGCAGGCTCTCACTGAGCGACGGGTGAGGGTGGATCGTGCCGAGCAGGTCGACCGGACTGGCCACCATCTCCACCGCCAGCGTGCCCTCGGCGATCAGCTCAGAAGCGTGCGGCCCGACGATGTGAACTCCGAGCACCCGGTCGGTCTCGCGATCGCTCACCACCGAGGTGAAGCCTTCGCGGGCGCCCAGCGTCGCCGCTCGTCCGGAAGCGCCCAGCGAGGAGCGGGCCACGGCGACATCGAAGCCGGCCTCGCGCGCCTGTGTCTCGGTCAGACCTGCCGTCGCGATCTCGGGATCGGTGAATGCGACTGCCGGGATCGCGCTGACCTCAAATGCGACCGGCAGGCCGCACAGGGCCTCGGCCGCGACCGCGGCCTCCGCGCTGGCTTTGTGCGCGAGCGCCGGTCCGGCGGTGACGTCGCCAATCGCCGCCACGCGCGGCGTGGCCAGCCGCCGCTCGTCGACCTGCACGCGGCCGTCCTCGCCGACGGGCACGGCCGCGGGTCCAAGCCCCAGATCGTCGGTGTTGGGAATCCGCCCGACAGCGACGATCACCTTCTCGGCTGGTACGAGACGCGTCGCGCCGCGTTGCTCGACGAGCAGGCCGCCGTCCTGCAGGCCGCGTGCCAGCGAGCTCAGATGAAGCTCGACGCCGAGCCGCTTCAAGTTCCGCAGCACCGGCCGCGTCAGCGCCGCCTCGAAGCTCGGCAGAACGCGATCGAGCGCCTCGATGACGGAGACCTGAACGCCGAGCTGCGCGAGCGCCATCCCGAGCTCGAGCCCGATGTAGCCGGCGCCCACGACGGCTACGCTCCGCGGGAGCTCAGCCAGCGCGAGCGCACCGGTGGAACTGAGCACGCGGTCGCCGTCGAACGGGAGCTCGGCCAGCTCGACCGACCGAGACCCCGTCGCGATGATCGCCTGCTCGAATTCGAGGAACATCACGTTGCCGTCCGGCAGCAGGACGGCGGCGCGATCAGGGCGGTTGAAGCGCAGCTCGCCGACGATGTGCCGGATCGATGCATGCTTGAACAGCGTCCCGATTCCCGCGGCGAGACGATCCACGATCTCCTGCTTCCAGATTTGAAAGCGCCGCATGTCGATGGCCACCGACTCGACCTCGAGTCCAGCTGCACCCAGCCGCTCGACCTGCGCGCGCGTGTGGGCGAGCTCGATCAGCGCCTTCGACGGGATGCAGCCCACGTGCAGACACGCTCCACCGAGGCCACCCTCCGGACCGCCGCGGTCGACGACTACTACCTGGCGCCCGAGCTCCGCCGCCCGCAGCGCGGCGACGTAGCCGCCGGGGCCGGCGCCGACGACGAGCAGGTCGATCGACTCGGCGATCTCGCCCACGACCATCAGCGAAGCTCCCCCGCGAGCAGCGACGGCCTCTCGATCAGCTCGACGACGTCGCTCACGAAAGCGGCCAACGTGTGGCCATCGAGGATGCGGTGATCGCCCGACACCGCAATGGGGATGATCGGCCGGATGACGATCTCGCCCGCTCGGACCACCGCCCGCTCCTCGAGCTTGCCGAGGCCGAAGTTGACCACCTGACCCGGCGGGATGATCGGTGTGCCGAGCCAAATGCCCAGCGACCCGTAGTTGTTGACGGTGAACGTGCCGCCGCGAAGCTGCTCGGGGCGGAGCCGGTTCTCGCGCGCAGCCTGGGCCAGTTCGCCGACCTCGAGCCCGATCTCCCCAATCGACTTGCGCTGGGCCCGATGGACGACCGGCGTGATCAAGCCCTGCTCGGCTGCGACCGCGACTGCGATGTTGCATTCGGCGCGCAGCGTGATCTCCTCGCGCTCGAGGTCCACGGAGGCGTTGGCATACGGGTGTAGCGGCAGAGTTGCGGCGACCATCTTGATGATCAGCGGGGTCAATGTGAGGGCCTCGGCGACGCGCGCATCTCCGCGCCGGACGGCACGAGCGCGCAGCGCCAACCGCGTCTCGACGAGCTCGCCGGCGTCTACCTCTCGGTAGTCGATCACGTGCGGGATCGTCTGCCACGACTGCGTCAGAGCGCGCGCGATTGCGCGCCGCGTTCCCCGCAGCGGGACGATCTCATCGTGTGCCGACTCGCCCGGCGTGGCGAAGCTTGGCGGGGCTGTGCCGCCGCCGTTCACCTCGCTGGCGGAGCGCTCCGCGGAGCCGGAGCGTCCTGCCAGCGCCGCCTCGACGTCGTCGCGCGTGATCCGTCCTCCCTCGCCGCTGCCGCTGAGCGAGCTCAGCTCGATCCCGGACGTGCGGGCCAGCTTGCGCACCGCCGGCGACGCGAGCGGCCGGCGCGGTTGGATCGGCTGGGCTGGGGCGGCATCGCCCCCTGAGCTCACTGCCGGTACCGAATCGGCCCCGGGCTTGATCGCCGGCGCCTCGTCGCCCGCCGCCTTCACCGTCGGCGCCGCATCTCCCGCCGCGGGCTCGAACACGGCCAGCACCTGTCCCACCTCGATCGTCTCGCCCACCTGGGCCCGGAGCTCGAGTACCTCGCCCGTCGTCGGGCATGGGATCGCCACGACGGCCTTGTCGGTCTGGATGTCAACCAGCGGCTGGTCCTCGTTGACGCGGTCGCCGGCAGCCACGTGCCATTCGACAATCTCGGCCGCGTCGATTCCCTCGCCCACGTCCGGGAGCACGAACTCGAGCGCCATCAACCCTCGCCGGCGACCTGCCTGATCGACCGCAGGATCCGCTCCGCGCTCGGGATGTAGTACTCCTCGATCGAGGCGATCGGATACGGCGTGTCGTACGCCGTAACGCGACGGATCGGAGCCTCGAGCGACCAGAACGCCTCCTCCTGAATGGTCGCCACCACCTCGGCGCCGAAGCCCGCTGTCAGCGGCGCCTCGTGGACGACCACCGCCCGTCCGGTGCGCGCCACCAGCTCTGCCACCCTGTCCGTGTCGCAAGGCACGAGCGTGCGGAGATCGAGCACCGCGCACGAGATTCCTTCCGCGGCGGCGAGCTCGGCGGCCTTCGTGGCGACGGCGACCGCGGCCGACCACGCGATCAGCGCGACGTCGCTACCGTCGCGCGCGAGCCGGGCCTGACCGAAGGGGACGGTGTAGTCCTCCTCGGGCACCTCATCCTTGATCAGCCGGTAGCCGCGGAGCGGCTCGCAGAACAGGACCGGATCCGGATCCCGGATCGCTTCGGTCAGCAGCCCGCGCGCGTCGTAGGCGCTGGCCGGCATCACGACCTTGAGTCCAGGCGAGTTCGCGTACTTCGCCTCGTGCGCGTCCGAGTGCATCTCGGGCGTGCGGACGTTGCCGCCGAACGGCGCGCGGATCACCATCGGCATGCCGTAACGGCCCTGAGAGCGAAAGCGCATGCGCGCCACCTGCCCCTCGATCTGGTGAAACGCCTGGCTGCCGAAGCCGAGAAACTGAAGCTCGGGCACGGGCACGAGCCCAGCCGCCGCGAGCCCCACCGCCGAACCGACGATTACCCCTTCGGCGAGTGGCATGTCGACCACACGGTCCTCGCCAAAGCGCTCTTGCAGGCCTTCGGTAGCGCGGAACACACCGCCGTTGCGACCGATGTCCTGACCAAGCAGGATGACGCGCTCATCGCGCTCGAGCTCGTGCTCGAGTGCACCGCGGATCGCCTCGACCATGTTCATCACGGTCATGGGCCGCTGCCTCTGTCCGCCGTCGCCTCCCGCTGCTGGCGCGTCACGCGATCAGGCGGCCGAGCGTAGACATGCTCGAAGATCTGGCGTGGGTGCGCGGCAGCGTAGGACTCGGCCGCGTTGACCGCCGCCGCGACCTCCTCAGCCAGCTCGTCGCGAAGCGCTGCCTCGCGCTCATCGTCGAGCAGATCCTTCGCGTGCAGGTAGGCGCGCACCCGATTCAGCGGATCGAGGGCGCGGCGCGCCTCGAGCTCTTCCGGATCGACGTAGCGTGTCGGGTCGTCAGCGGTGTTGTGAGGACCGAGGCGGTAGGTACGCGACTCGATCAGCGTCGGACCGTCCCCGGCCCGAGCTCGTGCGACCGCGCCCGCCGTCACCTCGTAGACCGCCAGCAGGTCATTTCCGTCCACGAGCTCGCCTGGAAAGCCGTAGCCGGCGGCGCGCAGAGCGAACGACTGGGCCGCGGTCTGCTTAGCCACCGGCGTTGAGATGGCATACCCGTTGTTCTGCAGGAAGAAGATCACCGGCGCGCGGCGAAGGCCGGCGAGGTTCATCGCCTCGTGCACATCGCCTTCGGAGGATGCGCCATCGCCGAAGTAGGTGATCACGCAGCCATCGCTGCCGCGATGCCGCAGACCCCACCCGAGTCCCACTGCGTGCGGCACCTGCGTCGCGAGTGAGATCTGGAACGGGAGGAGGTTGACGCCCTCCTCCATCAGGTTGCCGACCGGGTTGCCGACGTAGTAGAGGAGGAAGCGCTCGAGCGTGAAGCCCTGGCGGAGCATTGCCGGCAGTTCCCGGTACTGCGGCACGACCCAGTCCCGCGCCGGGTCCAGCGCGAACGCCGAGCCCACCACAGACGCCTCCTGTCCGGTGACGGTCGAAAACGTGCCGAGTCGTCCCTGGCGCTGAAGGCTGAACGCCCGCTCGTCGAATACGCGCGTGAGCAGCATGAGGCGAAATGCGGCCAGCACGTCCTCGCTCGCCATCGCCGGTTCGCGTCCCTCGCGCAGCGTGCCGTCGGGGGCGAGCACGCTGTCCGGCACCGGTCCGTCCGTTCGCTCCTCGGTTGCGCTCACGTTGCCATTCCCTCGCCTCGTCGTGATGCTAGTGGGCCACCTGCGCTCACCAGCCACCGTGGGCCACCCAGCCGCCGTCGGCGAGAACCGAGGCGCCGGTCAGGTAACCGGCCTCGTCGCCGGCCAGGAACGCCACCACTCCCGCCACCTCTTCCGGATCGGCCATGCGCCCGAGCGGGGTTCGGTCCTCCACCTGCGCGATATCGAAGCCGCCGCGACGCATGCTCTCCTGCACGAGATCCGTGCGCACGAAGCCGGGGTCGACCTGGACGACGCGAACCCCATCCCTGGCCCATTCCGCCGCGAGCGCCTTTGTCAGGCCGAACAGCCCGTGCTTGGCAGCGCAATAGGCAGCGCGCTGCGGCATACCGACCCGGGCGAACACCGAGCCGATGTTCACGATGACGCCGCCGCTGCCCCCGATCATCCGCCGTGCCGCGGCCTGGGCGCACAGGAACGGTGCCGTCAGATCGAGCGCGATGGCGAGGTTCCAGTCTTCGAGCGAGAGCTCGGTTGACGGGCGCACCATCCCAACGCCGGCGTTGTTGACAAGGATGTCGATCCGGCCCTCCTCGTCGGCGACGGCGCGCACGAGGCGCTCGGCCTCGGCCGGCTGGGCCAAATCGGCGGCGTAGGCACTGGCAGCGCCACCGGTCGAGGCGATCTCATCGGCCACCGGCTGAGCTCTCTCGAGCGTGCGAGAAGTGATCGCCACCCGCGCACCGCGTCGAGCCAGCTCATGTGCAACAGCCTGGCCGATCCCGCTCGAAGAGCCCGTCACCAGCGCAACGCGGCCCGATAAAGGTCTCGAGGCGGATTGAAGTGTCGGCTCCATCTGCGACATCGAAGGCTCGCTGGGGCTAACGCACGTTAGTGTAGGTCATGTCGGCTCAGCGATCAAGACGCGCCCGCACATGCTCACTCCACGGCGGACACCGAAGCTGCAGGCGCATGAGCGATCCCGACCAGGCGGAGCGCCATGTCGCCGTAGTGATAGGCGAGCAGCGTCTCGGACATCTCCCCCGCCGGATCGAACCATCGCGCCACCCCGATCCCCATCTCCAAGATGGCCCACGCGGTCAGCCGAGGCGAGGAGACGCGAAACACGCTACGCCCAACGCCGCGCAAGATGAGGGCTTCCCAGGAGTCGGAGTACTCGCGCCGCAGCAACACGATGCGGCTGCGCTCAGGCTCCTCCAACGCTCGGATCTCGATGTTGCCGACTTGAATCTCATCGCGGAAACGGGCGTGATAGCGCACATGTGCCTCCGTTGCCCGGCGGAGCTGCTCGACGACGTCGTCCGTGCTCGCGAGGGCGTCGATGTGGTCACGCAGCAGCTGCTCCATGGTCCCGCGCATCACCTCTACGAGGATCTGCTGCTTCGACTCGAAGTGGTTGTAAAGACTCGGGGCGCGGATCCCCAGCGCGTCGCCGATGTCCTTCATGCTCGTGGCGTGGTACCCGCGCCGGGCGAACAACGAGAGCGCGACCTCGCGGATCTCAGCGACGCGACCGGAGGCGACGGGGAGGCGGCTGGTGTCGGTCGCCATCCAGGAAGCATTGCACGGTCCTCCCTCAGCGCACTCGCAGGTCGGCGTGCGTGCCGTTATCGCTAACGGTTGTTAGTAAGCCTGCAGCGACCTTCACCGATGGTGATGGAGCGCCGCGTGGGCGGTCCATGCGGCGAAGTCCGGGATCAACGCGATGGCAGTCACCAAACCTCCCGCGATGGCGCCCACGAGCGCGATCCGGCGTCCCGCCACGCCGGAGAGCGATCGCGACGACCCGGGGCGGAGCACGCGGACCATGATCGGCAGATGGCCGAGCACGTGCAATGCGATCACACCGAGCCAGATGACAAAGCTCGCCTTGTGTACCAGCACGAGGTCACCGCGCCCGCGCGGACCGTGGATCAAGAGCACGATGCCGCTGACGAAGACCGTGAGCGTCGTGGCGAGGACCAACGGCGCGATAAGCCGCATGACCGTCTTCGGCGGACCCTTCTCGCGGTACGCCGGAACGCGAGCGTAGTAGCGGACAAAGCGGTAACCCACACTCGCCATCTTCAGTGCCAGCGGCCCCAGCAACACGAGGCCCAGGAACAGGTGCAGCCACAGGAGCTGACCGATGCGGAGGATGGTTACTCCGAGCACGGCTAGGAGCACGAGAAGAACCGCGCCGACCATCGAAGTTTGGCGCTCGTTGCCGCTCGTCCCTCCGCCAGTCAGGGTGCGTCTGGCCCACGACGTCGTCGCCGGCTTCGGAACTCCAGCATCCTTTGAGCGCGCCTGCTCCGCTGCGGGCATGGCTGCATTGTGGGAATGAATGCTTCAGCCTGCCTTCAGCGGCGCATGAGAAAGCTTTCAGTCGCGCGATTCTCGCTCTGGAAATCAGGCGCGCCGCGCGCGGGTATCGCGATCCGGCGTCACAGGCGTCTTTATCATCGCTCCGGGCTCAGATGCGCGACTTGATTTTGGTCATCGAGGACGAGCCCGGCATCGTCGATTTCCTGGAGCGCGGGCTGAGCGCCCACGGGTTCGACGTGAAAGGCGCCAATGACGGCACTGCGGGCGCCGAGCTCGCGCTCAGCCAGCCCGTCGACCTGGTCGTGCTGGACATGATGCTGCCGGGACGCAGCGGGCTGGAGGTGCTGGCCGCGCTCCGGGAGGCCAAGCCGGCGCTGCCGGTGATCGTTCTCACGGCCCGCGGCGCGATCGAGGACCGCATCG
This sequence comes from Solirubrobacterales bacterium, assembly GCA_019239445.1. Lineage (GTDB taxonomy): Bacteria > Actinomycetota > Thermoleophilia > Solirubrobacterales > Solirubrobacteraceae > Palsa-465. The sequence continues at coordinate 19,601 of JAFAZV010000457.1, forward strand.
CCGGGCTGGACGCCGGCGCGGTCGACTACTTGACCAAGCCCTTCTCGCTGGCCGAGCTGGCGGCAAGGATCCGGGCCCAGCTGCGAGCGGCCTCCCACTCGCCGCAAACCCGGCTGCGCACCGGCGAGATCGAGGTCGATCTCCTGACCCGGGAAGTCCGCCGCGGCGGAGTTCCCGTACGTCTATCGACGACCGAATTCGAGCTCCTGGTCTACCTACTGCGCAACCGCGGGCATGTCGTCACTCGCGAGCAGATCCTGCGCGTCGTGTGGGGCTACGACCATGATCCCGGCACCAACGTCGTCGACGTGTACGTGGGCTACCTGCGGCGGAAGCTGCGTGATGCCAACGACCTCAGCGAGGTGCCGATCGTCACCGTGCGGTCCGTCGGCTATCGCTTCGATGCGGACGATTAGGGCGGCGCTGCCCGCCGGCCTGCGCTGGCGGCTCACAGCGTGGGTCGCGGGCGTGCTGGTGGCGTCAGCGGCGGTGATCTTCATCGTCGTCTATCACGACAGCGGAAACCAGCTGCGAAGCCAGATCGAGCGCGACATCGCCAGCGACACCGCGCAGCTGGCGCAGGCGCTGCGGTCTCTACATGGGTCAACCGAG
>JAFAZV010000062.1 GCA_019239445.1 Solirubrobacterales bacterium
GCAGTCACGGGCAGGCCCTGGTGGATGCGGACGTCGCGGTCATGCAGGTGGCGCGTCCGGTGCAGGCGGATCCCGGGTTGGGCGTGGCCGCCCGACCCAGAGGTCGTGACGTCGACGGGCTCGTCGGCGCCGCCCGGGATCAACCGCCACAGCCCAGCCGCCGAACGGTGACTCAGCACGGCACCTCCGGCGCTGGCGAGTAGCGCTGCCGTCTCAAGCCCGAGGTCGACCGGTGCGTCATGGCCGACCGCATACACCCCGAGATAGAGCCGGCGCAGGCGGCCGCCGGCGCACATCGTCCGGATCATGTTGTCGGTTACGCCGACAGCGTGAAGCTGGCGCCGCGAGATCCGCCCCCGCTGAAGGGCAGCGACCGCCGCCACCCGGTCGTCCCGCGTGCCCCGGACCACCACAAGTGACCGCACTCCGAGCACGCGCACCGAGTGGTCGCAATCGTGGTGCTCTGATCAGAGATTTGGCGACCAGTCGCCACTCCGGCTCGCACTGGTCGACTTTGTCGTGGCGCACGACCGCCACCATCGCACCCAGCGCCACCAACCGCCCGATCCGCCACACAGCTGCCACACACCTGGCGCAGACCAGGCACAAAGAGCGTTCTCTAGCTCAGCGCCCGACGATCCGCCGGAACATCACCACGCAGACCACGGCCACGATCAGCGCGATGATCGGGATATCGGCGCCGATCACGCCGATCGCCGCCAGCACGATCCCGACGAGGCCGATCACCCCAGCCACGCCACCGACGACGACGAGCTGATAAGCCCGACGCTCACGCTCGCGCCGGGGCGTGTAACTGCCACGCTTCTGGATGTCGGACATCGTCCGCAGCGTACCGCAGCCTGTCGCTCCCGGCGACAGACGCACGCGAGGCCGCCACCACCTCACGGGTACCATCAACCGGAGATGCCGTTCCCCCAAACCCGCCTGCGCCGCCTGCGCGCCACCCGTGTCCTGCGCGGCCTGGTCCGCGAGACGACCCTCAAGCCTTCTGACTTCGTTTTTCCGCTGTTCGTCGCCCACGGTGTCGACCGGCGCGAGCCGATCGCCGCGATGCCCGGCATCGACCATCTCTCGATCGACCACGCGGTTCAAGAGGCCGGCGAGGCCGCCGCCATGAACATCCCCGCCGTCCTCCTCTTCGGCCTGCCCGCGACCAAGGACACGGAAGGATCGGGCGCCTGGGACGACGAGGGCGTCGTGCAGCTCGCCACCCGAGCCATCAAGGATGCTCACCCCGAGCTGATCGTGATCACCGATCTCTGCCTCTGCGAGTACACGAGCCACGGTCACTGCGGCGCGCTTCGTCCGGACGGCAGCGTGGATAACGACGCGACTCTCGACCTCCTGGCCAAGACCGCGATCTCACAGGCCCACGCCGGCGCCGACATCATCGCCCCGAGCGACATGATGGATGGGCGCGTACGTGCGATCCGCCAGGCGCTCGACGACGAGGATTTCACCGACAAGCCGATTCTCGCCTACTCGGCCAAGTTCGCTTCCGCCTTCTATGGCCCTTTCCGCGAGGCCGCCGACTCGGCGCCGGCGTTCGGCGACCGCCGCGGCTACCAGATGGATCCCGCCAACGGCAACGAGGCGGTGCGCGAGGCCAAACTCGACATCGAGGAGGGCGCCGACATCGTCATGGTCAAGCCGGCGCTGCCCTACCTCGACCTGATCCGGCGGATCAAGGACGAGACCGGGATGCCGCTCGCCGCCTACAACGTCAGCGGTGAGTACGTGATGATCAAGGCCGCCGCACAGGCTGGGCTGCTCGATGAGCGCCAGGCTGTGCTCGAGGCACTCACCGGCATCCGCCGCGCCGGTGCCGACATCATCATCACCTACCACGCGAAGGACGCCGCCGGGTGGCTGCAGTAGGCGCTCAGCATGGGCCCAAGCTCCGCAGCCGCAAACACGGCGCGGCGGTTCCCCTGGACGAAACCGACAAGCGCCTGCTCAACCTGATGCAGGGTTCGTTCCCGATCGCGCCGCGCCCCTACCAGCACGTCGCGGCGCAGGCGAAGATCACCGAAGCCGAGGCCATCCAGAGAGTCCAGCGACTCCTCGAGGAGCGGATCATCCGCCAGGTCACGCCGATCTTCGACACTCGCGCGCTCGGCTACCAGTCGATGCTGGTGGCGGCCAAGGTCGACCCCGAGAACCCGTGGCGCGCGGCCAACGTGATCAACGCCCACCCCGGCGTCAGCCACAACTACCTGCGCAACCACGAGTTCAACATCTGGTTCACGATCGCCACCGAACCGAACTCGCCGCTCGGGCTCCAGGGCACGCTCGAGACCCTCGCCCGCCTCGCGCAGGCCGAATCGATTCGTCAGTTGCCGACGCTGAAGCTGTTCAAGATCCGGATGGACCTCGAGATGGAGGCCGGGACCGAGGCGCTGGCCAAGGCGGCGCAGGCCGTCGAGCCGGCGGAGACCGAGCCGCAGCCCTACGACGAGCGTGACATCGCCGTCATCCGCGCACTGCAGGGCGACATGCCGATCATCCCCGAGCCCTACGCGCCGGCGGCCACAAACCTGAACATGCCCCAGCCGGAGCTCCTCGGCCACCTGCAAGGCATGCAGGAGCGCAAGCTGCTGCGCCGCGTGGCCGCGATCCTGTTCCACCGCCGCGCCGGCTTCAGCGCCAACGGAATGGGCGTGTGGAAGGTCCCCGACGAACGAATCATGGAGCTCGGGCCGCGGATGGCTGCGTTCCGCGGCATCTCGCACTGCTACCAGCGGCCCACCTACCAGGACTGGCCCTACTCGATCTTCACGATGGCGCATGGGCGCTCGAAGGAGGAGTGCGACGCGATCCTCGACTCGATCGCCGCCGAGACTGGCATCGAGGGTCGCGCGACGCTCTACTCCTCGACCGAGTTCAAGAAGATCAGGCTGCTCTACTTCACCGAGGACTTCCGGGCCTGGGAACGCGAGCACGCCGGCGTGTGACCCGCTCCGCCGAGCTCTTCGCCGAGGCGCGCCGGGTGTTGCCCGGCGGGGTCAATTCCCCGGTCCGCGCCATGCGCTCGATCGGCCGCGACCCGATCTTCATCGCTGCCGGCCGCGGCGCGAGGATCGCCGACGTCGACGGCCGCGAGTACGTCGACTGGGTCAGCTCGTGGGGTCCCCTGATCCTCGGGCACGCACACCCGGCCGTCGTCGAAGCGATCATGACTGCCGCGAAACGAGGGACCACGTTCGGGGCGCCGATAGAAAATGAGGTGAAGCTGGCGGCTGAAATAAGCGCCCGCGTTCCGTCGGTCGAGATGTCGCGGATGACGTCATCCGGGACCGAGGCGGCGATGAGCGCCATCCGCTTGGCCCGAGCCGCCACCGGACGCGAGCCGGTGCTGAAGTTCGCCGGGGCCTACCATGGCCACGTCGACGGGCTGCTGGCGCAGGCCGGCTCGGGACTGGCCACGCAAGGTATTCCCGCGAGCCCGGGCGTTCCCGCCGCCGCCGCGAGCGCCACGGTGATCGTTCCCTGGAATGACCCCGAAGCCCTGATCGCCGCCACCGACCGCCATGAGTTCGCAGCGCTCCTGGCCGAGCCAGTTCCCGCCAACATGGGCGTCGTGCCGCCTGCGCCAGGCTTCCTCGAGCTGCTGCGCGACCGCGCCAGCGCCACCGGGGCGCTGCTCGTGTTCGACGAGGTGATCACAGGTTTCCGCGTCGCCCGCGGGGGGGCCCAGGAGCGATACGCCGTGACGCCCGACATCTCGATCCTCGGCAAGGTCATCGGTGGCGGGCTCCCAGCCGCCGCCTACGGCGGTGCGCGCAGCTTGATGGAGCGGATCGCGCCGGCCGGGGACGTCTACCAGGCGGGCACACTCTCGGGCAACCCCTTGGCGGTAGCGGCGGCCCTGGCCACGCTGGCGGAGCTCGACGCCAACGCCTACGAGCAGCTCGAGCGGGTGAGCGCAGCCCTGGCCGCGGGACTGCGCGACGCCGCCGCATCCGCCGGATACCCGCTCGAAGTCCAGAGCGTGCCGGGACTGCTCACGCCGTTCTTCAGCCGCGAGCCGGTGCGCGATTACGCCGGCGCAGCGGCCAGCGACCTCGACGCCTATGGGGCCTGGTGCCGCGCGTTGCTCGAGCGCGGCGTGTATCCGCCGCCGTCGCAGTTCGAGGCCTGGTTCCCGTCGCTCGCGCACTCGGAAGCCGACGTTGAGCGAACTGTCAAGGCAGCGGCCGAGGCGTTCGAGGAGATCGCGTGAGCGAGGCGCTACGAGCCGCACTGCGCGAGCGAGGTGGATTGCTCGGCTACCTGGCGCGGACGTCCGCTCCCGCCTCAGCCCAAGCCGCCGAGCCCCAGGTCGAGCCCGGACCGGCCCAGCTGGCCGCCTCCGGACCCCGCACGACAGGACGCGAGGCCGACTACGAGCTCTTGCTCGAGATGATCCTCGAAGGGTCGCGGCTCCACTACGGCCAGCCGCACCTCGTCCGGCCCGAGGATCCGGATCTGGCCTTGCTGCTGGGCGACCAGCTCTACGCGCTCGGGCTCGAGCGACTGGCGCGGCTCGGCGACATCGAGGCCGTGGTCGAGCTCGGTGATGTCATCTCGCTCGTCGCGCAGGCGCACGCCGCCTCCGACCCAGAGCTCGCCGATGCCGTCTGGGAGGCCGGCGCGATCGCCATCGGGTGGGGCCCGAGCGACGAGTACGAGCAGGCGAAGGATCTCGCGCGGGGCGAGGATCCGCGGGCGCTGGAGTGCCTGGAGGCGAGCGCGAGGGCCGGCCGCTCGTGACGCTCGTCGCGATGTTGACGATAACCTGAAAGAGTCGTTCAATAACGCTTTAGGTACGCCGTGGCCAATCGACACAAAGAGTCAAAGTCCAAGTACACCGAGGACAGGAAGTACCCCGGAGCGTTCGAGGGCGAGACGGTCACGCGCCGCCGGCTGATGGGCCTGACCGTCAACGCGGCGGGTGCCGCGACCGTCGCCGCCGCTGCCCTGCCGGCGCTCGGCTTTGCCATCGGGCCGCTGTTCAGCCGCGTCCCGTTCGAGTGGCAGCCGATCGGCGCCCCCTCGGACTTCCCCAACGACACCTACGTCACCCGCGTGGTCACGGTGGTTCCGGGAATCGGCGAGACCGGCAAGTCGCTCGCCTACGTGCGCTCGCGCAACCCATCGATCGACACCGAGCCCGAGGACCAGTACAACCACTTCGTCGCCCTCTCCTCGCGCTGCATGCACCTCGGCTGTCCGGTCCGCTACACCGCCGCCGCCGGGCGCTTCATCTGCCCGTGTCACGGCGGCGTCTACGACTTCCGCGGGATGCGCACGGGAGGGCCGCCGGTACGTCCGCTGGATCGCTTCTACACCCGCCTGAACAACGGCGTCGTCGAGATCGGCCCGCGTTACTCGGTCAACTCCGAGCTGCAGCGCTTCTCGCCACGCGACCCCGGTGAGCCGCTCGACGGCATCGGTCAATATCTGTACCCGAAACGCTTCTCGACCTCGGTTCGCCCCCAGAACTAACTTGCCGACCACCAACCGTGAGACCCACTTCAGCCGTACCTTCCTAGAGGACCACTGATGCCCCGCCTGCCCGCGCCGCCGCTCCCGAAGATCCTGACGCCGAAGCCCAAGCGGCCCGGCGAGGAGACCGGCCCGATCTCCCCGAAGGACACCGCGATCGAGGGCGGCATCGCGGTCGTCGACTGGATCGACGAGCGCACCTCGCTCTCCCCCGGGCTCCGGTGGATGATGTTCCGCAGGGTCCCGCGCGGGATCAACTGGTTCTACACGCTCGGGTCGGCGACGATGTTCGCGTTCCTCTCCCAGGCCATCACCGGCGTGTTCCTGGCCATGTACTACCGGCCGGAGGCGAGCGGCGGCGCCTACGAGTCGATCCGCTACATCACCGATCAGGCATTCCTCGGCCAGTTCGTGCGCGGCATGCACAAGTGGGGCTCCTCGGTGATGGTCATCCTGATCTTCCTGCACATGGCGCGAACGTTCTTCTTCGGCGCCTACAAGTACCCGCGCGAGCTGACCTGGGTGATCGGTGTGACGCTGCTCATCCTGACCATGGCGATGTCGTTCACGGGTTACCTGCTGCCGTTCGACCAGCGTGCGTACTGGGCCTCAATCGTCGGCATCAACATCAACGGCACGGGTCCGTTCATCGGCCCCTACCTATCCGACTTCCTCCGCGCGGGGCCCGAGTTCGGCGCCACGACGTTATCCCGCTTCTATGCGATCCACATGCTGCTGATACCTGGTGCGATTGTGGCGTTGATCGGCGCCCACCTGTACCTGATCATGAAGCTCGGCATCTCAGCTCCGCCCTGGCTCAAGGCCGAAGATGAGCCCGAGGTCGAGCTCGAGCGAGCCGAGGTCTGAGGTCAAGTCGTGAACCAGGCCGAGAAGGAGCTCTACCTCCGCGAGTATTCGGTCCTGAAGAGCCAGGGCAAGCCGTTCTATCCCTACGCGGTGGCCAAGGACGCGGTCATGGCCGTGTTCGTGATGATCGTGATCATCCTCTTGTCGCTGCTGTTCGGCGCGGAGCTCGGTCCCAAGGCGGACCCGACCACGAGCACCTACGTCCCGCGGCCGGAGTGGTACTTCTTCTTCCTCTTCGAGGTCCTGCGCGTGATCAAACCGCCGGTGTTCACGCCGTTCGCCACCATCGGCGTGCCGACCCTGTGCATGATCGGCTTGTTCCTACTGCCGTTCTACGACCGCAGCCCGGAGCGGTGGATTGGTCGCCGGCCGGTCGCGCTCGCGGCTGGGCTCGCCACGATTGCGGCCATCGCCTACCTGACCTACGAAGGCGCGGCTGCCGGTTCGCCGAACAGCGTCGACATGAAGCCGCCCGCCACCCTCAGCGCCTCGCAGGTGCAGACGTTCAACGCCGGCAAGCTGGTCGTAGGGCAGTCGGGCTGCCTGGCCTGCCACGTGATCGGCGAGAACGGCAACAACGGCCCCGGGCCGCCGCTGACCAAGATCGGCGACAAGCTGCGGCCGGGCGCGATCGCTTCGACTCTGATCAACCCGACGGCGCCTATGCCGTCGTTCAAGCAACTCTCCGAGCAGAGCCCGCAGAAGTTCCAGAACCTGGTCAACTTCCTCGCTGAGCTGCGCTAGCTAGTCACCGTGGCGGGCCAGGTCTCGTCCGCGCCTCCCGGGACGCTGGAGGAGAGCCAAGTCCAGGCGATGTTCGACCGCATCGCGCGGCTCTACGACGGCATGAACACCGTGATGACGGCCGGCCTGCACCACCGCTGGCGCCGGCGCGCGGTCGACCTCGCGCACGTCGCTCCCGGCGACCGGGTCCTCGACGTCGCCACCGGAACCGGCGACCTCGCGTTCGAGCTGGCGGCACGAGTGGCGCCCGGTGGCGAGGTGATCGGGACCGATTTCTCCGAGCGGATGCTCGACATCGCGCGCAGCAAGGCGCCCGCGCGCGCCGCCTGGGACGTGAGCGTCCGCTTCGAACCCGGCAACGCGCTGGCGCTTAGGTATCCCGACGGCTCGTTCGCCGCCGCCACGGTCGGCTTCGGCGCCCGCAACTTCTCCGATCTCGAGCGGGGTCTGGGCGAGATGGCCCGCGTCGTGCGCCCCGGCGGTCGCGTCGTCGTGCTCGAGATAACCACGCCTCGCCGCCCGCCGCTGTCGAGCTTCTTCCACGTCTGGTTCGACCGGGTCGTCCCGGCGCTGGGTCGCTTCGCGGGCGATTCTCAGGCATACAGCTACCTTCCCAGTTCGGTGCGGCGATTTCCGGGACCCGAAGAACTGGCAGGAGTCATGGCGCGCTGCGGCCTGCGGTCGATTCGCTACGTCCTGACGGGCGGCGGGATCATCGCGCTGCACGCTGGCGAGGTGGCGCGATGAACGCGGTGCAGGCGGTCATCGACGCCGGCGGCACCGAGGCGCTCAAGGTGATGGACCGCGTCGAGCAGCGGATGACCGAGCTGGCGTCCGGCCATGGCCGCCTGCTCGGCCAGCACGCCGGCGAGACGATCGCCGCGGGCGGCAAGCGACTGCGGCCCCTGCTGGTCTGCCTGTGCGCCGGCGTCCCGGTACCCGAGAGCGAGGGCCTCGTGCGCGCCGCGGTCGCCGTCGAGCTCGTCCATGCCGCGACGCTGGTCCACGACGACGTCCTCGATGGCGCGGTGTTGCGTCGAGGTCGACCGACGGTGGTCGCAAGCGGCGGACGGCCGGTCGCCACCGCGACGGGCGATCTGCTCTTCTCGCGCGCGTTCGCCGAGCTGGCTGCCACGGAGTCCCTCGAAGCCGTGCGGATCCTTGCCCGCGCGACCTCGGAGCTCGCCGCCGGCGAGCTGATGCAGCGCGGAGACGCCTGGAAAACCGAAGTAACGGTTGAGCGCTACCTCGAGCGCTGCCGTTTGAAGACCGCGGTGCTGTTCCGCGCCGCCTGCGAGCTCGGCGCCCTGGAAACCAACCGCGAGCTGGATTCACTCGGCGCCTTCGGCGAAGCGATCGGGCTCGCGTTCCAAATCCTCGACGACGTGCTCGACGTGTCAGGTCCGCCCGAGCGCACGGGCAAGCCGCGCGGTGCCGACCTGCTAGACGGGACCGTGACCTTGCCGCTGATCCTCGCGCGTGAGCGCGACCCGAAGCTCCGCTCGATCGAGCTGCGCGCCATCACGAGCCCGGCCGACGCCGCCGCCGTCTGCGAGCGGATCACCGCCACCGGCGCGCTCGAGCTCGTCAAGGCGCGAGCGTTGGCGCTCGTCGAACGCGCGAAGGCGCTGCTCCCGCCGTTGCCACTGCGGCAGCGGGCGGCCCTGGAGCTCGTCGCCGAAGGCGTCGTCGAGCGCTACGCCTGAGGACTCAGAAGTCCTCGGGGAGGATCAGGTCAGCTTCGAGCGCCGTTGCGAAGCGGTCGATCTCGTCGGCCATGTTCGCCTCGGCCAGCCGCTGGAGATCGGCGAGCATGTCGGCAAGCCCCTCGTCCAGCTTCTCCTCGAGGCGGTTGACCTGCTCGTGCTCGTAGGTCCCGTCTTCGCTCCACCCGCAGTTCGGGCATTCAAGCGTCAGCTCCCACCGCTGACCCGGAGCCTCCTGCCAGCTCACGGGCTGAACCAGCTCGGAATCACACGCGAGGCAGATGTGCAGGTTGCGAGGAGGCGACTCTTCGGTCTCGAAGCGAACCACCTCGATCGAGCGACCGCTCGGAAGGACGATCTTGCGGACGGAGTGACGGTCCTGGTTGTCGTTCATTCGTGCCTCGTGCATAAGCCTTCTATCGGTCGGTCGCGGCGAAGACTTAAGCGCTTTTTGTCGCTCCCCGTCTGGCGGCCCGCTACCCTTGGTCAACCCATCCGGGAGGCCTGGTCGAGATGTTCCGCAATCCCACCACCGATCTGATCGTCGTTCTCGTGATCGTGCTGCTGATCTTCGGCCCCAAGCGGCTGCCCGGCCTGGGCCGCCAGCTCGGCCAGGGACTGCGGGAGTTCAAGGACTCGATCACCGGCAACTCGGACGACTCGGCCGACGAGGACCGGCCTGAGATCGCGCGCACGAGCGCTCCTCCCGTGCCCGGCGCCGGTGAGCACGTGACGGTCGAACCGACGCCGACCAATGCTGGGCCCGCGCGCGAGCCGGGCGAGCGCGGCGTCTAGATTCCCGGAGGCAGCCGCGGGCATGGCGAAGGTCCTACGGCCGATTGGGCACGACGACCGTCTGAGCATCGTCGACCATCTCGACGAGCTTCGCTCGCGCCTGATCATCTGCGTGATCGCGCTGGCGATTGCTTTCGCCGCCTGCTTTTGGCAGAACCACGCGCTGCTCAAGGTACTCAACCGCGCGCTGCCGGAGACTCCCGCCACCACGACGAATCATCTCTCCGGCCTCACCCGGGACTCGGCCAACGAGTCCCACGATCTGAGCTCGCTGGCGTCCTACATGCGCCAGCTGTCGCTCTCGCCGTCGCAGTCCGCGCGCGACCGAGCGCTGTTCGCGGGCGCCGCGAGCGCCGCCGCGAACGCCGCCGGGGCGCTGCCGCAGTCGACTGCGAAGCGCCTGCCGATCACGATCGGCGTCGGCGAGCCGTTCACCACCACGCTCACCGTCGCCGCCTACTTCGCGGTCCTGTTCGCGCTCCCGGTGTTGATCTACGAGGGCTATGCCTTCGTGATCCCCGCCCTGACCCGTCAGGAGCGCCGCGTGGCGATCCCCGTGATGGCGGCGGCGCCGCTCTTGTTCGTGGCGGGAGTGGTATTCGCCTACGTCGTCGTGCTGCCGCCCGCGGTGCACTTCCTCCAGGGCTACAACAGCCACAACTTCGACATCCTCGTCCAGGCGAAGACCTACTACATGTTCGAGATCCTGACCATGCTCGGGATCGGGCTCGCGTTCCAGCTGCCCCTCGGCCTGCTGGCGCTGCAGCGTCTGGGGACGATCAACGCCCGCACCCTGACCGGGAACTGGCGCTACGCTGTGGTCATCATTGCGGTCATCGCGGCCGCGATGCCGGGGGCGGATCCAGTCACCACTGGGCTGGAGATGCTCCCTCTCGTCCTCTTGTACCTCGCCAGTATCGTGTTGCTGAAGATCGCTGATCGCCGGGCCGCGGCCCGCGCCGCGGCCGAGCCCCAGGACTCCTTCGGCGACGGCCTGGATCCGACCTAGTGTCCCGATTCAGAAATTCGAAGACAGTCGAGGCGTCCCTGGCGGCCTCTGGGCCGGCCCGCTCGGCATCCGGCCTCGCAAATGGCCGGGCCGCCCCAGAGTCTTCCGGCTGCCGCGTCCTCGTCGCCTCGCGCAGCGCTGCTGCCTCGAGGGCGGCCCGCTCGGCATCCTGCCTCGCCAACGGCCGGGCCGCCCTCGAGTCGTCCGGCTGGCTCCTGCGTCCTTGCGAGGCATCCGCCAGTGGCACCTCTTTGTGCCACCGAACGTCTGAATCGCGACACTAGGGCCCACCGACTCCGCCAGGATGCTCTTCGATCTTCGCAGCCGCGGCCGTCGCCGCACCGTCCAAGCCGTATACCTCGGGCTCGCCATCCTCATGGGCGGCGGGCTCGTGCTGTTCGGGGTCGGCACCGGCACGGGTGGCGGCGGCCTGCTGAACGCCTTCGGCGGTGGCTCCAGTAACCAGAAGCAGGTGATCTCCAGCGACGAGCGCGCCGCGCTGAACCAGGTCAAGGCGGCCCCGAACAACCCCGCCGGCTGGGCCGCGCTCGTGCAGGCGCGTTGGACCTCGGCCGGCCAGGGCTCCAACTTCGATCAGAGCACGAGCACCTTCACGACGGCGGGCAAGAACAAGCTGAGCCAGACCACACAGGCGTGGCAGAAGTACCTGACCCTGACCCAGAAACCCGACCCGGACGTGGCGATCCTCGCTGCTCGTGCTTACGCCGCCCTCGGCGACTACTCAAATCAAGCCTCGGCTTGGGAGCTCGTCGCCAACGCCAATCCGACCGAGACCAAGGCGTTCGAATGCCTTGCCGTCTCCGCCTATGCCGCCAAGCAGACCCGCAAGGGTGACCTCGCCGCGGCCAAGGCTGTCAGCTTGACTCCCAAGGCCTCACGCCTCACGCTCACCCAGACGCTGCAGCAGGCGAAGACCAATCCCTCCATCGCCCAGCAGTGCTGAGTAGGCCTCGGCGCGCTGCTCCGAACGCCTCAGCCCGCGCCCTGCAACCCGGCTAACATCGCGCCCCTGAGGGCCGTTAGCTCAATTGGTAGAGCAGGGGACTCTTAATCCCAAGGTTGGAGGTTCGAGTCCTCCACGGCCCATCCGTAAGGCCCCGCTCAGGCGGGGTTTTCTGTGGTCGGACGTGTGCCAATCCTGAAGGTTGTCCCCAATATGTCCCTGGAAGAGCGTACGAAGCGCCCTTATCGCGGGAATGCTGCGTCCTCCGACCGGGCACGTCTTCCGCATCGAGCGTGCGCGGGGTTCGGTCTCCTGACCCGGAGCCCAGGTCGAGCACGGCCTCGCCCGGAACGAGCGCTGCCAGATCGAGGTGGTAGCCAACCCCTGCGGACGAGGCCAGAGCCTCGTCCGGGATCGCGTCGGGGAGCTCGCACGGGTAGCCCAACTGCTCGGCGACGTGAGCCCCGACCTCGAAGTGAAGCTCGCCCTATTCCTCGCGCGCGATCTGGCCGTACATCTCCTTAACCCTGGCCTCGAGCTCCTCGGCGTCGACCAGCGAGCTCGCGTCGGCTTGCGGAAGCGCCGCAGCTCGGGTCATCTCTTGGTCTTGCGTAGTCCTCGAGCTCATTGAGCTCCTCGGTCGTAATCCGGGCTGACCGACGCCCGGGCTCGCTACGCCCCGTTCTGAGCCCCCTCGCGTTCGCGGGAGCATGTGCTCGTACGCGCCGGCGAATAAGAGGAGCCGTGCTGTGATCGGCGGGATGTGCAGGTCGTCGACCTGGCCCACAACGATCCAGTCATCGCCGTCGGCGTACTCGGCGACGATCTCACACTGGAGGGAGGCGAGCGCGTCAGTGAGCAACGGCACGCCGTAGTGTCCTGGCTCCTAGCTCACGCCCGCGAATCGGTCGCTGCCTGCAGGCGTGGCGTTAGTCGCGAACGGCTCGTGCTGTCGCCCCAGCACGTTCCCGCCGAAGCGTCCCGCCCGTCGCATGCATGACCATGTGAGCGAGCTGCGAGACGGGCAAACACGACCGGGGGCGGCGTCAGCGAGACCGACGTGAGCGAATTGACGACCAGACCGGCGGGTGCGTCATCCGGCGCCGCGGTGACGTATGCGACGCCCGTCGCGAACCGGGCGAGCGCGTCGCGGAACGACCGAGCGTCCGGACGGGGCGCGGGTTTGGCTAGGAATGCGAATCCGATGTCAGTGGAGCGGCGCATGTTCACCGAGAGCGACGTGTCCGAGGTAGTCGTAGGCACGGTTGGCGCCGAGCGGGTGCATGAATGAGCCGGCTTTGACGTCGCGATACGCGCGCGCGAGGGCGCTGCTGTTGACGTAGCCGGCACCGCCTGAGAGGGCGAGTGCGCGGTCGACGACGCTCGCAGCTGCCTCGTTGACGAACGCCTTCGCGGCCTGCGCCTCGGCGAACAGCGCGCTGAGCTCCTCGGCGCTGCCGTCTGATTCAGGGTTGGCCGCGCGGTGTCTGTCGATCAGCGTCGCGGCGCGCGACAGGACGCCGCGCGAGGCTGCGAGGTCGATCGCGTTGTCGGCGACCTGCATGCGCGGCCGGGCATCGCCGTTGATCCGGCCGGCAACCCCTCGGCGGGCGAGCTCGTCGGCCGACTCGGCGATCCCGAGCGAGGCCGCCGCGTGGAACAGCCCGGCAACTAGGTTGCGCTCCATGTACGGGACCGGGTCACCGGCGCGAAAGCCACCGCGCACGCCAGACTCGGGCAGCTCCACGCCCTCGAGCGAGATCGAGTTGCTGCCGGAGGCGCGCATCCCGAGCGCGTCCCAGTCGTTGTTCACGACGACGCCGGGCGCGTCGGTCGGCACCATCGCGTACGCGTAGCGATCCGCGCCTTCGCTGTCGGCATAGATCACGGCCACGTACAGATCGGTGGCGGCGGGGGACATCGTGCAGAACATCTTGCTGCCGTCGATCCGCCAGCCCGACTTGGTGCGGGTGGCGAGCGTGCCCGGTCGCGTGAGATCCTGGCCGCGCTCGCTTATCGCGGCTGCTAGCACGACGCCGTCCTGAGCGATCTGCGCGAGCGAGGAGGCGAAGCCACGGGCGCGGCGCTCTGCGCCGGCCGCGACCGCAACCTGGCGGCGGCGCTCCAGGTTGAACACCGCGACGAGGTGCATGTTCACGCCGATCGCGACCGATGCGTCACCACGCGCCAGGCGGCTTGACGCGACAACGAGGTCGTGCGCGGAGCTGACGCCGAGCCCACCGAGCTCGACTGGGACGGGCGCAGCAAAATAGCCGGCGGTTTTGAGCGCTTCGATCGCCTCAAACGGATAGCTGCCGTCGCGGTCATGCTGCGCGGCGCGGGCGGCGAGCTGCGGGGCGAGCTGCTCGGCGATTGCAACGAGGCGCGCTCCGGTTTTAGTGCGGGCTGCGAGTTCGATTGGCATAGCGGAATCTCCCGATCCGCCCGTCAGGGTCCGTGTCCGGAGCATCGCTCCGGCCACGAGCCTCATGCGAGGATTAGTGGGTCGTCACCTCGACGGCGACGGGCAAGCCGTTGGTGACCATGTCGTAGACCGCCGAGCGCTTCTGGGCTCGCTCGACGACCTCGCGGAGCTTCTCCTCAGGCGCGTTGCCCGTCACGCGGAACGACACGCCGATCCGCTCGAACCCGTTGCGCGGCTCGTCGTCGACGCCGAGCGCGCCGCGCACGTCCATATCGCCGGTGAGGGTCGACTCGACCGTGTTGAGCCGCAGCTTGCGCGCCGCGGCCACGTACACGATCGACGTCGTCAGGCAGGCGGCAAGCGCGTGCAGCAGGTACTCGGCCGGGTTGGCGCCGGCGTCGGTCCCGAGCAGGATCGCCGGCTCACCCGCGTCGATCACAAACGCCTCACTGCGGGTCGTGTCCTCCCCGCCCGCGGCATAGAAATCCTTGATCGTCGAGCGATTATGCGACCCGCCGATCCAGCGGTTCGTCGCGCGGAACTGGAACTTCGCGAGCTCCGGCTGCTCCTTGATCAAATCCAGCGTGGCGAACATCTTCTCGGTGTCCACGCCGTTGCGAATCGTGCTGGCAACTACAGTCATGTCGCACCTCCGAGCTCGTTGTGGTGTGGGAGCAACTCTCCTCCCGAGCCGCTTGCGCGACATCGGGGCCACCACCCAAACTCCGGATCGGCGACGTGGCGGGATGCACGTACCCGCTCGAATACGCGACGCGGCGAACCCGCGCCGCAGCGCCCCGTAGCGGCTCAGCCGACCCTGGAGAACCGCACCGCAGCCGCGGTGCGGGCGGCTTTGCCCGACACGCGCAACTTGACGTAGACGTTCGACAGGTGCCGCTCGACGGTTCGGATGCTCAGAACCAGCCGCTCGGCGATCTCCTCGTTGCTCAACCCCTCCGCCACGAGCCGCATCACCTCGCGCTCCCGCGCACTGAGATCCTCCATCGGCTCCGGTGGCCTCGCGCCTGCGGCTGGGGCGGCAGCTCCGGCCGCCGACCGCTCCGCGTGGCCCGCGGTCGCGTAGAGCCTCCACTCGCCCGGAACCCCGGTGAGCACCCGCGTCCCGCGAAGCTCGAACTCAAGCCCCGAGCCGACCACGAGATCTACGACCGTTCCCGACGCGATCACCTCCCCCGGCTGCGCCGTCGCCAGCACGCGCGCAGCGAGATGCACAGCAATCCCGGCGACGTCATCGGCCATCACCTCGCACTCGCCGGTATGAACGCCGGCGCGGACCTCGAGCCCGAGGGTACTCGCGCCGGCACGGATCGCCAGCGCACACCGCACCGCGCGAGCCGGGCCGTCGAAGGTCGCAAGCACGCCGTCGCCAGTCCACTTCACAAGCCGGCCGCGGAACCGCACCAGCTCTCGCTCGGTGACCCGCCGATACTGGCCGAGCAGCTCGCGCCACCGCCGGTCCCCGACCTCGGCCGCGCGATCCGTCGATCGGACGATGTCATTGAACAACACGGTCGCGAGCACCCGGTCGCTGACCGCAGCGGCCGGCCGGCCGGTGACGAACTCCTCGATCGCACCGAGCATCGCATCCTGATCCCCCGCAACCCATAGATGATCGACCCCCGCAAGCTCGACCTCGCGCGCGCCCGGAATCCCTCGAGCGACCGCGCGAGAGAGCGCCGGCGGCACGAGCGCATCGCCGGCGCGGTAGAGCACCAGCGTCGGCGCGCTCACCGCCGACAACAACGGCCGCACGTCGAGCTCTTCATACATCAGACCGATCGTCCGCATCGCCCCCGGACTCGCTCCGGACCGCAGCATCCGCGCCCACCATTCGCGGACCTCGGGATCGCGCGCCGAGCTCGGTGCCCAGTCATCAATGCTGACCGGCTCGCCCCAGTGCTCGATCATCCGCCCCCAGAACCGGCGCGTGACCTCGACCGGAATACCCTCCGCGTAGTCAGGAGCGCGCGACATGCGCGCATAGGTGCCGTACTGCACCATCGCGCTCACGCACTCCGGATGGGTCGCCGCCAGCATCGTCGCGGCCGCCCCACCCTCCGACACCCCGAACACCACAACCCGCTCGACGCCGCACGCGTTGAGCACCGCGAGCGCGTCATCGACGATGTTCTCAAGCGTATACGCGCCCGCGTCGCGGTCGGAGAGCCCCATCCCCCGCTTGTCGAACGCAATCACGCGCGCGAACGATCCCATCCGCTCCCAAAACCCCTGCGCTAGCGGCAAATCGAAGCCGATCTCCAGATGGCTCACGAAACCGCCTATGAACAGCACGTCCACCGAACCGTCTCCCACGACCGTGTAGGCGATCGAAACGTCGCCGTTGTGGACGTAGTGGACGGGCGCCCAGGCCATCACGCGAACCAGCGTACCTGCGTGAGCGTCTGCTTACGGACACAACCAGCCACGGCATCGCGCTCGCGAACCTGTGCGGAGGTGAGAGCGGATGTGACCCATGCGTCGCCGCTGCACCTCCATCGCCAAACTCGCGCATCGCAGTGTCAGCGACCGTGCGGCCGTCTGGCGGGATCGGCCCGCGGGCCTGCTATGCCGAGGTTGCCGGCGTCTTCCGATCCTGAGCAGCGGCGGCCTTCGACAATCCGCCGTCCCGCCAAAGGCCGGATCAAGCCGTGTCCCGAAACATGTCCCGAACTCTGGGCAATTCTTACCCGCTCCAACCTCGCCTAACTGCACTCGGCACCCAGTACCTTTCGTAAATGCCCTGCAAATGAGCGACTCGTAATCCAAAGGTTGGAGGTTCGAGTCCTCCACGACCCACTCGGAAAGGCGCGTAAAGCGGGCAGGGCGGGCTGCGAATGCGCTCGGCGGCTGTATTGCAGCGCTCGCCGTGCTCTGGTAGTAGTTGTTTTCGAGCGGGGGATGTCGGCGTAACTCGAGGGGAAGCGATGAAGCCGTTTCGCGGGCGCAGTGGCAGGCAGGACGATGGCCGGCTACGGCGTCGGCGGTCGCTAGGCGCCAGGGCGGTGCTCGTCGCGCTCGCGGCGCTCGCCGCCGCCGCGGTCGGTGGCGCGCCCGGAGCGCTGGCGGCATCGTCGTGCGGCGCTAACGGCCAGTTTTCGCGATCGGGCACGACCGCGACGTGCACTTACACGAGTCAGGGCACGGAGGACACGTTCGCGGTCCCGACCGGCGTTAGCACTCTCAGCGTGAGCGCATTCGGCGCGCCCGGAGGGGCTACCAGCACCCCGTTCGGGGCCGCGGCCGGCGGCTTGGGCGCGAAGGTGGTCAACACCAGGTTGCCTGTCACGCCGGGCTCGCTGCTGTGGGTGGATGTCGGGCAGGCCGGGCCGCCGTTTCCGGGCGGTAATTGCAGCGGGCCGCCGCTGGTCGGGGGCTTATTCGACGGCGGCGCGGGTAACGCGTGTAGCGGCGGGGGTGGTGGCTCGTCGGCCTTGCTGAGGACGCCGCGTGCGAGTGCGCAGCTGACCGGCAACCCTGCGACGGACGGCCGGCTGCTGGTGGCCGGTGGCGGCGGCGGCGCGGGGGCGCCCGCTGGCGCGAACGGGGGGAGCGCAGGAGACGTCCTGGTGACTGGCGCGGGTAACGCCAATTGCAGCAACAACGGCGTCGGTGCTCCGGGCGGGATCGGCCCTGCTGATGGGACCGATGGTGCCGGCGTCGGCTGCAGCGGCGGCGCGAACGGCAGCGCGATCGGGGGCGGCGACGGCTCCGGCGGTGGCGGTGGCGGTGGCGGCGGCTGGTTCGGCGGCGGGGGCGCCGGCCAAGGCCAGATTCAGGGCGGCGGCGGCGGCGGCTCGAGCTACGCGGGCGCGGGCCCGCTCGGTGGTATCTCGGTCGCGACGGCGTCGTCCTCGGACGCACCGGAGGTGCTGATCACCTGGGCAATTCTTGCGCCAACCGCGTCGATCGCGCTGCCAGCGAATAATGCGACCTACAACCGGGGGCAGGTTGTGAATTCGAGCTTCAGCTGTGCCGAGGCGGTCGGCGGCCCCGGGATCGAGTCATGCCTGGATCAGAACGGGCGCCCGGCCGGGACGGCGGTTGACACCTCCACCCCGGGGCGGCACACGTTCACGGTCACGGCGACCAGCAGCGACGGGCTGACGGGTCGATCCAGCGTCACCTACACGGTCTTCAACCCTTCCCCGCCGGCAAAGGCGCCCGCTGCCGCGACCCGCGCGGCGACGAAGGTCACCTACACCTCGGCGACCCTCCACGGGACGGTCAACCCGAATGGGTCGGCAACGAGCTACTACTTCCAGTACGGTAGCTCCCGCGCTTACGGCAAGCAGAGCAGCTCACGCAGCGCCGGCGGTGACACCAAGACGCACCCGCAGTCCGCGACGATCGCCGGCCTGTTACCGGGGAGGATCTACCACTTCCGGATCGTCGCGCACAACCAGGCGGGTACGAGCTACGGCGCCGATCAGAAGTTCAGCACCCCGCTCTGGCCGCTGAAGCTGTCGGTCTCCCCGCATCGCATCCGCGCCGGCCGCGCCTGCTTTGCCTTCAACGTCACCTCAATCGGGCATCCCGTGGCGGGCGCCACCGTGCGCTTGGCCTACCGCACGGCCAGGACATCCGGCGCCGGTAAGGCCAAGATCTGCGTGACGCTGCACCGCGGGACCTACCGCCCGAGCGCCACCAAGACCGGGTTCAGGCCCGCGCGCGTGACCGTTACCGTCAGCGAGGCGCCAGAGCCATCGTTCACGGCTTGAGCTCGTGGGCTGCGACCGCGACCAAGCGCTGGCCTGCGTTCCGATGGGCTTGGCTGCTGTCGGATGACGCGCGGCTGCGCCTGCCTGCTTCTAGGCGGCCATGCGGAGCTTCACCGTGTGGCGGGGCCGGGTGCGGTCGCCGGCTCGGGGCCATCTGAGAGCTCGATGCGCAGCCGGTGGTCCTTCTCAATCCCGAGGTTGGAGGTTCGAGTCTTCCACGACCCACTCCCGAAGCTCCGGCCGCGCGCGCTCCGCTACCGGCCGTCCTCGAATTGGGCGGTCGTTCGCGCCGGATGCGCACGCGCCGGTGCCCTGGCTGGCCGGCACCCGCCCGGAGCCGCGGCTGGTCGTGGCGTTGCCGGTCCCCGCGATCGAGGTTTGGAGTGGTCGGGCGGCGTGCGCATGCGGGCCCGCCCGCCCGTGGCTCGGCAGCTCGTTCGCCCTCGCGTCGCGGGAGCGCGCTGAGCGTGATGCCGGCCACGAGTACAAGACCGCCGGCGAGTTGGGCCGGCCCGAACTTGTCGCCGAACGCCGCGGCGCCAGCCATCGCGCCGACCAGCGGCTCGAGGTTCATGAACGCTCCCGCGAGCTCCGGCGAGACCCGCGCCTGCCCGTAGGCAAAGAGCGCGAACGGCAGCAGTGTCCCCGCGGAGGAGACGAGTAGAGCCGCGGGCAGCGCCCAACCACTGGCGGGCGGCGCGGGAGGCAGCCCCTCGCGCGCCAGCGCAGCGGGCAGCGCGAGCAGCGCGCCAGCGCCGAGCTGGACGGCAGTCACCGCAATCGGGTCGCGGCCGGCGAGGAGTCGCGGCTGGACGGAGATCGCGACGGCCGAGAGCGTGACCGACAGCAGGACGAGCGCGTCGCCGCCTGCGGCCGCGCTTCCTCCTCCGCCCTTGGCCACGAGGCCAACGCCGGACAGCGCGAGCGCGAAGCCCAGCCAGGCAACCGGTCCGCTCGCGCCACGGCCCGCCGCGGCAGTGATCCCGGCAACGAGAACTGGCGCGACGCCGACGATGAGAGCCGCGTGGCTGACGCTCGTACGCTCGATCCCGGCGTTCTGGACGAGGACGACCGCTCCGCACCCGAGTGCCCCCCAGGCTCCGACCGTGGGCGTGATGGCGCTGCGCAGCCGCCGGCGCGCGACGATTGCGAGGAGCGGCGCCGCTACGGCGAAGCGGCCCACGGTCAGCCACGCCGGACCGAGCCAGTCCAGCGCCAGCTTGGAGAGCGGAACCGTCAGGCCCCACAGGATCCCAGCCGCGGTCAACGCGGCGATTGCCGTGCCGCGCGACCCACTCCGAGGCGTGATGTGATGGAGGAAGCTCACGAGACGATTGTGTGTCACGCCCGCATATCGTCAAGATGGATTTGATATTCGCCGTCAAAGACGAAATTATTATCTGCGAAATGGCGGTAAGGCTTGACGAAATTGATATACGACTCCTCACGGAGCTGCAGAGCGACGCGGACAGGCCGAACGTCGAGCTGGCGCGGCTCGTCGGCCTCTCGCCCGCTGCCACGCTCAACCGCGTCCGGCGCCTGAAGGACTCGGGAGTTGTACGGCGGATCACGGCGCGTCTCGACTCGACGACGGCCGGATTCCCCCTGCAGGTTTATGTCATGATCACGGTCGAACGCCACGAGGCCAGCCACCGGCGCTTCGAGAAGGCGGTACGGGAGCTGCCGGAAATCATCTCCGCCGACTGGGTGACCGGCGAGACAGACGCGCTGCTGACGGTCGTCGCCCGTGACGTCGAGCAGCTCCAGCGCGTGCTTTCCGTCCTCGCCACGCGCGGCGGCGCGCAACGGATGATCACGCTGCTGCGGCTGGAGGAGCTCAAGCCAGCGTCTCCGCTACCGCTGACGCCGAGTCAGTGAGCGATTGCCGCTGCCGCTCGTTTCGTCGTCACGACACGCGGGTAATCCGGAGCCGCCGTGTTAGCGCTCACGTCGCGCGTGTCCGGATGGCCGACGATCAACACCTGATCGGCACCGACGTCAGAGCGCTGCGCGTTCACGTCGTACACGCTGCGACCGCGTGCCGCAGGGCAGCACCACATCGACGCGCTCCGGGTTCGGGATCGGACGGAAGCACCGCCAGCAGAACGTCTACGGACAGTAACCGGGGCTGGCCGTGACTCTATCCAGCTATTCGGAGGAGCAGCAGGATGAGCGATACGCAGACAGAGGAGACGAGTCGAGGGTCAGAAGGTGGCTTCCGAGACTCGTTCCGTTGGGACGTCATCCGTTCGACTCCCCGGTACGCCTACTTGGTCGCCGCCGTAGCAGCGCTCGGCGGCATGCTCTTCGGCTACGACATCGGCGTCATCTCCGGCGCCGAGAAGCCGATCACCGCACAATGGAAACTGAGCTCAGGGGTCGAGGAATTCGCGGTCGCGGCCGTGCTCATCGGCTCGATCATCGGCGGGATATTCGGGGGCAAGCTGGCCGACAAGATCAGCCGGCGGTACTCGCTGATGATCATGGCGGTGATCTATACGGTCGGCGCGATCGCGACCGCGCTGGCGCCAAACGTGGCGCTGTTCATCGTCTTTCGCATCGTCGTCGGCGTCGCCGTGGGCGCGTCGTCGATGATCGTCCCGACCTACATCGCTGAGCTCGCGCCGCGACAGATCCGCGGTGGGCTGGTCATCCTCCAGCAACTTGCCATCTCACTGGGGATCCTCCTCTCCTACCTCTGGGATTACGTCTCTTTCACCGCCGGCTGGGGCTGGCGGCCGATGTTCGCCGCGGCGGCAGTTCCTGGCGTAGCGCTTGGAGTCGGGATGTACTACATGTCGCACACACCCCGCTGGCTGGGGATGCAGGGCCGCTGGGACGAGGCCGATGAGGTCATGGAGCGCGTCAACCCAACCTGCAAGGACGAGGAGCTCCAGCGCGTACGCGAGGAACTCGACCAGAGCGAACGCGGCTCGCTGCGCGAGTTGTTGAGGCCGGGCGTCCGGGGCGCGCTCATCGCTGGGCTCGGACTAGCCATCCTGCAGCAGTTCGTCGGACCGAACACGGTGCTGTTCTATGGACCGACGATTTTCGGCTACGCGGGCATCTCAGCCGGATCGGGCGGACTGCTGGCCGAGATCTGCGTCGGCGTAGTGCTGTTCGTTTTCGTACTCCCGACGATCGTCCTCGTTGACGTGGTCGGACGCAAGGCGCTGTTCTATTTCGGGCTGGCCGGGATGGGAAGCATGCTCGTGCTCCTCGGCATGGCCTTCCACTTCGGTGCATCTAGCTGGGGGGTCGCTGTTCTTGTCATCCTGCTCGTCTATATCGGCTGCTACTCGCTCAGCATCTCGCCGCTGTTCTGGCTGATGACCGCGGAGCTGTATCCAAACCGTCTGCGTGCCACCGGCGCGAGCACCGCCACCGTCGCCAACTGGTCTGCCAACCTGCTGATCACGGTGACCTTCCTGACCGCGGTCAATGCGCTCGGCAAGGACGTCGTGTTCTGGGTCTATGCGGCTTTCGCTGCCGTGGGTATCGTGTTCGTGCGCTTTCTGGTGCCGGAGACGAAGGGTCGTTCGCTGGAGGAGATGGAGGGCTACTGGACGCACGGACGCGAGTGGCCCGAGAAGAGCCAGGCCGTGTTGCGCTAACAGCAAGGAATGCCGGCGGATCACGCCGGTCCTCTGCTTGTCTTATCCGCGTGGAGAGTTAGTGAGCGAGCTCGAATTCCTCAATGCGCTGCATGTGGAGATGGTGCGTCACCGCGAGCTGCGACCTGAATCCCGGCAGCACGAGTTGTTTCAAACCTCGACGATCGAAGCTCTGCTGGGCGGCGCCTTCGATGGTGACCTGACACTGTCGGAAATCCTCCAGCACGGCGACCTTGGGCTCGGGACGCTGAACGGGCTCGACGGTGAGCTGATCGTGATCGACGGGGACCCGTGGAGGGCGGATCGTCATTGCAGGCTGAGTCGCGCGTCCGGTTCGTCGCGGACGCCCTACGCCGTGGTCGTGCCGTTCTCGCCGGCGCCGCCGGTAGCTTTGCGCAGTCCACTGCGGTTTGCCGACCTCGGCCAGGCCGTCGGACATCGCCTGCAGGGTACGAAGAGTCCGGTCGCGATCCGGATCGACGGTCACTTCGAGCGCGTGCGCGTGCGTTCGGTCGCAAAGCAGCGACAGCCCTACCCGAAACTGGCCGAGGCACTTGCCGGGCAGCGCATCAGCGGTCTCGACCATGTGTCGGGAACCATGGTCGGGTTCGGATTCCCGGACGCGCTCGACGGTATCGAGATGATTGGGTGGCACCTGCATTTCGCGAGCGACACTCGACTTCGCGGCGGGCACGTGCTCGACTTCGGATTGGGTAGCGGAGTCGCTCAGCTGGACGACACGACTGAGCTGCAGGTTGAGTTACCGCCAGCTGTGGAGCTTCACCATGGAGCCATCCTCGACCAGGAAGCGCTGCGACGGCTCGAGCGCGAGGGCTAGTTGTAGTTCCTGACCACGTTGTTCCGCCGATGAGCTAGCCATCCGGTGCTCCTTGGAGGCTGAAGGGTGCTCAAGCCACCTCAGTCCCAAGGAGGACACCGGATGAAGCTGCACCGTAACGCCAAGCTCAGCGTCAAGGGTCG
>JAFAZV010000088.1 GCA_019239445.1 Solirubrobacterales bacterium
TCGCAGAGCTTCTTCAGCCCGCCGATGCGCGAGGGCTTGATGTTGACCATCTTGGGGGCGAACGGGAGCGCCTCGATGTCGTCGATCGAGTGGATCGGCGCGTCCCAGGTGATCCGGTCGTGCTCGCCGGCGAGGACGGCAGCGGTCTCGGGGGTGACGACGTCGGGATCCTCGATCCACGCGCGCGGCAACGCCTTGACCACCCGCTCGTACAGGACCGGGTCGGGCGGCTGGTCGACGACGGTGCCGCGATACAGGCTCTTGAAGTCGACCGAGTCCACGGCGTCCGTCTCGACCAGGGCCTCGATCAGCTCCGGCGTCCAGGAGGTCGTTGGATCGAGCTTGAAGCGCAACGTCGGGTAGCGCTCGAGACGGCGTGTCACGGGGTCGAGCGTGGGCGGCTCACCGAGCCGCAACGAGACGACGAACGTCATCGGCCGCGGCGCCCGTCCGAGCGCCTCGTGCAACGGCTTATCGGCCTGGCGGAGCGCGAGGTCCAGCGCGGCGCTGTGAAACGTCCAGCGCCGGTAGAGCCGCGAGACATCGCGCTGGGGCGCAGCCGGGAAGAGGTCGAGCTCGTCGATCCGCTCGCAGAACTCGCCGAGCGAGTAGGCGCCGCCGAGATCGTGGACGGCCCCGGCCCGCTGGAGCGCGACGTGATCCTCGGCGTCGTAGACGACATCCTCGCCGATCCCCTCCTGGCCGGCGCCGTGCATCCGCACGAGCGTGGTCAGCCGTTCGAACCCGCTCGAGACCTCCGCCCGCAGTCCGCTGAGCGAGTAGCCCTCCACGCGAAGCGGAAGACCCGCGAACAGCTCGTAGGTGCTCATAGCTCGCAGGTGCTCATGATCGGTGCGACTGTGTCTACGGCGAGGAGCACTAGCGCGCCGGTGCCTCGAGGCGCCCGACGAGCTCCTCGAGGCGGAGCTCCTCGAGGCCGTGGCTGACGGCATCGAGCTCGGCGGCGCAGTACTCGACCAGGTCGCGTCCCTCCTTGACCAGGTCGAGCGTCTCGCGCAGGCCGGCGTCGCCGGAGTCGAGCCGGCGGATGATCTGCTCGATACGAGCCACCGCCGACTCGTAGGTGAGCTGGGTCATTCGCGCACCTCCGCCTCAAGCGCGCCGTCGCCGAAGCGCAGGCGCAGATCGTGCGCCGCGCGCGCTGCGGAGACGCTGGTCAGGGGTTCGCCGCCGCGATCCTCGACCAGCGCATAGCCGCGCGCGAGCGTCCGTTCCGGGTCGTGCGCGGCGAGCGCGAGCGCGAGCCGATCGAGCTCCCGCCGGCGCTTGGCCGCGTCGGAGCCGGCGGTGCGGGCATGGCTGCGGCTGAGCACGAGCAGGTGGACTTCGCCTAGCGACCGCCCGCCATCGCAGATTCGGCGCGCACTGGCGCGGAGCTCGCGGACAAGCTGGTGCAGGTGCCGACGGTGGCGGGCGACGTGCTGAGCGGGCGCCCGCGAGAGCTGCGCGAGCGCGCGGGCGCGGTGCAGGACCGCGCGCCGTCCGTGGCCGTGCAGCCGTCGCGCATATGCCGCCGCGTCCGTACGGGCGGCGCGACAATCGACCGGCACCGCCACCTCAGCGGCGTGGGTTGGGGTCGAGCAGGAGACCGCGGCGACGTCATCGATCAACGTGCGGTCGGTGTGGTGCCCGACGGAGGCGATGACTGGGACGCGCAGCAGCGCCACCGTGCGGCACAACGCCTCGTCGCAGAACGCGAACAGGTCGGCCAGCGAGCCGCCGCCGCGGGCGACGATCACCACTTCGACCTCGGGCGTGGCGGCGAGCTCTCGCAGCGCGGTCGCGATGCTCGGCGCGGCGCGGCGGTCCTGGACGGGAGCGAACGCCCACACGACGCGGCCACCCCAGCCGCGGCGGTGAAGCCCGGCCAGGACATCGTCGCGCGCCTTTCCGCGCTCGCCCGTGACCACACCGATCGCGCGCGGCAGCCGCGGGCGCGGTAGGCGCTTCTGCGGCGCGAAGAGCCCGTCGGCATCGAGGCGCCGGCGCAGGCGCTCGAGCTGCACGAGCAGGTCGCCTTCGCCCTCGACGCGCAGCTCCGAGACCGCGAACGTGAACGACGGCGAGGAGGTCGCGGTTCCGGGGTAGTAGTCGCAGCCGCCGCCGACGACGATGCGCATGCCATCGGAAAGCGTCACCCCGAGCGGCTCGAAGTCGCTGCACCACATCGAGCAGGGCAGCGCTCCGCGAGCATCGCGCAACTCGAAGTAGACACGCGCGCGCGAAGACTTGAAGCCCCACACCTCGCCCACGAGCTGCACGTGAGCGAACTGCCGCAGGCGGCGCTTGAGCTGCGCCGCGTAGCTCCCAACGGAATACGGGCCGGGAAGCGCGCTCGCCTCCGCGCGTTCGAGCGAGATCGGGGGAGTCGCGGCCATCTACGGTTCGAGGCTACAGCGCGCCACGGTCGGCCCCGCCGCGCCCCGCTCCCAGGCGTTCAGGTGCGTGGGACGCCCGACGATGACTCGGCAGGCACGCGCTCGGGCTCGCTCGCCACGGGCCCGGCGGTCTCCGTCAGCACGGCTGGGTCGGCGGCCTCGAACGGGCGCCGGCGGAAGAACTGGGGGAAGAACGGCCAGCTGGCGAACATCAGGATCACGCCGAGGATGAGCCCGCCAACGCCGACGAGGATCGGCGTTTGGATCCCCAGCAACGCCTTCGAGTAGTTGTTTCCGGCCGTGTTGTAGTAGCCGAACGCCTTCACCGCCACGTAGCCCATCATCAAGCCGCCGAGGAGCGGGATGAGCCCGGCGAAGAGGAAGTTGCGGACACTCCCCAACAGCTCGCGCCGGAAGTAGAAGGCGCACGCCAGTCCGGTGAAGCCGTAGTAGAAGCAGATCGCGAAGCCGAGCGCCGACACTGTGTCGCCGAGCACGTTCTTCTTGGGGTTGAAGGCCAGCAGCGCCACCGTCCAGATGATCGACAACCCGCCCATCAGCAGGGTGGAGAAGCTGGGGGTCAGGTAGCGCGGATGAACGCGGCCGAACGCCTCCGGGATCGCCTTCCAGCGCGCCATCGACAGCGTCGTGCGCGCGGTGGGGAGAATCGTCGTCTGCGTCGAGGCCGAGGCCGAAGTCAGCACGCAGATGATCAGCAGCTTGTAGAGCGGCGAGCCGAGGACGCCCTTGCCGAGCGCGTTGAGCACGTCGTTCTGGTGCTTGCTCAGGAAGCCCGCGCCGTGGAAGGCCTGCGCGGAGGCACTGACAGCGACGTAGGTCAAGAGCAGGATCAGCGTCGAGACGACCGCGGCCTTGCCAGGCCCGCGGTGCTTGTCCCGCGATTCCTCGTTGACGGCGACACCCGAGTCCCACCCCCAGTAGATGAATATGCCGAGCAGCACGCCGTCGATCAGCGCCCCCCAGCTCAGGTCGAATGGGTTGAACCACGAGCCGGAGACGTGGATCGCGCCCGTCGGGCTGTTCGCGTAGACCTTGACGAGGGCCACGACGACGAACAGGAGCAGGGTGACGAGCTCGAGGCTGAGCAGGAACGTCTGGATGCGGGCGGAGAGCTCGATGCCGCGGTAACAGATCCAAGTCATCAGCGCGATCCAGACCACCGCGCCAACGATCAGCCAGAAGTTTCCGGGCGCCCCGCCGGAGCGGAAGAGCAGGAAGGTGTAGTTGCTCGCGATCGCCGCCAGCGACGCCATCACGATGATGTCGGCGAGGAAGATGGCCCAGCCGTTGATCCAGCCGAGCTGGGGCCCGAACGTGCGGGTGACCCAGGCAAATGTCGTGCCCGCGTCGGGGTCGGCGAGGTTGAAGTACCGATAGCCGAGCGACACGAACAAGATCGGGATGAACGACACGATCAGCACCGCCGGCGCGTGGACGCCGACGCCGGTGACCGCGACGATGAACCCGAGCGTGGCCGCCAGGCTGTACGCCGGCGCCGTCGACGCGACGGCGATGACGAGGTTCGAGATGTAGCCGATCGCGTTGGGCTTGAGGCCCTTCTCCCCAGGAGCAGAGCTGTAGGAGTTGGCGGCGGGAACGGTTGTCGTGTCCATTTGCGTTTGAAAACTATGCAGCCTCTGATCGAGCCGCAAGCCGCAGGTATATCAACAACTCGTCCTCGCGTTTGTACAGAACGTCCAACGGGTTCGACGGTACGGTGGCGGCGGGCATGCAGGCGCGCCTCGGTGAGCAGGTGGCGGTGGCCGTTCTCGGCGCGGGCGGGACGATCGCGCCGGGGATCGTCCGCGACCTGGCCGAATCCGCAGAGGTGCGGGAAATGCTGCTGCTCGATCTCGACGGCGAGCGGGCGGCGGCCGTCGCCGCCGAACATGGGGGCGAGAAGGCCACCTCGGCCCCCGTCGACGCACGTGAGGTGGATGCGCTCGCGCGCAGGCTCGCGGACGTCGACGTGCTCGTGAACACGGCCGCCTACCGGGTCAACCTCGACGCGATGCGCAGCTGCCTGGCCGCCGGCTGCCACTACTTCGACCTGGGCGGTCTGTACCGCATGACCAGACGCCAGCTCGAGCTCGGCCACACGTTCGAGCGCGAAGGGTTGCTCGCGCTGCTCGGCATCGGCTCGAGCCCGGGCAAGACCAACCTGATGGCGGCGCAGGCGGTGGAGCGCTTAGGAGGTGATGGGTCGGACATCCGCTCGATCGACATAGTGGCCGGCGGTCGGGATCCGGTGGCGGTTCAGGACGGCCAGCTGCGACCGCCGTACGCGTTGCAGACGCTGCTCGACGAGCTGACGCTCTCGCCGATCGTGGTGCGGGACGGGCGGGCGATCGAGATCGAGCCGCTGAGCGCCGGCGGCGTAGTCGACTTCGGCGAGCCGATCGGGCGGGCCGACACGATTTACACGCTGCATTCCGAACTGGCGACGTTCGGCGCGAGCTTCGCGTGCCGTTCGGCCAGCTTCCGGCTGTCGCTGGCCTCGGCGCTGCTGGCGCGGCTCAGAGACCTCGCGGGGACACCGGCGGACACGGTTGAGGCGGCCGCGCGCGACGCCGTCCCACCGTCGCCGGAGACGGTTTCGGTCCATCTCGTCAAGGCGGTGGCGGAGTCAGGCGAGTGGGTCAAGGTGCGCGCCGTGACGAGGCCGTTCTTCGGCCTCGGGGGCTCGATCGTGTCGACCGCGGCGCCGGCCGCGGCGTGCGTGCGCCTGCTTGCGCGAGGCTCGCTGAGCGCGGTGGGGGCGTTTCCTCCCGAGCGCTGCCTGAAGCCGAGCGAGGTGTTCAGCGAGCTCGAGGCGCGCGGGTGTACGTTCGAGGTGCTGACGGGCGCCGGCGGACGCTGACTGCGCGCTGTCCGGCCGGTTTCAGTTGGTCCGCGCCGGCGCCGGCCGGGGTGCGCGCTCGCGCAGCCAGGCGACGGTCTGGGCGAGGCCGTCGTCGAGGCGCGTGCCCGCCTCCCAGCCGAGCAACCGCCGCGCCTTGTCGACGGACGGCCAGCGGCGCTGCACATCAACGGCGAAGCTAGGCAGGTGCTCGAAGTCGAGCTCGGCGTCGTCGTTGCCGCAAGCGGCCCAGATTCGCGCGGCGATCTCGGCCACGCTCAGCTCCTCGGAGGCGGAGATGTTGAAGTCCTCGTTCTCGGCCTGAGGCGAGGCCATCGCGGTGACGATCCCGTCGGCGATGTCGTCGACGTGGGTCAGGGTGCGCGTCTGGCGCCCGGAGCCGAAGATCTGCAGCGGGCGCTGGTGCGTCAGCGATTTGGCGATCAGGTCAGGGACGGCGTGAGCGATGCCGGGCTCGTCGGGATCGGGTAGCTCGCCCGGGCCGTAGGCGTTGAACGGGCGGCAGATCGTGAACGGCAGGCCGTGCTGCTCGTGGGCCGCGCGGGCGTACACCTCGCCGGCGAGCTTGGAGAAGCCGTAGGCGGATTGTGGCGCGGGACACTGCGCGAGGTGCTCTTCGGAGGTGGGGAACTCGCTCGCGCGCTCGAACACCATCGACGAGGAGACATAGACATAGCGCCGGCAGCGCGCCTGCACCGCCGCGCGCACAACCGCCGCGCTCAGCGCGTTGTTGACCTCGGTGAGCGTGTGGGGGAGCTTGTGGAAGTTCGCAATCCCGCCCACGATCGCGGCCAGGTGGATGACGTGCGAGCACCCGGCGGCGGCATTGGCGGCGGCGGCTGGGTCGCGCAGGTCGCCGGTGTGGATCTCGCATCGCTCCTGCATCCAACTCGGCGGCGCGCGATGATCGGAGACGCGCACGCGGTAGCCCGATTCGCGCAGCAGCCGGCCGACGACGGCCGAGCCGATCATCCCGGCTCCGCCGGTGACGAGCACGAGCCGGGTGTCCATCAGATCTGCTGCGTCTGCGGCGCCTCGCGCAGAGCGGCATGCTCAGCGGCGTAGGCGAACAGCTGTCCGGTGCCCAGGGCATTCCACGGATCGACCAGCAGGCACTCGGATGAGGCGCCTGCCAGGATCGCCGCGAACGTCTCGGGCCGCTCGAACTCGCTGTGGTTGGTGGCGACGATCACGACATCGGCCTCCTCGACGGCGTCGGCCAGCGGCTGCGTGGGCGCGTGGGCATGGGGATCGCACACCGCCACGTCGGCGAGCTCGCGCTCGAGGAGGCGGATCAGCTTCGGCGAGAGCGAATCGCGCTCGTCGTCGGTGTCGCGCTTGAAGGTCAGCCCGAGGACAGCGACCTTGCGCGAGGAGAGGCTGCCCATGCGCCGCTTGATTCCCTCGATCAGGAACAGCGGCACGGCTTCGTTGACTCTCGAGACGGCGAGCAGCATTCCCGGCGCGTTCGAGCGCTCCTCGGAGAACGCGAAGTCCTTGCGCAGGCAGCTACCGGCGGTCATGCCTGGCATCGCGATCCCGCCGCGCGGATAGTCGCGGTTGATCAGCCCGATGACCTCGAACACGTTCGCGCCATAGCGCTCGCAGTCCATCATCAGCAGGTTGGGCAGCGCGAACGTGGCGTAGCGCAGGATGTTCGTCCAGATCTTCGCCAGCTCGGCCTGCACCGGCGTCGTCGTGACGATCGGGGCGCCGAACACGCTGAACACCTCGGCGGCGCGGGTGCTCGACGCCTCGCCGACGCCGCCGATGATGCACGGCAGTGTGGTGATCTCCTCGAGGAAGCGTCCGGCCGCGATCCGCTCGGGGGCGTGGGCGACGAAGATGTCTTCACCCACGCGCAGGTCGCGGCGCTTCTCCAGATAGCCGGCCACGAACTCGGTCGTGCCGGGGGCGATCGTCGAGCGCAGGATCAGGGCGTGGCCGGGGCGCACCAGCGGGAGCAGATCGTCGACCGCGGCGCGGAGCTGTCGCAGGTCGCTCTCCACGTGCGAGAAGGACGGGGTGCCGATCGTGATCACGATGTCCTCCGCGCGCGCGGCGTCGGCGGCGCGCTCGGTCAGCTCGAGGCGGCCTGAGGCGAGCACGCGCTCCAGCAGCGCCTGCGTCCCGGCTTCCTGGAACGGCATGCGCCCGGCGCGGATCGACGCGAGCACCCCCGGATCGTGGTCGACGCCGAGGACGTGGCGCCCGCGCTCCGCGAACGACAGCGCCAGCGGGAGCCCGACGCGGCCGAGGCCGATGACAGAGATCAAGGGTTGGTCGCTCAAGGTGAAGAGCACATAACCTACTCGGCGAGCTGGGCGGCCGGCCGGGCGCGCGCTGTCAGTGCACCAACTCGTCGTTGACGCTCGGGAGCGGTTCGAGACCCGGCTCGGCTGGGTGGCCGCGCACCTCGCCATCGAACGCGAGCCGGTCGAGGCGCGCGATCTCGCGCTCGCCCTCGATGCGCGCGGGATGGTCTTCCGGGAGCCCCTTGATCAGGGCGCGGATGCGCTCGCGCAGCTGCAAGGCAAAGTGGGGGGTCGAAGCGCCCATCAGCTGACGGACATCGTCCAGCGTCACCTCCCGGCCTGGGCGCAGGCGATCTGGGTGCTCGCTCTCGCTCATGGCCGCCGCTCGCCATCCAGGCTCGCCTGAGAGGCGGCCGCTCGCGTCATCCAGCTGCTCATCTCTGCGGTACCACCTCCAGGAGGCTATCCATCTGCGCCTGAACCGGAACCGAAACCGCCGACTTGTCGCCGATCACCCAGCCATGGTTGTAAACCGCAGCGGTTGGGCCCTCTTGCGTATACCCCGGGGTGGCGTAGTCGAGGAAGAAGTTCAGTACCGACGAGGGAAGGCTCGAGGAGCTATCGATGAGCAGCTGCGGTCCGTAGTCGCCGCTGGCGGACAGCGGCGCCGCGGCGGCGGCGTCGAGCGGGCGGTGCGAGTTCAGCAGCACGTAGCCGTGGCCCGGGCTGCGCATCGCCCAGCCGAAGCTCCCCGGCACGTGCGCGCAGGGCTGTCCGTACGCGCACGGTGGATCGCGGTAGGTGGCGAAGGCAACTGCATTTGTGCTCGGGTCTCCGCCGGAGATCCGCTTGACCTGGCCGTACTTGCGCAGCTGCGCGAGCACGGAGTCGGGGATCACGCTCGCCGGGCCGAGCACGTAGATGCGCGCGTTCTGGTGGGCCATCAGCGCTTGTCGAGTGGCGGCGGGAACGCTCGAGCGGTTTACGAACAGGATCGCGTCGCCGCTCTCCGCCGCCCAGCCGGCGGCGGGCATTGCGTAGGAGGGGTCATCGGCGGTGCTGACGAGGACATCGCCGCTCGTTTTCCCGCGTGCTGCGCTGGCGAAGCGATCGATATTGGCGGCCAGCGAGTAGGGGTCGTGCCCGCTGATCGTGGCGCTGCGCAGACCGCCTACCTCGGGAACGTCGCCGACGCGGATCACCTGCGCGCCATCCGCGGCCGCCGAGCCCCCAGGAGCCAGGGCAGCGAGGGCGTCCTTCGTCGCCGAGGGCAGCGACGAGCTTCCCGAGAGGAGGATCGGAGCGCGGATCGGGTCCGCCATCAGCGACGAGGCCGCGAGCGCTCCCTGCCAACTGCCGGTCGGCGCCAGCGTCACCGCCGGCGGGTGGGTGCCCGAGGCCGAGGACGGATATACGGCCAGGGCGACGCCCGCGGCGTCCGCGACCGGATCGGCTCCAGCCACACGAGTGGTGTTCTTGGTTGCCACAGAGGGGAAGCCGAGCCTCTGACCGGCCTGGGGCGTCTTTGACTTGACTCCGAACGCGGGCCCGGGTCCGCTGATCAGCTCCGTCGTGCCGCCGCCGCAGCTGGCGACGACGGCGCCGGTCAGCGCGAGCAGGATCAGCAGCTGTGTGCGGGGAAGATTCAGGCGCATCCGAATCGCGGCGGACGTTAGCGGCCGGTGGTGGCGGCAGCGCTGGTGGTGCACGCCGTCCGCGGGCCGCGTTTTTGCGCGTCGTGTGCGGCGCCGAACCCCGGCGCTTGCGCGTCGCTACGCTACGAGGGCTCGTTCAGCCACATGCCAAGGAGGATGCGATGCCGGGCCTTTCCGGTCGCATGTCGACAGTCATCAAGTCCAAGATCTCCAAGCTGCTCGATCGCGCCGAGGATCCTGCCGAGACGCTCGACTACAGCTACCAGAAGCAGATTGAGCTGCTGCAGAACGTAAAGAAAGGGATCGCGGACGTCGTCACCTCCAAGAAGCGGCTGCAGCTGCAGGAGGAAAAGCTCAAGCAGCAGGTCGTCAAGCTCGACACCCAGGCCCGCCAGGCGCTGGCCGCGGGCAACGAGGATCTGGCGCGGACCGCGCTCGAGCGCAAGAACGTCGTGCAGACCGAGCTTCAGTCCCTCGACACGCAAATCGCCCAGCTCGAGCAGCAGCAGGATCAGATGACCGCGTCCGAGGCCAAGCTGCGGACCAAGCTCGAGCAGTTCCGTTCCAAGAAGGAAGTCATCAAGGCGCAGTACTCGGCGGCCGAGGCGCAAGTTCGGATCTCCGAGGCGGCGACCGGCGTCGGCGAGGAGATGGCCGACGTCGGGCTGGCGATGCAGCGGGCGCTCGATAAGACCGAGAACATGAAGGCCCGGGCCGACGCCGTGCAGGAGCTCGAGGCGGCGGGAACGTTCGAGGACCTGACGCAGATCGGGGAGGGCGAGGACGACATCGACCGCCAGCTCAAGCAGCTCTCGAGCACGAGCGAGGTCGACTCCGAGCTCGAGAAGATCAAGGCTGAGCTGGGCTCCGGCTCCTCAGCGCCGGCGGGGCAGCTCGGCGCAGGCAGCGGCGGCCAGAGCTCCGGCGCCGGTCAGGGCGGCGCCACTCAGGAGCAGGCGCCGTGATCGTCCGCATCGCCACCGAGGGCCAGTATGAGCTCGGTGACGATGATGTAGCCGAACTGAACGAGCTTGACAATGAGGCCGTAGCGGCGTGCGAAGCCGGCGATGAGCCGCGCTTTCGCGCGACCTACGAGAAGCTCTTGGGACTGGTCCGCGAGCGCGGCCGGTCGCTGGAGGAGGACGAGCTGGAAGGCTCCGACGTGATTCTGCCGCCGCCTGACGTCTCCATGGCGGAGGCGCGGTCGGGCTTCAGCGAGGAAGGCCTGATCCCGGGCTGACCGGCCGCCTTACCGGCGGTTAGATCGGGATCCCCCAGAGCGGGAACCACCGTTCGAGCTCGGGCTCGATCGGCAGCTCGGGGCCGATCTGTGCTTTGAGCACGAGCTCGCGCTCGTTGTCGCGCTGTTGCTCACCGCCGGCGGGAACGAAGGGATAGAACGAGCCCCGCTTGTAGTTGTAGATCCAGTAGACGCGTCGCTTCTGCGCGTCGGCGAAGCCGAACACGGCACACAGCACGCGCTCGCCATAGCCGCCCGTCTCGAGTGCCCCGCTGACCGCGTTGATCGCCACCACCTGGCTGTCGAAGTCCTGACCGCGAACGATCAGCCAGCGAAAGCCATAGGTGTCATCGCTCGTCTGCACACTGGTCTGGCTGTCGGTGGCGGTGGCTCTGACCACCTCTTCCATGTCGCGGACGATCGAGTTGAAGTCGGCGGTGGCGAGGGGCTGAAAGACGATCGCGGCGCTCCCGTTCGAGGTGAGCTCGAGCGTCGTCTCGAGCGTCACACAGGCGGTGCTCATCGCGAACAGACGATCGGGCGCGGGGCCCGCGAGCTTGCGCTTGCCGATGATGACGTCGAGAAAGCCCACGAGGTGGTCTCGGCCGAGTCCGGACGGCGGCTTACGCGGTGCCCTGGAGCTGGGCCTCGAGCCGCTGCAGCGCAGCAATCCGCTGCTCGAGCGTCGGGTGGGTCGAGAACAAGTTGGTGATCGACTGCTTGGCCTTGGGCGGGAAGATGTAGAACGCCGCGAGCTCCGTCTGTGCGGCCCGCAGGTCGCGCTGTGGGATCCGCTGCATGTTGCCGCTGATCTTCATCAGCGCCGAGATCAGCGCGCTCGGGCGGCCTGTGATGATCGCCGATCCGCGGTCGGCGGCGAACTCGCGGTAGCGCGAGAGGGCTTGCAGGAGCAGGAACGACACCAGGTAGACCACCGCCGAGACCAGGATCACAACGGCCCAGCTCGGACCGTTATCGCGGTTGTCGCTGCCCCAACCCCCGAACCAGAAGCCCATCTGGGTGATGAAGGACGCGATCGAGGCGAAGAAGCTGGCCAGCGTCATCACCATTACGTCGCGGTTCTGCACGTGGCTCAGCTCGTGTGCCATCACGCCTTCGAGCTCGGTCGGAGAGAGCAGCTCGAGCAGGCCGGTGGTGGCGCACACGGTGGCCGTCGCGGGTGAGCGCCCGACGGCGAACGCGTTCGGCATCGACGTCTCGGCGATCGCCAAGCGGGGCTTGGGCAGGTTGGCCTGGATGCAGAGGCGCTCGATCAGGGCGTGGAACTGTGGCGCTTGCTGCGGCGTAACGACGTGCGCCCCCATCGACGCGAGCGCCAGCTTGTCGGAGGTGAAGTACTGGATCACGAACAGGAGGGCCGCGATCACCGCGATCGAGACGGCGCTGGCGCCGGCGGCGAACAGCACGCCGATCAGGACCGCGTAGACGAGGCCGAGCAGGAACAGCGTCAGGATCATCCGGGCCTGAAGGCCGGGATCGCGACCGAAAGACGTTTTACGAGCCATGGTTAAAGACAATGTTGGCAGACCGGGTAAGGGTCCGGTCAAGGGTCTCGAAGGGGAGTGTGTGCGTCCATTCGGCGCCCGTCTCTCGCTGCCGTCGGCGCCACTCGATCGTCCGCGTCAGCCCCGGCTCCAAAGTGCGACGGCGTCTAGCCGGTCACGCGTGAACGCCGAAGGTCCGCTCGATGAACCGCAAGCTGACCGCCTGCAGCTCGGAGTCGTGCTGGATCGAGCGATGGTGTCCACCGGGCAGCGCGATGAGGCGACTCAGCGGATGCGCAAAATGCTGCGCCAGCTCGCGCGACTGCGCCACCGGCACCTGCTCATCGCCCTCGGCGTGAAGCAGCAGCAGCGGCTGCTCGAGCGTTGCCACGGCCGCGGGGAGATCGTGCGCAGCGAGCAGTGCGTCCAACGCCGGCGCGTCGGCCTCGAAGCGCAGGCCGCCACGCTTCAGCGCCCGGCGCAGCCCGCTCGCTCCGGCGGGACAGATCGCCACCACGGCGCTCGCCCCGGCCGGCGCCGCAGCGACGATCGCGAGATAGCCGCCCATGCTCGAGCCGCGTAGTGCCAGGGGCGCTCCCGAGTACCCGAGCTTCTCCCGCAGCAGCTGCGCCATCGACACCGTGTCCTCGAGCACGCGGCCATCCAGCGGTCCGGGGGTCGCGCCGTGGCCGCGCTGATCGAAAGCCAGCGCGGCAAGACCCGCCGCACGCACCGCGCGCGCGAAATCGTGATGGGATTCCTTGCGCGAGCCGGCGCCGTGGAGGATCAGCACTCCGCCGCGCGCCGCTTGCCCGGATGCCGGCAGCCACAACGAGTACGCGATCCCGTCGTGGAGCGCCAGCTCGGTCGGCAGCGCGTCGGTGACCGTTCTCGAGCGGCGCACACGGCCGATCATGCCAGCCCCCGAACGCGCGTGGCATGATCGGACCGCCGTGACGATCGCCACCTCGCCGCTCTCGCACGTCCTTCCCCTGGGGACGCTCGTCTCTCAGCACGGCCACCTGGAAATCGGCGGTTGCGACGTACTCGAGCTGGCACGGGAGTTTGGAACCCCGGCCTACGTCGTCTCCGAGGACGACCTGCGCGCGCGAGCACGGATGTTCGTCGAGGAGCTCGCCGCGCGTCATCGCGAGTTCGACGTCCTGTTCGCCTCCAAGGCGTTTCCCTGCACCGCGGTCTACCGGGTGCTCGGCGAAGAGGGGCTGGCGTGCGACGTGGCCTCCGGCGGCGAGCTCGCGCTCGCCCTGCGCGGCGGCTTCGATCCAGCGCGAATCTACTTCCACGGCAACGCGAAGTCCGAAGCCGAGCTGCAAGAGGCACTCAGCGCCGGCGTCGGGCATGTGGTCCTCGATTCCTTCGACGATTTCGCGCGGCTCGAGCGCATGGCCGCGGAGCGAGGACGCCGGCAGGAGGTGCTGATTCGCGTCACGCCCGGTGTCGCCGGCGCCACACACGATGCGATGTCGACCGGGCAGGCGGACTCGAAGTTCGGCTTCTCGGTGCCGGACGCGCGGGCGGCGATCGCCCGGCTGGCTCGCGCGCCGCACCTGGAGCTCGTCGGCCTGCACTTCCACATCGGCTCGCAGCTGCTCGAGCTGGCGCCGTTCCGCGAAGCGGTGCGCGCCGTTCGGGCGCTCGGCGACTTCCCGGTGATCAACGTCGGCGGCGGTCTCGGCGTCGCTTACACCTCCGAGCAGCACGCTCCCGGCATCGCCGAGTACGTAGATGCGCTGGTGAGCACGGTGCACGATGAGCTCGGGGCGGACAAGCGGTTGCTGCTCGAGCCGGGGCGCGCGCTCGTCGCCAACTCGACGGTCACGCTCTACACGGTGCAGACGGTCAAGCGCAACGTCTCCACCTGGGTCGCGGTGGACGGCGGCATGTCGGACAACCTACGGCCGATGCTCTACGGCGCGCGCTACGAGGCCATTCTCGCCGAGCGGCCGCTCGCCGCCGCCGGCGAGCGCTGTCAGCTCGTCGGCAAGCACTGCGAGTCCGGGGACGTGATCATCCGCGACGTGTGGCTGCCTGAGCCGGAGGTTGGGGAGGTAATCGTGACGCCCGCCACCGGCGCCTACGGCTACTCGCTCGCGAACAACTACAACGGGGTGCCGAGGCCGCCGGTGATCTTCTGCCGCGAGGGCTCGGCGCGCGAGGTCGTCAGGCGCGAGCGCTATGAGGACCTGATGAGCCGCGACGTCGACCCGGCGCGACCGTGAATGCGGCCCCCGGCGGCTTTCGCGTCGGGCTGCTCGGCCACGGGACGGTCGGGAGCGCGTTCGCCCACCTGCTCCCGGCGCAGGCTGGGCGGATCGAGCTGATCACCGGGCTGCGGCCGGCGATCTCGGGCGTGTTGACGCGCTCGAGCGGATCGTTCGAGGAGATCCTCGAGGTCTCGGATCTGATCGTCGAGCTGATCGGTGGGATCGAGCCGGCGCGCGAGTACGTGTTGAGCGCGATGCGCGCCGGGCGTCACGTCGTGACGGCCAACAAGCAGCTGCTCTCCCAGCACGGCGAGGAGCTGTGGCAGACGGCGCGCGCCAATGGCGTGCAGCTGCGCTTCGAAGGGGCGGTGGCCGGAGTCGTGCCGGTTATCCGCGTGGTGCAGGAGTCGCTGTCGGGAGCGACGATCGACCGCGTGCACGGGATCGTCAACGGGACGACGAACTTCATTCTCACCGAGATGGCGCGCACGGGGATGACGTTTGCCGAGGCGCTGGCAGAGGCCCAGCGGCTGGGCTATGCCGAAGCCGACCCCTCCGACGACGTCGGCGGACGAGACGCGGCGGCGAAGATGGCGATCCTCGCCCGCTTGGCTTTCGATACTCCCGTGCATCTCGACCAGGTTCGCTATGAGGGGATCGAGCAAATCCAGCCCGACGACCTCGAATACGCCCGCGAGCTGGGCTTGGGCCTGAAGCTGATCGGCACCGCCGAGCGGATCGACGGCGGGTTGTCCGTGCGCGTGCATCCGGCGTTCCTGTATCCGGGGCATCCCCTGGCTTCGGTCAACGGTCCCTTCAACGCGGTCACAGTGGAGTCGCCGGAGATCACCGAGATCACCATGTCCGGTCCGGGCGCGGGCGGTCCGCAAACCGCAAGCGCCGTCCTCGGCGACGTCGTCAGCGCGATGATCCCGCCCGCATCGACGCCGCCGACGATGCGGGTGCTCGAGATCGTCCACGACGTCGTCTCGGCGTTCTATCTGCACCTCGAGGTGGCCGACCGCCCCGGTGTGCTCGCGGGCGTGGCGCAGGTCCTGGCCGAGCACGAGGTGTCGGTGAAGTCGGTGGTGCAGAAGGGGCTGGGCGAGCAGGCTCGGCTGGTGATGGTCGTCCACCCGGTGCTCGAGTCTCGGTTTGCCGGCGCGATGGCGCAGATCGCGCGGCTCGATGTGTTGCGCGCGCCGCCGCGCGCGATCAGGGTGCTCGAGGAGGAGTTCGGCTGAGTCTGTCGCCGGCCCGACCGGTCGGATAGGGTCTCGCGGCCATGCGCGCGGTTCAGATCGTCGAGCTCAGCGGCCCAGACTCGGCGCTCAAGCTGGTCGAGCTGCCTGACCCCCAGCCCTCGCACATGCTCACGCCCGGCTCCGGGGTGCTCGTTGACGTGCATGCGGCCGGAGTCTCGTTTCCAGAGCTGCTGCAGAGCCGGGGCGAGTACCAGTTCAAGCCGCCGCTTCCGTTCGTGCCGGGAAGCGAGGTCGGCGGCGTCGTGCGCAGCGCGCCCGACGGGGCGACAGTACGGCCAGGTGACCGGGTGGCAGCGTTCTGCATGCTGGGCGGGTTCGCCTCGGTCGCGGTGGCGCCCGAGCATTTCTGCTTCGCGCTGCCGGACGAGTTCGAGTTCGCGCACGGCGCGGCGCTGGTGCTGAACTACCACACGGCGTGGTTTGCGCTCAGGCTGCGGGGGCGCCTGGCCGGGGGCGAGTGGGTGCTCGTCCACGGAGCCGCGGGCGGCATCGGCACGGCGACGCTCCAGGTCGCGCGCGGCCTCGGCGCCCGGACGATCGGCGTCGTCTCGAGCGATGAGAAGGAGCGGGTAGCGCGCGAGGCGGGGGCCGAGTTCGTCGTTCGGGCGGACGGCGCCTGGAAGGACGAGGCGAAGGAGATCGCCGGAGGGGGTGTCGATGTCGTCCTCGACCCCGTAGGCGGCGATCGCTTCACCGACAGCATTCGCGCGCTGCGCGAAGGCGGGCGGGTAGTGGTCGTCGGCTTCACCGGCGGCGCGATTCCGGAGGTCCGGGTGAACCGCCTGCTGCTCGGCAACACCGACGTCGTGGGCGCGGGCTGGGGTGCCTACGTGATGAGCAAGCCGGAGCTCACGCGCGAGATCGGCGGCGAGATCGCCGCTTTGATCGAGCACGGGTTCGTCAAGCCCGTGGTCGGTGCGCGCTTCGGGCTCGAACGCGCGGGCGAAGCCCTCAAGTTGATCGACGGGCGGGGCGCGATGGGGAAGGTCGTGCTCGAGGTCTAGCCGGTCGGCGGGCACGCTCGGGCTGTGGCGGGCCGCGGCTCTGGCATGCTGCCCCGCGATGCCCGGCTTGATCGAGCGCTACCGCGATCGACTGCCGTTCGCGCCCGGAGATCCCGTCGTCTCACTGGACGAGGGTGCGACGCCGCTGGTGCTCGCGCCGCGGCTCTCGGAGCGCGCCGGAACCGAGGTGTGGCTGAAGCTCGAGGGAGCCAACCCGACGGGCTCGTTCAAGGACCGTGGGATGACGTGCGCCGTCTCGGCCGCGGTACGCGAGGGTTCGCATGCGGTGGTCTGTGCCTCCACCGGGAATACGGCGGCGTCCACGGCGGCCTACGCCGCGCGCGCCGGACTCCGCGGGGCGGTGATCGTTCCCGAGGGCAAGATTGCCACCGGAAAGCTCGCGCAGGCGTTGATGCACGGCGCGCGCGTGGTTGCGCTGCGCGGGAACTTCGACGAGGCGCTGGCGCTCGTGCGCGAGCTCGCCCGCGAGCAGCCCATCTCGCTCGTCAACTCGATCAACGAGTTCCGCATCGAGGGGCAGAAGACGGCCGCGTTCGAGATCGTCGAGGCGCTGGACGCCGAGCTGGACGCGCTCTGCATCCCGGTCGGCAACGCCGGCAACATCACCGCCTACTGGCGCGGCTTCAAGGAGCTCGGCGCTCGCCCGCGGATGCTCGGCTTCCAAGCAGCCGGAGCCGCGCCGCTGGTTCGCGGCGCGCCGGTCGCGCACCCGGAGACGGTTGCGAGCGCGATCCGGATCGGCAACCCGGCGCGCTGGGAGGAGGCGATGGACGCGATGAGCTCCTCCGGCGGCGCCGTCGAGGCGGTGAGCGACGAGCAGATCCTCGCCGCGTACAGCTTCCTCGCCCGGAGCGAGGGAATCTTCTGCGAGCCGGCGTCGGCGGCCAGCGTCGCCGGGCTGCTGGCGCACGGTGCGGGCGACGCCCAGCGCGTCGTGTGCGTGCTCACCGGGAACGGCCTGAAGGACCCCCAGACAGCGCTCGAGCAGGCGGGCGCGGTGATCACCTGTGAGCCCGAGCTCGACGCCGTCGAGCGAGCGGTGCTGCAGTGATGCCGGCGCGGCGGCGCGTCATCCGCGTCCCGGCCTCGAGCGCGAACCTCGGTCCGGGGTTTGACGTGCTCGCGGCCGCGCTCGCGCTGCACCTCAAAGTCGAGGTGCTCGAGACCGGCCGGTTCGCGGTGCAAACCGGGCTGGACGTGCCGCGCGACCGCAGCAACCTCGTCGTGCGAGCATTCGAGCGCCTGCATCCCGCCGATGCGTTCGAATTCAGGATGCAGTCGAACATTCCGCTCAGCGGCGGGCTCGGGTCCAGCGCAGCCGCGGTGCTCGCCGGGCTGCTCGCCGCGGATCACCTGTTCGAGCTCGACGCCGACATCCTCGCCTTGGCCGCAGAGATCGAGGGCCACGCCGATAACGCCGGCGCCGCGCTCGAAGGGGGACTCGTGATCTGTGATTCCGGAGGCGTGGTCCGCTTCGAGCCACCGCTCGGGCTCGAGGCGGTGCTCGTCGTGCCGTTCGAGCCGGTCGATACGCCGGCGGCGCGCGCGGCGCTGGCCCGTTCTGTGCCTCTGAACGACGCCGTGTTCAATGTGGCCGCGGCGTCGAAGTTGCTCCTCGGGCTCGCGCGCTCGGACTGGGAGCTGATTGCGGCCGGCCTACAGGATCGGCTGCACCAGCCGTACCGAGCGCACCTGTATCCCCGCTCGGCTGCGCTGCTCGAGTCCGC
This sequence comes from Solirubrobacterales bacterium, assembly GCA_019239445.1. GTDB lineage: Bacteria > Actinomycetota > Thermoleophilia > Solirubrobacterales > Solirubrobacteraceae > Palsa-465. The sequence continues at coordinate 18,178 of JAFAZV010000088.1, forward strand.
GCGGAGCCTCGGCGCGCTCGGCGCGACGATCTCCGGGGCCGGACCCAGCGTGCTGGTGTGGTCGCATCTCGAGCAGACGGGCACTGTCGTCCAGCGCTTGAGCCGTGACGTGGAAGGCTGGGCGCGGGTGATCCGCGTTCCGTTCGAGTCCCAGGGCGCAGACGTCAGCGAGCTGTAAGGGGTCAAGCCGGGCCGCCGGCGTTGTCTTCGAGGCGCTCGCGCAGCCAGTTGGCGTGCTGCTCCTGGACACCGCGGCTGAGGCGCAGAAACTCGAGCAGCATTTCGAGCTGCTCGTCGGTCCAGCGCTCGAGAAGCGGCCACGCGGAATCGGCCAGCGGACCGAACAGCTCCTCGGTCGTGGCCTTCGCCTTGGCGGTCATTTCGACCAGCACCCGTCGCCGATCCTGCGGGTCCGGAACGCGCTGCGCGTAGCCCGAGCGCTCGAGGCGGTCGACGACCGCTGTGACGGCGCCGGTGCTCAGGCCGCTGGCTCGAGCGAGCTCTCCGGCACTCATGCGGCCGTGCTGATCGAGCAGGTCGAGCGCGCGCCCATCGGTCTGGTTGATCCCCATGAGCTCGCTGGCCAGGTCATCGACGATCGCCGTCGCTCGCTGGTTGGCGCGCACCTCGTCCCCCAGCTGCTGGATCAGCTCGTGGCGCGAAGACGGGGAACGAGGATCTCTTGACAGGTAAACCTCTTACTTACTAAGATGCTTGCGCGTTGTGAAGAATTCTACGGCTGGAGGTGAAGGCGAAGATGCAAGCGATTGAGGCGGACGGCCTCATGAAGACCTATGGGAAGGGGGTGAAAGCGCTTGACGGCCTGAGCTTCCAGGTTGCGCGGGGCACGATCTTCGCCCTCCTCGGCCCGAACGGCGCCGGCAAGTCGACCGCGCTGAAGATCCTGACGACGCTGGCGCGCCCGGACGCCGGCCATGCCTCGGTAGCGGGGACTGACGTGATCGGTCAGCCCGACCGGGTGCGGCGCGTGATTGGCGCGGTCGCTCAGGGGTCCGGGGTCGACGTTCAGGCGACGGGACGCGAGAACCTGAGGCTGCAGGGCCAGCTTTACGGGATGCGCGGCCGCACCCTCGAGCTGCGGATCGATGAGCTGCTCGAGCGCTTTGGTCTTCGTGACGCCGCCGCTCGAGTGGCGCGCGGCTACTCGGGCGGCATGCAACGGCGGCTGGACATCGCGATGGCGCTCATCCACGACCCGGAGGTCCTGTTCCTCGATGAGCCGACCACCGGTCTCGATCCCGAGGTCCGGGCCGAGATCTGGCATGAGATCTCGCGGCTCGCGCAGCCGCATGGCAAGACGGTGCTGCTGACCACGCACTACCTCGAGGAGGCGGATCAGCTCGCGGCGCGACTCGCGATCGTGGATCGCGGGCGCGTGGTCGCCCACGGCTCGCCCGAGGAGCTCAAACGCGAGCTGCGCGGTGATGCCGTGCACGTCGAGTTGGCTGGTGCGGGCGAGGTGAACGGCGCCGTCCACGCGGCGTTGGCCGGCGTGGAGGCGATTCGCGAGGTGACGCTCGACGGCCGCGCCGTGCGCGCGCGTGCCGACGACGGCGGGCGCGCGATACCGACCGTGCTCGCCGCCCTCGAGGCGCAGGGCTTCGACGTCGTCGAGGTGCGGGTGGCGCGGCCTTCGCTCGATGACGTCTACCTGCGCTACACGGGCCGTACGTTCGGCGCCGCCGAGTCCGATGCGGCGGAGGTGAGTCGATGACCCTGGTTCGCGAGACGCTCGACATGACGGTCCGGCATCTGCGCGAGCTCTGGCGCCAACCGTGGTTCGTCGCCATCACGCTCGTGCAGCCGGTGATCTGGCTCCTGCTGTTCGGGGCGCTGTTCAAGAAGGTCGTGGAGATCCCCGGCTTTCACGGCGACTCGTATATCGCGTTCCTGGCCCCCGGGGTCGTAGTGATGACCGCGATGTTCAACTCCGCCTGGAGCGGGATGGCTCTGATCGAGGACCTGAGCCGCGGCGTGACGGCGCGCTTTCTCGTCTCGCCAGTGCGCCGCGAAGCGCTAATCGCCGGGCGCCTGGTCAAGGAGGCCGTCGTGGTGGTGATCCAGTCGCTGATCATCGTCGCCATCGCGCTGCTCGCCGGCGCCTCGTTCCCGGGCGGCCTCGGTGGTGTCGCTGTGCTCATCGGCGTGTCGGCCCTACTCGGCGCGACGTTCGGCGCGCTGTCGAACGGATTTGCGCTGATCATGCGCCAGGAGGAGGCGTTGATCGGCGCGGTGCAGTTCATCGTGCTGCCGTTGACCTTCGTCTCGACGACGTTCCTGCAGTCGAACCTGATGCCGGCTTGGATCCGTCATGTCGCGGATTTCAATCCCGTGAACTGGGGCGTACTCGCGGGGCGAGCCGCTACGTCCGCAGATCCGAACTGGGGGTTGGTGGCGTCGCGAACGGCGCTGATGGTGGCGCTGCTCGGCCTCTGCGTGGCCTTTGCGACGCGAGCCTTCCGTTCCTTTCAGCGCTCGGTGTGACGGCCTTCGAGCCAGGCGGCTGGACCGGGCGCCCTCTGCCGGAGCGCGTCCGGCTAGACGGCAGCCTCGGAGCGGCGGAGCAGGGCGCCCAGGCGGGTGCGGGCGTCATCCATCCCAAGGCGGCGGAGCATCTCGTCGGCGACGTTCAGGTAGTCGGCGGCGAGATCGGGCCGGTAATCGAGGATCGTGATCGCCCGTTCCGCCGACTCCGCGTAGGCGATCGAAGCGCGGATCGTGGGTTCGAACAGCTTTTCGCCGAAATGCTCGCGCAACGAGTCGAACGCCTCGCGCGAATGCCGGGTGCGCATGTCGACGATGTTGAGAACCACTCCGAGCCACTGGAGATCGGGGTTGAGGCTCTCGCGGGCCAGCTCGATCACCTGGAGCGCCTGCTCGACGCCTTGAAGCGCGAAGTACTGGGCTTCGGCCGAGATCAGTGCGTAGTCCGCCGCCACGAGCGCGTTCACAGTCAGGAGACCGAGCGCCGGCGGGCAGTCGATGAGGATCATGTCGTAGCCGGGTTTTAACTCTCGCAGCGCTTTCTTCAGCGACAGCTCGCGCCCCATCTTGCCGCCGAGCATCAGCTCGGACTCGGCGAGTCCCAGATTGGCGGGGATTACCCCGCCATGGACGGCGTCGCGCGGCTGGGCGCGGTCGACGAGCACGTCGCCGATCGTCGGCGAAGCCTCAGGGTCGACGTCGAGGTAGTCCGACAGGTTGGCCTGAGGATCGAGATCGACCGCGAGCACGCGAAGATCGATCCGGCGCAGGATGTCCGCCAGCGTCCTGACCGCGGTCGTCTTTCCGGTGCCGCCTTTTTGTGAGAGCACGGCGATCGTGGCCATCGCGGCGCCACTATAAAGCGTGTCCGCCGGCGCGAACTGAAGATGCGCGCCGGCCGCACGGGGCGGCGCCGGCACACTCCGGCGGTGTCATCCGGGTCGGCTAGCCCCAGGCGCTGGCGCCGCTCTCGGTGGCGCCGGTGAAGCGCATCCCGCTGACCATCGGCACGTCGACGAAGTGCAGATGATGGCGTCCGATGACGATTTCATCGCCGTCGGCAAGGGTGCTCCACTCAACCCGCTCGCCGTTGACGAACACGCCGTTCAGGCTGCGGTCGTCGAGCACGCGCAGCCCATCGGGCTGGCGCACGATCAGCGCATGCCGGCGCGAGACCGTCGGGTCATCGAAGCGGATGTCGGCTGCCAGGCTCCGGCCGATCCGGGTCCACTCGCGCTCGAGAGCGAAGACCACGAGATCGTCTTCGGTGGCGCGGTAAGCGAGGTACTGCCCTGGGTCCTCGAGGCCGGTGCGCAGCTCGTCGAGCCACGTCCGATCCTCGATATCGGGCGGGATCTCGACCACGCTCGTCTGGGCGGTCGTGAACAGCGAGGCGCGGACGAACTCCTTGCCTCCGCAGTTCGGGCAGGTGGGAAGCTCGTCGACGGCCTCGAGGGATACCGGATACTCACAGTCGGTACAGCGGAAGGTCCCGGTCCCAGCGACGTTGCCCGTCGTCCAAGCTTTCATCTGGCGCGATCTCCTAGTTGCGGGCGGGGGTAGGCCGGGCTGTCTAACCCAGCCGGGGGATCATAGACCGTAAGTCAAAGATCACGTTAAGAATGCGTCATCACCGAAACATTTTTCGAAAGGGAGGAACGGCTTCGCGGCCAGCGAAAACTCTGGCATGGACGGACCCCCGCGGGAGATGCCCGATCTCGAGCTGGCGCTGCTTCGACGCGGTGTCGATGAGCTGGTGGCCGAGCTCGAACGCTGCCGCCACTGCCATCGCACGCCGCTGGTCGGAGAGCGGGTCTATCTCTATGCCGGCGGAACGCTGCTGTGCGAACTCTGCCGCCCGTTCGAGCAGGAGCCGCCGGCCGTGAGCCGGCTGGTGCATGGGCCCGAGTTCGGGCACACGATGCGCCTCAGCGACCGGCGCGCGGCGGTGTGACGCCGATCAGCGCCGGCGCGCCTTCGGCGATTAGCGCCGGCCCGCCGCCGGCGTGATGCCGGCGGTCAGCCCCTGCGCACCGTGGACGTGAGGCGTCCATTCGGCGCCGGCAAGGCGCGAACATAGAATCCGCGGCGTGGACCCGTTCACCGTCTCGACGACGATCGCCAAGCCTCGCGAGGAGGTGTTCGAGTACCTCGCGGACATTGCCAACCACCCTGAGTTCACCGACCACTACATGGTCGACTGGCATCTAACCCGCGAGGACTCCTACGGCACCGGCGCCGGCGCGCGCTTCCGGGTCAAAGCGCCGCTCACCCGCTTCTCGTGGGCCGATCGCACGTTCGCCGAGGTTCAGGCGCCGTTTCGAATCGTCGAGCGCGGCCGGGGCGGCAAGTACAACCGGGTGCGGATGCTCGGCACCTACACCCTCTCCCAAGCCGCCGGCGGCACCACGAAGGTCGAGTACACGTTCGAGACCGAGCCGGCACTGCCTTCCGATCGCCTGCTCGAGACGTTCGGCGGCCGAGCCTGGACCCGCCGGCAGGCGGCCAAGGCGCTACGACGGCTGCGCACGATCCTCGAGGAGGATCGGGGGCGAGGCCGGCGCGCCACCGTGGCAGCCCGCTGAACGCTTCAGCGGGGACTGGAGGCTCGGGTAGGGCCCGCCGTTTAGACTTGCCGCCGTGCCTGCCCGGATCCCCCGTCTCGCCGCCCTCGGCAGCGCCCTCGCCCTGGGACTCGGACTCTCCGCCTGCGGCAACAAGCAGTCGCACCCGACGAGCGCCGACACCGAGGGCGTCTATGTCGATGCCGGAGCCGTCGCCTACCAGGTGCAACTCTCGCGCCAGCTCAACCAGTACGACGTCGAGGACCGCAGCTATCTGTCGGGGGTGAGCGTGCCGCAGCCCAAGCCGGACCAGGAGTGGTTCGCGGTGTTCCTCTGGGCCAAGAACGACACCCACGCGAACCAGACAACCGCGAGCAAGTTCGACATCGTCGACACCCAGGGCACCAAGTACTACCCGATTGCGATCAACGCGCAGGTCAACCCGTTCGCCTGGACGCCGCAGACGCTGAAGCCTCTCGGCATCCAGCCGGCGCCGAACAGCGCGGCCTCGTTTGGTCCGACGCAGGGAGCTGAGCTGCTGTTCAAGCTCAATACCTCGGTGTACTCGAATCGCCCGTTGACGCTCGAGATCTACGCCGCGGGCCAGCCGCAGCCCTCAACGGTCTCGCTCGATCTTTGACCGACGACGATCGGTGGCAAGCGACCGAGCCTCCTCGGGACGGCCCCTCGACGCCCCCGGACCTCCGCTTCAACCCGCTGGCCACGGCGATCGGCGTATTCGCGGCGGTGGCGATCCCGATCGTCGTCGTGGGCTACACGCGCCCGGCCGGCCCGAACGGGACTCTGATCGTCGTCGCAGTGCTCGCCGGCTTGCTGGCGGGCGTGCTCGCCGGGGTTTGGGTCGCTCACCGCGACGGACGGGTCTGGCGCGGGCCGCAGCTCTAGGCCTGGGCGTCGTGGCGATGCTCGCCGCCGTGTCGGCCGTGGCGTCCGTGGCGGCCGTGGCGGCCGTGGGGCCTGCAGCGTCGGCGCAGGCGGCGAGCGCTGGCTGGAGTCGCCCCGTTCGGCTCGCCTCGCCGGTCCGCAGTGACGTTTTGCCGGCGCTGGTCGCGTTCTCGGCCCGCGGCACCGCGTCCATCGGCTTCAGCGTCGAGGATGTCGACGCTCCGGCCTTCTCCACGGGGTACGTGGTCCAGCGCGCGCCGAACGGGAAGCTGACGCGCCCGCGAGCGCTCGCCGGTGCCCAGAGACTCCTTTCGCTAGCTTACGACGGCGGATCTGGCGAGCTCTTGACCGGCACGAGCCCGGCCGGCTTCGCGTGCTGCAGCTCGGCGCAGGCGCTGAGCGTCGACGGCGGGCGCGCGCGGACGCTGGTCGATGACCAGCTCGCCGGCGCGAGCGACGGACGGCTTCTCGGCTTAGGCCGGCGCTGGCTCGCGGCGATGGCCAGCGAACGTGGCGTCTGGGTGGCGCAGTCTTCCCCCGGAGCACCCTTTGGCGCCACCACGCGCTTGAGCGATGCAGCCGCGGACGTCGTCGCGTTCGACGCGGCGAGCGTGGGCGGGGGCGAAACCGCAGTTGCCTGGGCGGCCAGCGATGACGGCAGCTCCCCGCCCCAATTTCGAGACATCTTCGTCGCGCGCGGCTCGGCGAAGTCGCCGCCTAGGCGCGCGAGCCTGGTGATCACGGCCGCGCCCGGACACGCGATCGACGAGCTGGAGGTGGCGGCTGGGCCGGGGGAGCGGCCGCGTCCGCCGCGGCCGGCTCCAGGAAAGCCGCCGGCGAAGCCGCGGGCTTCAACCCTTTCGCCGGTGCCGACACTGGTCTGGGTGGAGAGCTGGACGGACCCCCGGGGCCGCTTCCGCTCGCAGGTGCGCTACGCCGATCTGGGCCGGACGGTCCGCGCCCACGCGCTCTCCTCGGCTTCGGAGCTCGCGGCTGGGCTGAGCGTCGCCTCCGATGCCAGCGGCGAGGAGGCGGTGAGCTGGAAGGCGTGTACCAGCGCCGGAAGCTGCTCGGTTCGCGCGGCCCTGCGTGGAGCTCGCGGCGGCTTCAGCGCGGTGGCGCGCCTCGGCTCGATCGACCCGCCGGAGACGCCGGCCGTGAGCGTCTCCCCGAGCGGCCAGGCCCTGCTCGGCTGGATCGCGTCAGGACACGTCTTCGCTGCTGCCGCTTCGCGAGGCGCCCGAGGACTCGGCGCCGTGCGGCTGGTCTCGAGGACGAACTACGCCACCGACCTCACGATCGCGTTTGGGCCCGCGGGCAAGGCGCTGGCGGTGTGGACGCAGGGTACGCTCGCTCAAGCGGTGATGGGCGCCGAGTACAGCTCGGGCTAGCGGAACGCGCGAAGCGCGGGCCGGGCAGGAAGGATCGCCGCGCGCGCGGCGTCTGTGGAGCCGACGCCCACAAATGACTTCAGGGAGGCCCCATGATCGCGCCCCGCGTCCGTTTCCTCTCGCCGCTGGTGCTGCTGGCCGCCGTCGTTGTGGCGGGCTGCGGGAGCAGCAGCTCGAGCAGCAGCAAGACCACAGCGGCCGCTGCCAGCACGTCGGCGGTTGCGGCATCCTCCACCACCGCCACAGCGACGAGCTCGAGCAGCGCGCCGAGTGCCACGGCGATCGTCCTCACGACCAAGCACGACCGCAAGCTCGGGACGATCCTTGCCGTCGGCAGCAAGAAGATGACGGTCTACCTGTTCGAGGCCGACCGCGGACCGACATCGCACTGCAGCGGGGCCTGCGCCGCAGCCTGGCCGCCGGTGACCGGCACCGCGACCGCCGGCGGCGGCGCCACGTCAAGCGACATCGGAACGATCAAGCGCGCCGACGGCAGCAACCAGGTGACCTACAAGGGTCACCCGCTGTACTTCTTCGTCAAGGACAAGGACGACGGCGATGCGTACGGCCAGAACGTTCACGCGTTCGGGGCTGACTGGTACGTGCTGGCGCCGAGTGGCAACAAGGTGGACCAGTCGTAGGCCGGCTCTAGGGTCCCACAGGTCAAAAAAGTCGTACTCGCGGCCGCCGGACGCGCGAGTGCGACGAATTGAATGACATAGATCGAAAAGGGCACACTCGACGCCGGCGCGGCCACGAGTACGGGGTTTTTGACGACGGCGGGAGAAATGTCACCTCACCGTCGTCGTGATCGCACCGATGGGATCGAGTTGTCGCTCGACGACAGAAACTGCCAGGTAAACGGCCTCGAGGTGAGGGGACTTTTTACCGCCCCTCCTGCGGCCGCGACCACCGGATCGTCGCGATCGCCGGCCATCGCCGCGTCGACCGGCTCAGCCCGCGTGCAGCGCCGCCGCCAGCACGTCGTGCACCGCCGGCGCCGCCGTCTGCCCGCCGGCGCCCTGGGCCGGGAACAGCGCCCCGACGGCGATCCGTGGCGCCCCGACCGGCGCGTAGCCGACGAACCATGCGTCGGTGTTCGACGGGGAGCTCCCGTTCGGGCCTGAGGTGTTGCCGAGTTCCGCGGTGCCGGTCTTGCCCGCGACTCGGACGCCGGGGATCTGGGCGGCGGTGCCGGTCCCGAACTGAACCACGGCAATCATCATGCGCTGCACGAGCCGCGCCACCCGGCCGCTGACGACCTGGACGAAGCGCGGCTGCTGATGCGCGAGCAACGTCGGGATCGGGCGGCGGCCACCCATCGCGATCGTGGCCGCGACCAAGGTCATGTCGAGCGCCGTGCTCTGGACTTTGCCCTGGCCGATGGCCGAGGACCCGACGTCGGTGTCGCTGCCGATGGTCGACGCGGAGGGAATCGTGCTCTCAGCCGCCCCTGGGATCGCCGGCGGCTGGTTGAAGCCGAAGCGCTCGGCCATCGCGACCAGGCGCCGGCCGCCGAGCCGCACCCCGAGCGGCGCGAAAACCGAATTGCACGAGACTGCGAACGCGTTGAGGAACGTGCCGCCGCAGAACTCGCCGCCCGCGTTGTGCAGGATGAAGCCGCCCACGTTGGCGGAGTCCGCGACCGGGAAGGTGTCTGAGAGCTTGACGATCCCGGCGTCGAGCGCGGCCGTCGCGGTTATGACCTTCATCGTCGAGCCCGGAGGCTGGAGCGCCGAGAAGGCCACGCCGGCGAGCGCGAGCACAGCGCCCGTACGGGGATCGAGCGCAGCGATCCCGGCGTAGCGGTTGCCCATCGCGGCGATCGCCGCGCGCTCGATACGCGGGTCGATCGTCGTGGTCACGGCCGTCGCGGTGACCGGGTGGGTGTGAGCCAGCACGCGATCGCCGGCGCGCAGGACTCCGCCCGGAGTACCCGCGAGCTGGTCCTGGAAGATCCGCTCGAGCCCGTCGATGCCGACGCGTGTGCCCGCCGGATAGCCGAGCCGCGCATACTTGGCCGCCTGCCCCGCCGGGATCGGGCCCAGCGTCCCGACGATCTGGCCGGCGACGTCGGGGATCGGAGAGCTGCGGTCGGCTCCACGTGCGAGCGGTGTGCCGTCGCTCGCGAGCAGATCGGCGCGCGCCGGCAGCCCCACCCGCCGGCTGAGCAGCTCGTGATCGCGCAAACCCGGGAACAGGAGCGAGCGCGAATAGTGAACCCGGGCCGAGGCGTCACTGCCGGCGAGCGGGACCTCGAGAATCTCCTGCAGCGTCCCGAATATGCGCGTGCGCACGCGAACGCTGACCGGAATGTCCTGACCGCTGCGGTTGCCGATTCGCAGCGGCTCGACGGCGGTAAGGGTGGCGATCGCGGCCTCGCGGCGATAGGCGTCCATGAACGCCCGCTCTGAGACCGCGGCCTGAGAGCTCGGGTCGAGCAGGGAATACATGTGGGCGTAGTCCCCGCGCGCCCAGGCGTCGACG
>JAFAZV010000197.1 GCA_019239445.1 Solirubrobacterales bacterium
CCCATATGTGGGATGCTCGCCGCCTGCCCGGCCGCACGGGCCGCGGCCGCCGCTGCGGGAGTCTTCACGTCACGAGCCGCGCTACCCGCGAGAAACCGGCGGCGGATTTCTCCGGCGACACCAAGCTCGCCACGAGCAAAGGCGCGCGCCCGCGCGATGGCATCGCGCGGGCGGCTGTCCCCGGGAGCTTCCGACTCGAACACGCCGAGCACCCGCTCCGCGCAGCCTGCAGCCCATCCTGCGGCAATCCGCCGGTCAGCCTCGCTCAGCGTCTGCGGAGAACGCACACTTCGATCTTGCCAGCCCCTTCAACACGCGGGCTTAGGGCGGTGGCGGGGTGATCATCTGTCCCGGCTGCACCGCATAGTCGGTCACCTGAGTTGACTGTCCTTGGGCGGTACAGAATACGAAGCCGGGTGGGTTATAGGTGTCGCGCCACCACACCGGCGAGTACGCGGGTTCGCCGAGACTGTACTGATAAGCGCCGTAATACCAGGTGCCGTTCTGCGAGTGCCCGGTGGCATACGGCCCGTAGATGTAGTCGGTCTGTGATGTGGCCGGCAGCGACGCGGAGCGGTTTGAACTGACGTTAGCCGGGCTCCAGGTGCCCAGATTCAGGGTGGCAAATGTCCACACCTCATACACCGTGCCGCCATTGCCGTCGATGCTCGTGGCGGCCAAGAACTGATTCTGCGGCCACAGGGCGGTGTGGAACGGCGTGAGGGGAGGGGGCGCCGCGCAGCGGAAGCTGTTGACGTCATTTGATGGCTGACCGTTGCCGGTGAGGTTGTAGCCCGACCACGCCACAGGTTCCAGAGCCGAGTAGGCCGAGGCCGTCGTGTTGGCTTGTAGCGCCGTGATCGCTTGGCTCGTGGTACTGGCTCGCCACGTCCACGCGGAATTGTTGCCGATTGCAGTGCCGACCCCCGAGAGCTTGCCGTAGTCGTCGAGCACGATGGCTTGCATCTGATCGACCCATTGGGAGTAGGCGGCCTGCTGTTGAGCCATCTGGGCAGCCAGGTTCTCGGCGGTGGTGGTCACCTGGTTCGCGGGGCCGCCGTTGCTGCCAGGCTGCTGGATGACGTCGGTAGCCAGATTGCCAGAGCTGCCGATTAGCCCGAACACAGCCGACGCGTCAGACTGCCCCGCGACGGTGGCAACGGCCGACGCCACGTTCATCATGTCCGAAAAGATGCTCAGCCAGTTCATCTTGACCGGGCTCGAGGGCGGCACCGGCACGCTGCTCTTGACCTGGTTGGTGACCTGGGCTACGTCGAAATAGGGGGTCGCTCCAACCTGCTGGAAGGGGGCGAGCAGGTTTGTGCCGAGGGTGTACACCTTCGGTACCCAGCTAAACTCCTTCAGCAGCTCGTTTTTGACCGCCTGGAAGTTGGGGCCGCATTCGCTCGGGTCCTCGCAGGTTAGGTCCCTCAGCTGGGCCGCTTCGAACGGCCAGCTCGAGCGCAGGTTCGCATCGAGGTAAGCCGACCGCACGTCGGGGTAGGCGCCCAGGTCGATGTGCTCGGCGATGTAGGCCAAGGTTTGAGTGTCCTCGGCGTACGGCCACGGCTGAGCCGGCTGGTAGAGAATCCGATAAAGGTCGCTGTTGGTGGCGCCGATCGGGTCGCCGCTGGCCGGCGCGTAGAGCCCGTCACGGTCGCGCTCCAGCGTGCCCGAGATTTTTCCCGTCTGGACGCGGTTTGAACCGGGTATCAGCGGGACCGCGGTGGAGGACTCGAGCGCCGAAGGGTTGCGCCACGGAAGGTTCGTGGCCGCGCCCACCAGTGCGTACTTGTGGGCGCTCAAGGTGTACTTCAGAAGGTCTGGGGTGCCACCCAGCTCATCGAGGTACTGCAGCAGCGGGGTGGTGGCATTACCGCTCACCTGTCCGTCGCCGACGCTCTGGATGATGACCAGCCGCTGGTCATCCATCCCGGGGGACTGAAGGAAATGGCCGACGGTGGCAAAGGGCCCGGCGTCTCGCAACGCGGAGAGCAGGTCGGTTGTGTTGGTCACGGTCTGATCGAGGATCGTCCTCAGAGTGGTGCGGTCGAGAACCACGACGTGAAGGCCGTCAGCGCCTCGGGGAGGTAAGTAAGAGGTGACGGTGAGCACGACCCCGGTAGCAGACGCGGTAGTAGGTTTATCGATCGTCAAGCTGGACGTGCCCGCACCCGTCTGGATGAACGTTCCGGGTTGAATTCCGGGGCCCTCAATCGTTGACGGGATGCTGGTGGTGACAATCGGGCTCACGTCGCGGATCGTGGTGCTGCCCGCCGAGTAGGTTCCCGCGACGGTGGAGCGGATTCGCACAGTGCAGCTATTGCCGTCGCTGTTGGAGCAAGTGTCGATCGACGCGTACTGACTAGCTCCGCCGTTGATCACCGTGTAGTCGCTGGCGGGACCGGCCGCGGTAGCGACTCCTCTGGTGAGGTAGCCGACAATCCGCCCATCCTGACCGCCGGTCTGGACGGCCGTCTCGCGCCACGCCTGCCCGACCGCAAGGCCGGGGACGCCAACGACGGAGAACGAGCCGCCGTCAAACGGAGCCTGCTGCCAGTTCAAAAACGAGACGTGCTCGAACGTCTGCACTTGGCAGTTACCGGTCTGCCCCGACCAGCAGTTGCCGGCCGGGTACGTCCACTTCGCCGGGAGCGTCCCGCCGATCTTGCGCAGCGCGCTGTCGAGGCTTGAAAGGCTGTCCGACGACAGCGCCGGCACGTTTTGGCCGGGGTGTGTGACGATCACCAGGGGCGGGTTCTGTTGGCTGCTCAGCGTTTGCAGGTACTGCGCCAACTGGTTGAAATCGCTGCTGGTGGGCACGCGGGGGAGGGCCCAGTACCCCTCGTATCCGAGGTCGTTGCGATCGAAGAACAAGACCTGTAGCGCCCCGGGACCCAACGCCCCGTTTGGAGCCGCATTGAAACTGCTCCCCACCTGGACCCCAGGCGTGGTGCCGTCGTATTTGATCGTATCCAGGGGCACGAGCGGCTCGGGATAGCTCACCGACACGTCCTGCACGTCATAGCCAAGCGCGTCGCCGCTGGCGGCCGCGGTGAAGCCGACCGGCGCCCTGCGCGGCCCGTGACCCACCACCAAAGCGATCAGGTAGTGGCCAGGCACGTCGGGTCGCAGCCTGACTCGGGCGCCCCGGGTCTGACCCAGGCGGGCGTGACTCAGGCGCGGACGGCGCACCAACACCCAGCGGGCCCCGCTCGGGCCGGGACTCCCGGGCACGATCAGCGACCCCCGTGCGTCCAACACGACGCTGCGGCCCACCACCGCCGGGCCGTCAAGCCGCGCCACCGCAATGTCGCGCCGGCGACTAAGCACGAACGTGCGCGCCCACTCAGCGATCCGGCCGTCGAGCATGAGCAGCCTGACCTGCACACGGTTAGCCCCCCAGTGCACCGCCCCCAGCTGCGCCAGGTTGAGCACCCGTGCCCCGGCGGGCAGTCGGACCGGGGCTCCGTTGAGCGTCGCGCGAAGGCTCTCGACGCCAGCACTCGGCACCCGCAACCTCGCTGTCGCCGCCGGGAGCCTGCCCGCGCCGAGCCGGAAGCCGACACCGAGCACGCGCGCGTCCCGATAGGCGAGCACGAACCGCACCGGAACCACCCACGACGGCGGCCCGCCGCGCCGACCACCGCTCACCCACAGCAGGTTCTGTCCCACGACGAGGCCATCCGCCGCGTCCAGCAGCATCCGCACCCGTCCTGACCGGACCGCCGGCAGGCGGATCGGATGCCCGTTGAGCTGCACTGACAGGCTGACCAGCGGCCGGGTGATCAAGAGCGTCGCGCCCAGCCGAAGCCTGTGGGCGCGAGCCGCGGTCCGGGCCACGATCACGGTCCCCGCCCGCGGGCCGAGCACCTTGATTGGTGCCGCGCCGCCGCGCGCCCTGACCGCCGGCGCAGCAGCACCACTCCCGACGACCAGTGTCATCGCGAGCGCCGCGGCGACAATCAGCCCGACCAGCCCAACCACCCAAAGCCGCAGACTCGCGCTCAGCGCGACCGCCGCCTTCCCCACGAAACGCGAACGCAGACCCCTCATCTGCCGGTGTGGCCACCGTAGTTGGTCCGCCGGGCGCTGTCAACGTGGTCGCACACCGTCATGAACGCGCGAGCCGTCGAAACCTGCCGGACCGCCGCTCACAGGTGCGCGGCGACCTGTCAGGCGGATTCGCTCGAGCTATCCGCGTAGGGTCCAGAAGCCGTCCGCGCCGACGTGACGCTCGTCGGCCACACGCCCAAGTTGCTCGCGCGCGTCTGACTGCTCCAGATCGGCCAGCACGGCGATCTCTCGCGTCGCCAAGGGTGCGCCGGCCCAACGCAGGACTTCCGGAACCGACTCTGGGGCCGCGCGCCGGCCGGTGCTGGGCACGAGGTTCGCCAGCAGCACGTCGTAGACGGCGAAGGGCTGAAAGCCCGGCACGGCGATCGTGACGCCGTCGGCGAGGCGCGTGACCTCGTAGGACGGGCACGTGTAGCGGCGACCGCCGGACCAGTTGGCCAGCTTGTAGTCGAGCACGCGCGCCGCGTGCATCGGCTCGCGCGCCGCCGCCATGTCCTCTTCGAGCGCTTGTTCGGCGCGTGGGTCGGCCATCCATCGCGCCAGCTCGGCTGCGTCAATGTCGGCGCTGGCGGCGGCGAGCTCGAGCATCTCGGGCTCGTCCAGGAGCGCGTCGCCGGCGAAGTTGTGCACCCGCAGGCAGCGCAGCAGCAGGGCCGCGACCTCCGGCGCGTGAATGCGAGCGGCGACGACGGCCAGACATGCCGGGCGCGTCGCCGCCATGCGCGGGCGCGGAATGGTGTCGATCGGCATGCCGTGATCGCGGGACATCACCTTGAACGCCGCGGCTTGCTTGGCGGGCGTGAAGCCGCGCTCGAGGTACTCGTCGGGCGAGGAGGCGAGGACGACCATCCTCGCTCCCCACTCCACATCTTCGCCGTAGAGCCACTGCAGGCGTCGGCGAAACGGCTCGGCGCTGTAGGCCCAGGGGCAGCCAGGGTCGGTGTATTCGGTGATGCGAACGTCAGCCACGGCGACGAGGTTAGTCAGCCGGTGAACGACGGCGGATAGCCGGCCGGCGGCGGCAGCGCACCGGCGAGGCGGTCGAACTGCGGTACGCCGACGCCGCTGGCCAGGTCATAACCGGGTTTTGCCCGCCAGCCGGGCACGCGCCGGAAATAACCGTTGGCCCCCGAGACGACATCGAACAGAGTCCCCGGCTCGTTCTGGCGCAGCCAGTACAGCAGTCCGTTGACCGGCCCGAGCGCAGCGCGATGGGCAGCGCGCTCGCGAGAGCTCAGCACAGCGAACGCGGAAGCCAACAGCGGCGCGCTGGCGCTCGTGCCCGAGTCGGTGATCCAGCTGCCCCCGAACACGAGCGGCCAGCCGGGGAGCATCGACGCGTGCGCGGCCACGTCCGGCACCGCGCGGCCGCGGCCTGGAAGACCCAGGCCCTGCTGGTAGGGCAGACGCCTGTAGTAGCTCGAGATCCCGCCGCCGCCGGCCCCACCGCCGTTGTCGGGGGTGAGCCACCTGAGGTCGTTCCACACAACTTCATCCACGCGGAGGTTGCTGCGGTTCACGATCAGGCGCGAGCCTCCGACGGACGTCAAGTAAGGCGACGAACCCGGCCACGCGACGCCGGGGAACGGCAAGCCGTTGCAGCTCGAGCCGAAATCGCCGGCGGAGGCGAACGCGCCGGTCCCGGTCAGGCCGAGGCGCACGAGCAGAGAGTCGAGCAGGTGGACGCCGGCACGATCGCCCGCGTCGACCCCGCGACCGAGTACCTGGCGTTCGCAGAAGCCGTACGAGATGGAGAGCGCATCAGGTCGCTGCGCGAGCGTCAGCAGCTTCGCCGGCGCGAGGAACCAGAGCGCCTGGGTGCCCCAGGCTTCGGCCAGCAGCACAGAGCGCAGCTCGGGCGCCATCCCCCGCACGAGCTCGAGATCCTCCTGGGGCTCGGGCGTCGAGGGGCCGAACGGGTGGGCCTGGGCGTCCGTGAGCACCGCCTTTACGCGATCCGGCGGGAGTCCGAAGCAGCGGGCACTCGCGGCGACATCCCCGGGCAGCGGCGCCTCGGCGTCAGTCAAGATCGCCACCGATCCGCCGGCGCCGGCACCCGCGGCGTCGAGGCCGTAAGCGTGACGCACCTG
>JAFAZV010000302.1 GCA_019239445.1 Solirubrobacterales bacterium
CAGCGATCTACCGCTCGACGGCTGAACGCCGAGCCGCGCTCACCGGCTGGCTTGACTGGTACAACACGCGGCGACCACACGGCTCCCTCAGTCACAAGCCGCCGGCAACTCGCCTCCACGAACTGAACAACGTTCCCGGTTTCTACACCTAGTTTTCGACCGGCCTTGACACCCGGCTGGCGCGAGCCTCGATAAGACCCAGGTCGCCTCGTCAGCGGCGGGAAGATCACTTGCCTAGGACGTTGCGTTGGTAGCGTCGCTCATCAGCGACGACGCCCCATGGGTCGCCGTGTCGATGCGAGACGTCCGGCCGCCGGCCGTCAACCTGATATAGCCTGCGGCTCTGAATCGCGGCTAGGATTCCCCAGAGCCAGGCAAGATGCCGACGACCAAGTGGGTATACGACTTCGCCGAGGGCTCCCGCGAAATGCGGGCGCTGCTTGGGGGCAAGGGCGCGAACCTCGCCGAGATGACCCGGGTGCTCGGCCCTGAACGCGTACCCATGGGCTTCACGATCACGAGCGAGGCGTGCGTTGAGTACATGCGCGCCGGCCGGCGCGAGCCGGACGGGCTCTCGGAGCAGGTGACCGAGGCGCTGCAGCGGCTCGAGCGGCGCAGCGGCAAGCGACTCGGCGACCTCGAGGACCCGCTACTAGTCTCAGTGCGCTCGGGCGCACGCGTGTCGATGCCCGGGATGATGGACACCATCCTCAACCTGGGGCTGAACGATCAGTCGTTATTGGGACTCGCACGCAGGACGCACAACGAGCGCTTCGCTTGGGATTCCTATCGTCGCTTTACACAGATGTTCGGCAATGTCGTGCGCGGCATCGCGGGCGAGCAGTACGAGGACGCAATCAAGGCTGCAAAGGTGGACCGGGGCGTCGCACACGACACCGAGCTGGACGTGGAGGCCCTCGGCCAGCTGACGGAGACGTTCAAGCGGATCTACGAGGAGCACACCGGCGATGAGTTTCCGCGCGACCCGCACACGCAGCTGCAGCTCGCGATCCGTGCCGTGTTCGACTCCTGGATGGGTGATCGCGCCGTCGCCTACCGACGCTTCAATCACATCCCGGACGACTGGGGCACGGCAGCCAACGTCCAGCAAATGGTGTTCGGCAACAAAGGGGAGACTTCCGGCTCAGGCGTAGCGTTCTCCCGCGACGAGGTCACCGGCGCGCCCGAGCCAAGCGGCGATTTCCTCGCCAACGCCCAAGGCGAGGACGTCGTCTCCGGAGTACGGACCCCGCGCGATCTCGGCGAGATGAAGCAGTGGATGCCTGGACTGTACGCCGACCTGCTCGACATCCTCAAGGCGCTCGAGCATCACTACAAGGACATGCAGGACACCGAGTTCACGGTTGAGGAGGGGCGGCTTTACATGCTGCAGACGCGTGACGCCAAGCGCCCCGCCCAGGCCGCGACGCGGTTTGCGGTAGACGCCGTCCGCGAGGGACTGCTGACGCGCGAGGAAGCGCTGATGACGATTGATCCCTTAGGACTCGATGCGCTTTTGCATCCCGGCTTCGATCCGAAAGCCGAGTTCCGAGTGCTCGCCACCGGTGTCAACGCCTCCCCTGGCGCGGCCAAGGGAGAGGTTGTATTCACCGCGCACGACGCCGTGCAGGCCGCCGAGGCGGGCCGTGGCGTGATCCTCGTGCGGCCGTTCACCGACGCCGACGACGTCTCCGGGTTCCACGCCGCCAAGGGGATCCTCACGTCGGAGGGCGGTAAGGCCTCACACGCGGCCCTCGTCGCGCGAGGGATGGGGCGCCCCGCGGTCGTCGGCGCGGGCGCGCTGGCGATCGACGTCAAGGCCAAGACGATCAGCGTCGACGGTACCGTGATCCACGAGGGCGACCGGATCGCGATCGACGGCAGCAGAGGCCGCGTCACGATCGACGACGTGCCGCTCGTGCCGACCCAGATCGACGAGAACTTCACCACCGTGCTCGACTGGGCAGATGCCGTCCGGCGGCTCGGCGTGCGCGCTAACGCCGACACTCCCGCGGACGCGCAGCGCGCGCGCGAGCTCGGCGCCGCAGGAATCGGCCTGTGCCGGACCGAGCACATGTTCATGGTCGAAGATCGCCAGCCGAAGATGCGCTCGATGATCATGGCCCGCACGGTGGCGGCCCGCAGAGAGGCACTCGCCGCCCTCTTACCCCTCCAGCAGCAGGACTTCGAGGGGCTGTTCGAGGCGATGGCGGGACTGCCCGTGACGATCCGATTGCTCGATCCCCCGCTGCATGAGTTCCTGCCGAACCTGGCGGACCTCTCGGCGCAGGTGGAGCACGCGCGCATGGCTGGCGATGACAACCTATCCGAGCTCGAGGCTCTGATCGCGCGCGTGGACGAACTCCACGAGTCGAACCCGATGCTCGGAACCCGCGGCTGCCGCCTCGGCATCCTCTATCCCGAGATCTACGAGATGCAGGTCGAGGCGATCCTGCGGGCGGCGAAGGCGCCGGCGGATCCCGTCCATCCGGAGATCATGATCCCGCTTGTTAGCTACGAGCACGAACTCGAACTGATGCGCGAGTTGGTGGCCCGCGTCGGCCGGCGCGAAGGCCTCCGCGAGGGCGTCGACTACACAGTCGGGACGATGATCGAGCTGCCGCGCGCGTGCACCAGCGCCGACCGGATCGCGCGCCACGCGGACTTCTTCTCGTTCGGCACCAATGACTTGACGCAGACCGCGCTCGGGTTCTCGCGCGACGACGCCGAACTGAAATTCGTCCCCATGTACCTGGACCGCAAGATCATCGACCGCAGTCCATTCGAGACGATCGATGAGGCCGGCGTAGGCTGGCTGGTCCAGCTCGCCGGATGGCTCGGGCGGGAGGCGCATCTCGGACTGAAGCTCGGCATCTGCGGAGAGCACGGCGGAGACCCGGCATCGATCGACTTCTTTCATCGTTCCGGGCTCGACTACGTCTCGTGCTCGCCGTTCCGGGTGCCGGTGGCCCGGATCGCCGCCGCGCGCGCGGCGATCGCGCACGCGTCCGAGGGCTGGGGCTAAGCGGCGACAGCGCGACCACGTCAGGCAGCTGAAGCTCGAGCCCCCGGCCACCTTTCGCCGGCGTCATCGCTGCGCCAGACCCGCCTGCCCGTCGCCTCGCTTGTAATCATCAGTGCGTGCAATTGAGCGACGATCCACGGGCGGCCGCGCTGATCGAGTTCCTGGGAGCCCAGGGAGCGGGTGAGCTCGGCCACGGCATCGGGCGAAGTCTGCTCGGCCACCTCGTCGAGACGTACCAGATCGTCCGGCGATGGGGACTGCCCGCCTGGCTGCAGCACGCGGCCCTGATCCACAGCGTCTACGGGACCGACGCCTATCAAAGGCAGACTGTCGCCGTCTCTCGTCGCGCCGAGCTCGTGCGCCTCGCCGGGAGCCGAGCGGAGCGGATCGCCTACCTCTTTTGCGCGACCCCGCGCGGACCGCTGCTCGCCGGGACGTATGTGTGGATGCGATCGCTGCCGCCCAGGCCGGACGTGGCGGGATGCGAGTGCGGCTCTGAAGCGCCCGCCAGCCGCGAGGAGCTCGATGCCGTCGTGTTGCTGCACATGGCCAACGTGGCCGAGCAGGCACGGGATAAGAATGGCGCGCCGGCGACGTGGTTGGTGCGGCTCCGAGACATGGCCGAACCGCTGTTAGACGCTGATTCGATTGCCCTGCCGAGGTTCCTCGCCACGCTGGCATCCTTTACCGACGAGCATGAGTCGCTGGCACGTGATGCGTACAGCAGCGGTCTGCGAGTAGGCGATCCGGTCGCGCGGGCGAGCGCGCTCGGGATGGCGGCGGCCGCCTGTCCGGTAGTGCCCGAGCCGTGCCTCTGGCAGGCTTACCTCGCGTGGTGTCGAGGCGACATCGTGGCGGCTCGGGCGTGGGCGCGAACCGCGCGCGAGCGGCTCGATCAGCTGGGGACGGCATGGGACAAGCGGCTGACCTTCGACGCCTGGCTCGAAATTGCCGCAGCCCTGGAACACCACGGTCCCTCCGAGCCAGCCTCACCGCGCGATCCAATCGGTGACCCCCGACGGCTCCACGAACTCATGGTTGCGCGCGCCGGAAGTCGGCGGCCAGCACCAGCTCGCCCGGAGCCCGCGGGCATCCAGCGCTTCCATCGCTACGTCGAATCACTGAGCGACGGCGAGACCGCCAGCCCGGGGAGGCTATATCCGAAGATCAAGAGCCAGCCGTGGCACGAGCCGCAGGATTTCCCGTTGGCCGTCTACCTGGAGTCGAACTTCGCCGCGATCCGCGACGAGATCGTCGCGCTCGACCCGGCTGGCTTCCACGTCGAGAGCGAGCGAATCAGGCGCACCGGGGATTGGGACGTCGCGTTCTTCTATGAGCGCGGTCGTCGGCGCGATGAGCTATGCGCCGCCTGCCCGGTAACCGCGCACGGGATCGACACCTATCCCGCGATGCGCACGATCAGCGGGTTGATCTACGTCTCGCGCATGGGCCCGGGAACGCATATCGCGGCGCACCGCGGTCCCACGAACCTCCGCGTCCGCTGCCACCTCGGGATCGACGTTCCGAGCGGGGACTGCGCGATTCGCGTCGGCGGCGAGACGCGCTCGTGGGAGGAGGGCCGCTGCCTCGTGTTCGACGACTTCTTCGAGCATGAGGCGTGGAACCACACCGATCGACTTCGCACCATCCTGATCGTCGATCTGTGGCACCCGGACCTGTCGCCGACCGAGGTGCGCCTGCTCGAAGGGCTCCACAGCCACACATACGCTCAGGCGCGCAGGCTCGGTCGCTACTGGGCCGCCAACGCCGCTGCGATGCGGGCTTCAGCGACTGACTGACCATTAGTGCTGTGTTCCCGGCTCGTTGCGTCCTGGGTCGTCAGCCCGGCGCGCGCGGCCGTAGACCAGGCTGAAACTCCTACCAGTCTCCGCCGCCGAAGTCGCCCCCGTCACCACCGAAGTCTCCGCCGTCGCCGTCTCCCCAGCCGCCGTCTCCACCGCCGTCGCCGTCGCCGTCGCCGTCGAACAGCTCGCCGACTGCCTCAGCACCAAGCCCCAATCCGGCGCCGAGCGCGGATCCCATCAGCAGGGTGGAGAGCAGCCCACCTCCTCCGAAGCTATTGAAGTACCCGCCCGCCCAGGGGCCATAGTGCCGGGGCGCGTTCCAATAGTCGGTGGGGCGCCCGTCGACCGTCACCTGCCGGCCGTGCGGCTGGAAGCCTTCCCTGATCCGGATGGCGTCCGCCGCACACGCCGGCACCGGTCGTAGCGACCCACCCGGCGGCGCCCACTGGACATCCTCGGTCGATGGTCCGTGGCGCGGATCGAAGAAGCAGGGCGCGCGGCGCTCAGGAGGCGGCTTGCCCACAAGCAGCGCCTTGGTGTACGCCATCGCGTATCGCCCCTCCTCAAGCGTCTCGCTGACCGACGCGAGGTCCTCCGGTCGCCTGGCGCGGTCAAACGTTTCGCTCGCGCGCTGATACGCCTGAAGCGCCTGCTCGTAACGCTGCTTGACCTCGTCGGAGACACCTGGCAGCTCGACATCAACATCGAGCGACCGAATATCGTCACCGAGCGCCACCAGATCATCCTGGGCGGAGCTCCGCACCTCTTCCCACTCTCGCTCCCGTCGCGACTTGTGGCCAAAGAACGGCACGACGTCACCATACCCTCTGCTACGTGACATCGACGCGTCCGAGGAAACGGTTAGCCGCGCGGGCCCAAACTAGCACCCCTCCCTCGGCGCAAGGCAGTGCCGGACCTTCAGCGCTTCGAAGCGGGCAGGGGACCTTACCGGCTCGAAAATTAGGGGCGGCATCCGGGTAGTCGCCTGGATCGCGTGCTCGCTCGGCGGGCGTCACGTAGCCGGTCTCGGCAACGAATCGGGCGAACTTGGCGGCGTTCACGAGTTGGCGGTCGCCTAGGTCGCCGAGGACGCTGTGCTGGCTGGCTAAGGCCCCTTGCGGCGGGCGCCCTGCATCGCAATCCCGCACCCGAGACGGCCCCGTCGAAACGCTCGGGGCCGCGTCGTGAACATGAGGATCATCTGGTCCGGGTGATGCTCGAGCGCCAAGACGTGCGAGTCTTAGCCCCGCAGGTCCGTCTTGTCGAGATTCGGCGTGGAATGGAGGTTCGCGTGAGCAAGCCGTTCAGGGGCGTGATCAACGTCGATATTCGTGACTCGGAGCCAGACTGGTCTCCGTTCGAGGCTCCCAGGGCGCCGGACGGCGCGCCGAGCGTGGTCTACATCGTGCTCGACGACGTCGGGTTCTCGGCCATGGGCTGCTACGGCGGACCGGTGGATACGCCCAATATCGACCGGATTGCCGCGCGCGGCGTGCGCTACACCCAGTGGCATACAACAGCCCTGTGCTCGCCGACGCGGTCCTGTCTGCTGACCGGCCGCAATCACACGCGCAACAGTATGGCGTGCATCACCGAGGCGGCGATCGGGTTTCCGAACGCCAGCGGAACGATCCCGCCCGAGAACGGCATGCTGCCCGAGATCCTCGGCGAGCTGGGGTGGAACACCTACATGGTGGGGAAGTGGCATCTGTGCCCCACCGATGAGATGCACCTGGCCTCCACGCGACGCAACTGGCCCGGTGGCCGCG
>JAFAZV010000303.1 GCA_019239445.1 Solirubrobacterales bacterium
TGTGGTCGGTCGCGGCTTAGTGCTTCCCGCCGTAAATACGGACGCACCGAGAGACGCGACTGGCGGATGCATGCCGAGGACGCAGGAGGTGTGGCGCAGCAGCGCTGCGCGAGACCGCTGCCGCCGGCGAAGCCGGTGGCGGGACGAAGGCAGGCGCCGCCGAGCTGGACGACTCGGGCGCGGCCCGTTGAGGCGAGGCAGGATGCCGACCGGGCCGCAAGCCCGAGGGCTCGAATGCGGCTGTATTTACGGCGGGGAGCACTTAGGGTCGGCGCGATCTCCGGCCCCCACCCGCCCGGCACGGCGGGAGCCGGAGTCGCCTGACCTGAGACGGCTAGGCCGGACGCTACTGCCGGTGACCCTAGGACGCCGGCGGCAGCTGCGAGTTGGGCGCCAAGCCGGCCACGGTGATGCTCACCGGGTTGGAACGGCCACCGACGTTGCGCGGGTCGCTGAAGATCCGAGCCCGGAAGCGCGGCGTGCCGACCCTCCCGAACACCCACGCGAACTGGAACGTCGAGCTCGCCCGCACGCGGGTGACCGCGACCGCGTGCCAGTCGCCGTCGCTGCCGAGCCGCTGGAGATAGACCCGATGATCGGCCTTGTCGGGCGTCACCGACCCGGTGAACAGAATCCGGCCACCGACGCTTGCGCTCATCGAGCTGGCTTGGAGCGAGACGACGTCGCGGACGCCCTCGAATAGGACCGCTGTCTGGCGATTCGCCGGTAGCGTCGTGCGCACGCGGTAGATCTCGTTCGCCGACGGCTTCTCGAGGAAGCTGTAGCTGCCGTCAGCCGCAGTCGTCGTCTCCTCGAGCTTCTTGAAGCTGCCGTCGGCAGGTTGCCGTGCCCACAGCGACACGCTCGTGCTCGCCTGGGGTGTGGTCGTTCCCGCCTTGTCCAGGACGCCGGAGATGGTGACCGTCGCCCCGTCAGGGATCACCGGTGAAGAGGAGCTGATCGTGAAGTCCGCGACCTGCGCCTGCTCGATCGTGACCGTGACGGCATCCGATTCAGAGCGGATGTTGCGCTGGTCGCCCGGAAGCACGACGCGCACATCGTGCGCGCCGGGAACCCGCCACCGGTAGGCGATGGAGTAGCGCGAGCCTCCGTTGAGCCGGCCGGTCTCGATCGTCTGCCAATCGTCGCTGGCGCCGATCTGCTGCTGCAACAACACGGTCTGGAAGCGGTGCGTCGGGGTGAGGTGCCCGCTGAACGTGATCGCGTGGCTCGTGTCGGTAGAGGTTGTATCGGCGCGGATGCTGACGAGCGCGGCGACCTGCTCGTTCACGGTGCGGCTGTGGGCTTGCCGCGGCCCGCGTACGAACCAGCTCCGATTCGTCGTCACGACGCCTTCGGCGCGGGTGAACCGGTAGAACCCGAAGGCGTCGGTCCGCGTCGCCTGGATGAACGTGAAGTTCCGCTGCGTGCCGACACGGTGGTACAGCGAAATCGTCTGACCTGCGACCGGCCCGCGATTTAGCTGGCCGTAGATCAGCACTCCTTCTCCGGCGCCGATCGGGTTCGGCGTGGCGTTGATCGTCAGGCCACGGTTTTGTTTCGGTGCCGCGGTCGCGAGGCTCGCGGTGCCGGCAACGGCAAACGTGCTCGCCAAGCAGGCGAGCACGGCAAAGGGTCGACGCATCTGCGCCCTCCTTTTCCAGCGTTGGTGGGTACGCCACCGCCGGATCCCGGCTCCCCTCCGGGCGGGGCTGCTTGACGCCTCACAGAACCCGACCTCGAGACCAAAGTTGCGCCTAGCGGCCCTGCTCGCGGGATCTAGCCGCGGGTAGACTGCCTCGCGGTGGATCCGTTCGCGCTCGTGCTGCTCGGCGCGCTGGCTGCGCTGATTTTGTGGGTGTGGCTGCTCGGCCGGCACTATCCCGGCACCGGGCTCGAACAGCTGGGCCTGAAGAGCGCGCGGGAGATCACCGAGCAACGCGAGGCACTCGACGCGGAGGACCTCGATCAGATGCTGAGCGCTCACAACGCGAGGCGGCGGGAGCGCGGCCAGGCCGAGCTGACGGTGTCTGACCTCGAGTTGCGCGTGGTCGAGGACTTAGCCGAGCAGCGCCGTCGCCGCGACGCCTATCTCGCCGATCGCGAGCTCGAGCAACTACTCGAGGCGACGAACGCTCGACGTCGCGCGCGCGGCCTGCCCCCGCGGACGCGAGCCCAGGCCCGCGCGGAGTTCGACTCCGGCGGCGAGCCTGACAGCGCCGAGCGCGGATAGCTTGGCGCGCTGCCTGATCGTTGGCTGCGGTTGCCGCGGTCGCGCGCTCGCGGGCGAGCTGCGCCGGCGTGGTCACGTCGTGCGCGGCACGACGCGGCGAGCGGAGCACCTCGCGGAGATCGAACGCGCGGGGGCCGAGGCGGTGCTCGCCGATCCGGATCGGGTGGCCACGCTCGCGCCGGCCTTGGACCAGGTCGGCGTCGCCTGCATCCTGCTCGGCGCTCCCGCTCGCGGAGCCGAGCAGCTCCGGGCTCTACATGGCCCCCGACTCGAGATGCTGCTGGTCCGCGTGCTCGACACAACGGTTCGAGGCGTGGTTTACGAGGCGCGCGGCAGCGTCACCCGCGAGATCCTGGACGCTGGCGCTGCGATCGTTCGCGGCGCCTGCGAGGCGTCGAAGATCCCGTACTCGCTGCTCGACGCCGATCCCGCCGAGCACCAGCGCTGGCTCGCCGTCGCCGCGCGC
>JAFAZV010000343.1 GCA_019239445.1 Solirubrobacterales bacterium
GCCGATGTGCCACTGGTGAGCTATTCGCCGGTGACGATCACCCGGTGGGAGCCACAGGAAAGGACTTACTAGTTAGCCCATGCCCGAATACACCTTGAAGATCCGCCGCTTCGACCCCGAATCGGGTGAGGCCGCGTACTGGGACGAGCACACGGTCGACCTTGACGGGACGCAGTCGGTGCTCGACGCGATCCTCAAGGTCCGTGACGACGTCGATGGCTCGATCGGCATCCGCTGCTCCTGCCAGCAGGCGATCTGCGGCTCGTGTGGCGTGCGCATGAACGGCAAGCCCGGGCTGGCCTGCAACACGCACCTCGAGGAGGCGGCCGACCGGCGCGCCGGCATCGGCTGGAACCCCCCCGACGAGGGTCAGAGCAACACGACGATCACGGTTGAGCCGATGGGCAACATGCCGGTGATTCGGGACCTGATCGTCGACATGGACGCCGTGCACTGGAAGAAGATCCGCCGCGTCACGCCGTGGCTGATCAACAAGGCGCCCGTGCCCGAGCGCGAGTACATCGTGCCGCACGAGAACATGGTCGACGTCACCCAGACGGTGGCCTGCATCCAATGCGGGGCGTGCGTATCCGACTGTCTGTCGATGGAGATCGATCCGCTGTTCGTCGGTCCGGCGGCGCTCGCCAAGTCCTACCGGTTCGTCGGCGATCCGCGCGACGCCGAGCACTTCCAGCGACTCAAGGATCTCTCCGAGGACCCGCACGGAATCTACGACTGCACCCATTGCTTCAACTGCATCGACGCGTGTCCCAAGGGCGTTGACCCGATGAGCCAGATCATGCGCCTGCGTCGCAAGGCGGGAGGGGACCACCAGATTGAGGATCGCAACAACGGCCACCGTCACGAGCAGGCGTTCGTCAAGAACATCCGTAAGCACGGACTGCTCCACGAGGCCGACCTGCTGCCCGACTCCTACGGCGGCAAGTTCCACCCGAACGCGGTGCCGGAGCTGTTCAGCTCGCTGCCGACCGCGGCGGCGGCGCTGGCACGACGCAAGATGACGCCGAAGACCGTGCTGATGCATCCGCACAAGGCGCCGAAAGAGGTTAAGCGGCTATTCGATCAGGTCGAGGGGCGCGAGGAGCGCGTCGAGCTCAACCTGTACGTCACCGGCTATGAGGACGATCCCTCCGACAGCGGCAGCGGCACCAAGGACACGAGCACGGCCGCAACCAAGGACCAGGGCACTCCCGATGCCGAGGGCATGGCGGCCGAGCCGGCGAACACGGGTGCGATGCCCGACAGCGCCGCCGACGCCGTGCAGAGTGGCGAAAGCGAGACCTCATGAAGGTCGCCTATTGGCCCGGGTGCGTGAGCCGCGGGTTCACGCCGGAGCTGCATGGCTCGATGGCCAAGGTCGCGCCGCTGCTCGACCTCGAGCTGATCGAGCTCGACCGGGCCGCCTGCTGCGGCGCCGGCGTGATCGCCGAGCACAACCAGGAGCTCGCCGACACGCTCAACGCGCGGACGTTCGCGCTCGCGCAGCGCACGGACGGCGAGCTGATGATGAACATCTGCTCGACCTGTCAGGGCGCTCAGTCAGAGTGCCAGGAGCGCCTGGACGCCAACAGCGACTACCGCGAGCAGGTCAACGCAAGCCTGGCTGAGGAAGCACTCCGCTACGACAAGGGACTGACGAACAAGAACTTCCTCTGGCTACTGGTCGAGGACATCGGACTCGACGCGCTGCGCGAGAAGGTCAGGCGGCCGCTCACCGATCTGCGCGTCGGGCCGTTCTACGGCTGCTACATCGTCCGCCCGGTCGATCGTCTGGGCATCGGCGCCGAGCGGCCGCGCGACCGCTACCTGCATCAGGTCATCGAGGCGCTCGGCGGCACCGTGATCAATTACGCCGGCGTCTACAAATGCTGCGGCTTTCCCATCGTCACGATGAACAAGGAGGCCTCGCTGGCGCAGGCGGGGCGGCACCTTGGCGACGCGATCGACGCCGAGGCCGACTGCCTGGTCGTCCCGTGCCCGCTGTGCCACCTCAATCTCGATCTGCAGCAGCCGGCGGCTTCGCGCGTGGTCGGGCGCGATCTGGGGATGCCGGTCCTGCACCTCCCCCAGCTCGTCGGGCTCGCGCTCGGGCTCTCGGCCAAGGAGCTCGGGATGAGCAAGCACATCGTGCGCCCGACCTCGGTGATCGACTGGTCGACCGCGGTGGTGGCGGGGGCCTCGGCCGAGCGTTGACGGGCGCCGTGCGCCGGGTGGTCGATCGCATCCGCGCAGGATTACGACGGGACGATCGCCGGCACAGCGCCGCCCGGGAGGCCGCGGCGGATCAGACGCGACGGCTCGACGAGGCGCGGCGCAGGCTGCAGTCCTCGGTCCCGCCGCGCGAGGAGTGAGGGCGCGCAGTGAGCTACCGCGAGCACGCTCCGCCCGTGGAGCTCGCGCCGTGGCTCGAATGCACCTGGGAGCGACGCGGCGACGGCTCCCCTGTGCGCGTGCTGCCTGACGGCTGCATCGACGTGATCTGGAGCGAGCACGCCGGCACCATGCTGGTCGGC
>JAFAZV010000356.1 GCA_019239445.1 Solirubrobacterales bacterium
CAGTCGAAGAAGCGCGTGTGCACGTTCAGGCGATTGGACAGCGGCGCGGGGAAACGCGGGTTGAGCAGCGAGCCCTCGGGCAGGGTCACGTCGAACACGTCGTAGAGCCCGTCGTTGAACAGGATCTGCGGGTCGAAGGCCATGATCATGTAGATCCCGAAGAAGAGCTTGCACAGTCCTTCGTGGATGTGGAAGTTGATCGAGCCGGGCGCCTGGGCCGCCGTGCCGCTCCAGTCGGCGTGGCAGACGTCGCCCTCGCGCCAGAGCGTGAGCACCATCTTGAAGGGGCCGTTACCGAGACCGTCGTCGTCGACCCAATCGGTGAACGTCACCGGCTCCTCAGGGATGTACTGGCGGATCAGCTTGGCCACGGCGTCGCGTGTACGCGTCAGCAGGGCGTCGCAGGCGGCGAAGTAGGTCGGGGCACCGAAGCGCTCGCAGATTTCGATCACGCGGCGCTCGGCTGCTCGGCAGCCGCCGACGAGCGCCATCAGGTCGCTGCGGTTGGTCTCGGGGGTTCGGGTGTTGTTGAGGATCACCGCCAGCGCCGCCTCGTTGAGGACGCCGCGGTCGAAGATCTTGATCGGCGGGATCCGCAGCCCCTCCTCCCAGATCGACAGCGCCTCGTTGACCTGACTGCCCGGCACTTTGCCGCCGACGTCCATCATGTGCCCGAACATCGAGGAGAAGCCGACGTGGCGCCCGTCGTGGAAGATCGGCAGGATCACCAGCCAGTCGTTGCAGTGCGAAATCGAGCCTTTGCACACGTAGGGGTCGTTGAGCAGGATGACGTCGCCCTGGTTGATGTCACCGCCGAAGCGATCGATCACCTCGGGGATGTAGGAGCCGAACTGGCCCACGACCATCTGCCCTCGGGCGTTGCAGATCATCGGGAACTCGTCGTGCTGCACGCGGATCGTCGGCGACATCGCCGCCCGTCGCACCACCTCGTCCATCTCGAAGCGGGCGTTGAGCAACGCGTTCTCGATCAGGTCGAGCGTGATCGAATCGACCTCGATGCTCGTCATCGATGAGCCTCCGGTGTGATCAGCAGATTGAGGTACGGATCGACCTCGGCAACGTGTCCGGGCAGGATGACGGTGGTGGCGTCGTACTGCTCGACGATCGCATAGCCGGGGATCCGCATGCCGGAGCTGAGCTGCGCACGCTCGTAAGTCGGCACCTCGCGCTCGACGCCGTCCTGCCAGACGCTTTGCACGCCGCGCTGCGCCGAGGACGGATCGGCCGGGCTGAGGTCGTGGGCGGGGATTTCCGGCGTCGGAACTCGTCCACGCGCGATCGCACGCAGATTGACGACCTCGGCGCCTCCCTCCAGACCGAAGCCGTAGAGCCGCTTGTGCGCCGCAGTGAAGCGATCTACGAGGCCCGCGATGCTCAGCGCGTCGAGCTCGTCTGCGGCCAACTCGATCGGGATCTCGAAGCCTTGGCGCTGATAGCGCATGTCGACCACGTAGTCGATGGCACGCTCACCGGCCGCCACGCGCTCATCGGCCAGCCAGCTATCGCCCTGTGCGGCCAAGTCCGCGAGCTGAGCGCGCAGCTCGCCCTCCGGGATCGCCTCCGCGTCCCGGATGAACGTCTGGCTGAACTCGTTCTTGACCTCCGAGGCGACGAATCCCAGCGCCGAGAGCACGCCCGACTCGGGCGGCACGAGCACCGGGAAGCACCCGAGCAGCGCCGCCAGCGCATTGGCATGCAGCCCGCCGGCGCCGCCGAAGGAGACGAGCGCGAAGTCGCTCGGGGCCAGTCCCTTCTGCACTGTCACCACGCGCAGCGCACCGAGCATGTTCTCGGTGACGATGTCGACGATCCCCGCAGCGACGGCCTCACGCTCGATGCCGAGCGTGGTCGCGAGCTCGTCGACGGCAGCGGCCGCCGCGTCAGCGTCGAGCTCCATCGCGCCACCGAGCAGGCGCGGCGGCAGGTGGCCAAGGACGAGATTGGCATCAGTCACCGTCGCTTCCTCGCCGCCGCGACCATAGGACGCCGGCCCCGGCTCGGCGCCCGCGCTTCGAGGCCCGACGCGCAACGCTCCCGTGACCTCGGCGACGTAGGCGATCGACCCGCCTCCGGCGCCGATGCTCTCGACTTCAACCGACGGAGCTCTGACCGGGAACTCGCCCACCGACGTCTCGCGCGTGATTGAGGGCACCGCGCCGATGCAGGTGGCGACGTCTGTCGACGTGCCGCCCATGTCAAACGTGAGGATCCGGTCAAGGCCAGCTCGAGCGGCCACGTAAGCCGCGCCCTGAACGCCGCCGGCCGGTCCGGAGAGCACCGTATTCACCGGCGTCGAGCGCGCCGAGTCGATGCTCATCAGCCCGCCATCGGAGCGAACCACCCGCAGCTCGGCGCCCGCGCCGGACTTGGCCAGGCGCTGCTGCAGGCGCGACAGGTAACGGTCGAGCACGGGTGAGACGTATGCGTTGACGACTGTCGTGACCGTGCGCTCGTACTCGCGGAACTCGGGCAGGATGTCCGAGGAGATCGACACCGGCAGTCCGGGAGCCTCGGACCGCGCCAGCTGCGCCACCGCACGCTCGTGCTCGGGATTGGCGAACGCGTTCATCAGCGACACCGTCAGCGCCTGCACGCCGCGGTCGCGCAGGGTGGTGATCGCGGCTCGGGCTGCATCGTGGTCGAGGACCCGGAGGACGCTGCCGTCGGCGCCGACCCGCTCGGAGACCTCGACCGTGTCCTCCACATCCGCGATCGGCTCGGGCTTCTCGTAGATCATCCAGCCAAACAGGGGCCCGGGAGTCCATGCCTCGGCGAGGTGGAGGATCGAGCGGAAGCCCTCGGACACCAGCAAGCCGACGCGTGCGCCGCGCTTCTCGAGTACCGCGTTCGTGGCCACCGTCGTCCCATGCAGGATCGCGCCGAGGCGCTCGGCGCTTACCCCGGCGATGTCGCCCATCGCGCGGATGCCGTCGAGCACCCCGAGCGACTGATCGTCGGGGGTGCTCGGGACCTTGGCCACCCACAGCTCGCCCGACGCGGTGTCATGCAAGAGCAGGTCGGTGAACGTGCCTCCTACGTCGATGCCGAGCCGTAGCACCGGGCAACCCTATGGGCTCGGGAACAGCTGCGCGACGGCGGAATAGTCGAGGTCGCCGAGCTCCGCTGC
Source organism: Solirubrobacterales bacterium (assembly GCA_019239445.1). Lineage (GTDB taxonomy): Bacteria > Actinomycetota > Thermoleophilia > Solirubrobacterales > Solirubrobacteraceae > Palsa-465. The sequence continues at coordinate 3,149 of JAFAZV010000356.1, forward strand.
CTGCGCGGCGTGATAGCGCGCCTGCGCCGCTTCGACGAGTGGAAGACGAAGGCCGTGCTCAGCCGCGGTGCTGAGCGCCAGCCCGACATCCTTGGCGATCAGGTCGACGGGGAACAGCGGGGCCCAGCCGTTGCTGGCCGGGGCGTCGGCGAGCACTCCCGGCACGGGGTAGCGGTTACGCAGCACGCGCGAGTCGCCGGTCCCGTTGGAGACGATCTCGTAGACGTCCGCGAGCGCCAGCCCCTCGCTGCGCGCCAGCGCAACGGCTTCCGCCAACACGGCCATGTGAGTGGCGGCGAGGATGTTGTTCGTCAGCTTGGTCGCCTGCCCCGCCCCG
>JAFAZV010000386.1 GCA_019239445.1 Solirubrobacterales bacterium
CGAGGAAGACGCGGTCCTCCTCGCCGGCGTCCACGGCGAGCGTGAGCGACATACCCGGGAAGACGACGGCGTCGTCCAGCGGGATGATCAGAAGGCGACTCATGAACGTGTCTTCACTTTCAGTAGAAACTTACGTTGGATAAGCGGGAGCATAGCATCCGGCACCGCGGATGCCAAGCGGATCTCAGTCTCTTGGACTTAGATTAGTCAGGACCGGGACCCGGTCTGAGAAATGACCCCCGTCGCCGCCCTCAGGCACGACTTCTGAGATCATCCGCGCGATGAACGAGCGCCCGACAAGCCCGTTGCAGGAGGGGGCCCACGACGTGCTGGCGGCAGAGGAGTTCGCGATGCCGGCGCCCGACCCGGCGCTGCATCACCCGCCGATCGTCGCGCCCGAGGATCCGGTCGGGATCACCGAACCGCATGACGTGCTCGCGGCCGACGAGTACCCGATGCCGGCGCCCAGGAGCGCCGGCGCGGCTCGCGCGCTGGCGCGCCACGCCGGAGATCGGTGGCGGGGGGTTGCCGTCGCCGCGGCCGGAACCGCCACGATGGTCGGGCTGGCGCGGCGGCTGTCTCGCCGCTAGCGCGCGCCCATCAGTGCCAGCGTCACGCGCTCAGAACGAGGAGGCTGGTCGAGAAATTCCCGCATACCGCAAGCTTCTCGACCAGGCTTCTCGGCCGCTCAGGCTCGCGCCGGATCGGCGCTTTGCGCCCGCTCGCCGGCGGCCTTGCGCTTCGGCGCCAGGTCGGTGATCGTCCCCTCAGCCATCTCGGCGGCGAACATGACCGTTTCCGTGAGCGTCGGGTGCGGATGGATCGTCAGCGCCACGTCCTCGGCGTCTGAGCCAAGCTCGATCGCGTGCACGAGTTCGGCGATCAGCTCGCCGGCGTTCACGCCGACTATCCCCGCCCCGAGCACGCGTCGGGTCTCGGGATCGATCAGGAGCTTCGTCAGCCCGTCGCCGCGGCCGAGCGACAGCGCCCGGCCGGAGGCCGACCAGGGGAACATGGCCTTCTCGTACTCGACGTCATCGGCGCGCGCCGCCGTCTCCGTCAACCCGGTCCACGCCACCTCGGGATCGGTGTAGGCGACGGACGGGATCGAGCGGGCGTCGAATGCCGCCCCGGGCACGCCAGCGATCACCTCGGCCGCGACCTTGCCTTGATGAGAGGCCTTGTGGGCGAGCATCGGCCCGGTCACGATGTCGCCGATGGCGTAGATCCAGGGGACGTTGGTACGCATTTGGGCGTCCACGGGGATGAAGCCGGCGTCGTCGACCTCGACGCCTGCGCGGTCCGCCTCGATGGCGTGGCCGTTGGGCCGTCGGCCGATGGCCACGAGAACCTGGTCGAACACGCGAGAGTCGCCGGAGGAGAAGGTCACCTTGAGTCCGGTCTCCTCGGCCTCGACCGCGGTCACCTCGGTCCCCAGGAGGATCGCTTCGTAGCGGCTCGAGATGCGCTTGTGGAGCGGTTTGACGAGGTCGGTGTCGCAGCCTGGGATCAGCTGGTCGAGCAACTCGATCACGGTGACCTTCGCACCCAGCGCGTCGTACACCGTGGCCATCTCGAGGCCGATGATGCCGCCGCCGATCACGAGCAGCCGCTCGGGCACCCCGTCGGGCGACAGCGCGTCGGTGGAGTCGATCACGCGAGGATCGTCGGGGAGGCTGGGCAAGCTCGCGGCCTGCGAGCCGGCGGCGATGATGCAGTTGTCGAACGTGATCGTCCGCTCGCCCACGACGATCGAGTTCGGTCCGTCGAAGCGGGCGACCCCGGTCACCACCTCCACCTTGCGCTGGCGCGCAAGTCCGCCCACTCCGTTCGTCAGCTTGTCGACCACGGACTGCTTCCAGCCGATGAGCGCCTCGAGATCGACCTGGGGCTCGCCGAACGAGATCCCGTGCTCGGACATCTCTTCGGCCTCGGCGACCACGCGCGCGGCGTGCAGGAGAGCCTTAGAGGGGATGCAACCGACGTTCAGGCAGACACCGCCGAGGGACTCGTAGCGCTCGATCAGCACCGTGCGCAGGCCGAGATCGGCGGCGCGGAACGCTGCGGTGTAGCCGCCGGGGCCGGAGCCGATCACCACTACCTGGGCGTCGTGCTCGCCGCCGTCGGACTCGGGAGGCGGGCCTGCGGCCGGTGATTCGGGCGCACCCGCTGGCTCCGCCGCCGGCCGGTCGCCGTCACTCGAGGCCGGCTGCTCGCCCGCTGCGCCGTCGAGGGTCAGCAGCACGCTGCCCTCCGAGACGCGATCGCCGATCGAGACGCGCAGCTGCCTGACCACGCCGGCCACGGGAGCCGGCACGTCCATCGTCGCCTTATCGGACTCCAGCGTCACCAGCGGGTCCTCGAGCGCGACCTCGTCGCCCGCCGCGACGTGGATCTCGATCACTGGTACGTCGGTGAAGTCCCCGATGTCGGGGACGCGGATCTCGAGCTCCTCGCTCACAGCAGAGCTCGCTTCAGATCGGAGAGGACGCCGACCAGGTGGACGACGAAGCGTGCGGCGGCGGCGCCGTCGATCACGCGATGGTCGTAGGACAGCGACAGGGGCACCATCAGGCGCGGCTGGAATTCGCTGCCGTTCCAGACCGGCTTCATCGCGCTGCGGGTGACGCCGAGGATCGCGACCTCGGGCGCGTTGACGATCGGTGTGAACGACGTCCCGCCGATGCCGCCGAGCGACGAGATCGTGAACGTCGAGCCCTGCATGTCGGCCGGACCAAGCTTGCCGTCGCGCGCCTTGGCCGACAGAGCTCCGAGCTCGGCGGCGATCTCGAGCAGGCCCTTCTTGTCCGCGTCCTTGATCACCGGCACCACGAGGCCGCCGGGTGTGTCGGCGGCGAAGCCGATGTTGTAGTAGTGCTTGAGCACGAGCTCGTCTCCGTCCAGCGACGAGTTGAAGGTTGGGAACGCCTTGAGCGTTGCCACCGATGCCACGACGAGGAACGAGACCATCGTCACCTTCACGTCCTGCTCGGAGTTCAAGCGCTTGCGCCACGCCTCGAGTTCGGTGATGTCCGCCTCGTCGTTGTGGGTGACGTGGGGGATCATCACCCAGTTGCGGGCCAGGCTCGGCCCGGAGATGCGCTGGATGCGCGAACGCTCGGCGCGCTCGACCTCGCCAAACTTCGTGAAGTCGATCGTCGGCCACGGCGGTAGATCCAGCCCCGCCGGCGCGCCGCTCGGGGCGGGTGCGCGACCGTCGGTGGCGGGCGCGCCGCCCTCCACGAACTGCTCGACGTCCTGCTTGGTGATGCGTCCCTTGCGACCGGTGCCCTCGACGCGCATCAGGTCGACCGATAGCTCGCGCGCAAGGCGGCGGACAGCGGGGCTCGCGTAGATCGGGCCGCGGTGGCCGTTGCCGGCGGGCGGCTGCTGTTCGGCGGGGGCCTGTTGTTCGGCGGGGGCCTGTTGTTCGCCGGGCACCTGCTGTTCGGTGGGCGCTGACGCGCGTTCGGCAGGTGCGGAGCGGGCTTCGGGTCCTGCGTCTCCGGCGGACGGCGGCGCGCTTTCGCTCTCCGCGTCGACGGCGCTGGCCACCGCCTCGGGCGCGGTCGCTTCGCTCGGCGCGCCATCGGACGCCGCGGCCGACGCGGCGTCACCGGCCTCGGCATCGCCGGCCGCCTCCAGCTTCAGCAGCTGCGTGCCCTGGGAAACCTTGTCCCCGACCGATACCTGAAGCTCGCGCACGGTGCCAGCGAACGGCGCCGGCACGTCCATCGTCGCTTTATCGGACTCGAGCGTGAGTAGCGGATCGTCGGCGGCGACGTCGTCGCCGACACCGACGTGGATCTCGATGATCGGAACATCCTCGAAGTCGCCGATGTCCGGCACTTCGACCGAGATGACGTCCGTGGCGCTCACACCGTTGTGGGCAGCGGCGCCTCAGGATCGATCTCGTAGCGCTCGATCGCCTCCTGCACCCGTGAGGCGTCGATCTCGCCGAGATCGGCCAGCTCCTTCAGCGCGGCGAGCGCGACGAAGTGACGATCCACCTCGAAGAACCGGCGTAACGAAGCGCGGCTGTCGCTGCGACCGTACCCGTCGGTGCCAAGCACTCGGTAGCGCCCTGGCACCCACTGGCGGATCTGATCGGCCAGGGCGCGGATGTAGTCGGTGGCGGCAACGGCCGGACCGGCGCGCTCGCCGAGCCGCTCGGTCACGTACGCCCGGCGCGGCTCGCTCGAGGGGTGCAGCATGTTCCACCGTTCTGCCTCGATCCCGTCGCGCCGCAGCTCGGTGAACGAAGTCACGCTCCAGACGTCCGCGCGCACGCCGAAGTCATCCTCGAGCAGGTCCGCGGCGGCAAGCACTTCACGCAGGATCGTCCCCGACCCGAGCAGCTGCACGCATGGACCGTCTCCCTTCGCGGCGCCATCGCGCAGCAGATAGAGACCGCGCAGGATCCCGTCTTCGGCGCCCTCCGGCATCGGGGGGTGCTGGTAGTTCTCGTTCATCAACGTGATGTAGAAGAACACATCCTCCTGCTCGGCGACCATCCGACGCAGACCGTCCTGGATGATCACCGCCAGCTCGTAGCCGTAAGCCGGGTCGTAGGCGCGGCAGTTCGGCACGACGGAGAACAGAACGTGGCTGTGGCCGTCCTCGTGCTGGAGCCCCTCGCCGTTGAGCGTCGTCCGCCCGGCGGTACCTCCGAGCATGAAGCCCCGCGCCCGGGTGTCTCCCGCAGCCCACACCAGGTCGCCCACCCGCTGGTAGCCGAACATGGAGTAGTAGATGTAGAAGGGCACCATCTGGACCGCGTGCACGCTGTACGAGCTGCCCGCCGCGATGAACGAGGAGATCGAGCCCGCTTCGGTGATCCCCTCCTCGAGGATCTGTCCCTGCTGGTCCTCCTTGTAGAACATCAGCTGCTCGGAGTCCTGGGGCTGATACAGCTGCCCCACCGGGGAGTAGATGCCGAGCTGGCGGAACATGCCTTCCATCCCGAACGTGCGCGATTCGTCGGGGATGATGGGGACGATGTGGCGGCCGAGCTGCTTGTCGCGCAGCAGCGCCGCGAGGATGCGCACGAACGCCATCGTCGTGGAGATCTCGCGCTCGCCGGTGCCTGCAAGTTGCGACTCGAACAGGTCGACGGGCGGCACCTGGAGCGGCTCGGCGCGCCGCCGGCGCACCGGCATCGATCCGCCGAGCGCTTCGCGGCGTTCGCGCAGGTAGCGCATCTCGGGAGCGTCCTCCGGTGGCTTGTAGTACTCCGCGGCTCGCACCTGCTCGTCGGTCAGCGGCAGCTCGAAGCGGTTGCGGAATTGCAGCAGCGCGTCTTCGGTCATCTTCTTGGCCTGATGGGTGATCATCTGCCCCTCGCCCGAGACGCCCATGCCGTAGCCCTTAATCGTTTTGGCGAGGATCACCGTCGGCTGACCTTGATGGTGCGCCGCGTAGTGGTAGGCGGCATAGACCTTCTGCTGATCATGGCCGCCGCGGTTGAGCAGCCAGATGTCCTCGTCCGACATATTCGCCACGCGCTCGAGCAGCACGGGGTCACGGCCGAAGAAGTGCTCGCGCACGTACGCGCCGTCGCGCGATTTGAACGTTTGATAGTCGCCGTCGACGCACTCCTCCATCACGTGCAGCAGCCGGTTGTCATCGTCCTGGGACAGGAGCGGATCCCAGCGCGTTCCCCAGATGACCTTGATCACGTTCCATCCCGCGCCACGGAAGTCGGCTTCGAGCTCCTGGATGATCTTGCCGTTGCCGCGAACCGGGCCGTCGAGTCGCTGCAGGTTGCAGTTGACGACCCAGATCAGGTTGTCGAGCTGCTCGCGGCCGGCTAGGCCGATCGAGCCGATCGCCTCCGGCTCGTCCATCTCGCCGTCGCCCAGGAACGCCCACACCTTCCGCTCGGAGGTGTCGGCGAGTCCGCGAGCTTCGAGGTAGCGCATGAACCGGGCCTGATAGATCGAGGTGATGGCGCCGATCCCCAGCGACACGGTCGGGAACTGCCAGAACTCCGGCATCAGCCAAGGGTGCGGGTAAGAGCTCAACCCGCCCGCAACCGAGACCTCACGCCGGAAGCCGTCGAGCTGCGCCTCGGTCAGCCGACCCTCGAGATACGCGCGCGCATAGTTTCCGGGTGACGAGTGGCCCTGGAAGTAGACGAGATCGCCGGCGTGTTCGTCTGAGGGCGCGTGCCAGAAGTGGTTGAAGCCGACCTCGTACAGGGTGGCCAGCGATTGGTAGCTGGCGATGTGACCTCCGAGCTCGGAGGACACCTTGTTGGCGCGCACGACCATCGCGATCGCGTTCCAGCGCACGATCGAGCGCAGCCGGCGCTCGAGCGCGGGGTCGCCCGGCAGCTGCGCCTCGCGCTCGACCGGGATGGTGTTCACATACGGGGTGTTGAGGTTCGCGATCGGGCCGCTGCCCGCGCTCTGCGCGCGCTCGACGACCTGGGAGAGGATGTGGCGAGCGCGTTCTGGCCCGTCGTGCGCCACGACGGCGTCGACCGCCTCGAGCCACTCGCTCGTCTCGACCGCGTCGATGTCGGCGGCGGCGCCGTTGGAGGATGGGCTTTGGACTCGATCCGTCATCGCTCAGCGGTGCGAATTGTGGGGGGGAAACGGTCCTCGGACGCACTATACCCGCGGGGCGATCCCCTCAGCAGGGGGTTCCGCTACGGTGCCGCGCGTGGCCTTGAAGCGCGTGGATGGCGAGCCCGGACCACCGTGGTCGCGCCCGCTGCGGGGGGGGTTGCACGAGGTGTTGGTGGAGTCGGAACTGCTGGCCGGCAACCCCCTCGGAGACCCCAATCGCCGGCCTCTCTACGTGTATTCGCCTCCCGGGGAGCTCGGGCGCCTGCCGGCGATATATGTGCTCCAGGGTTACTCGGGCCAGCTCGACGCCTGGCGAGCGCGTAAGGCGTTCGAGCCCACGGTGATCGAGCGCCTGGATGAGATGTTCGCCGCCGGCGAATCGACACCCGCGCTGATCGTGTTCCTCGACGCCTGGACGTCGCGAGGTGGATCGCAATTCATCAACTCATCTGCCAATGGCCGCTACATGGACTACATCTGCGATGAGATCGTCCCTTTCGTGGATGAGGCGTACGCCACGCTGGCCAGCCCTGGCGCTCGTGCCGTGATCGGCGGCTCCTCAGGCGGCTACGGCGCGATGGTCCTGGCGATGCTCCGCCCGGACGTGTTCGGAGCGCTCGCCTCGATCGCCGGCGATGGCCTCTTCGAGTGCTCCTACCTCCGTGGCTTCCCGGCCGTGGCGCGCAAGCTGCGCGACGACTTCGATGGCTCCTATGAGGTCTTCTTCGCCGAGTTGGCCCAGGCCGACGGGTTCGACTGGGAACGTTTCGGCGCCGTCCTGGAGACGTATGCCTACGCCGCGGCCTATTCGCCCGATCCCGACCGTCCGGGGCAAGCGCTGCTGCCGTTCGAGCTCGCCACGGGCCGGTTGCTGATCGACGTGTGGGAGCGGTGGCTGGAGCACGACCCGGTGCGGATGGCGCCGGGTCACGCTGAGGCGCTGCTGTCGCTGCGAGCGATCCATCTCTACGCGGGGCGCGGCGATGAGTATTTCCTGGATTTGGCCGCGCAGGCGTTCTCAGCCGAGCTCGAGCAGCTGGGCGTCGAGCACACGCTCGACCTGTATCCGGGTACGCACGGGTCGATTCGCTACCAGTACCCGCGCGCGGTGGCCGCACTGGCGCGCGCGCTCGCGGGATGAGAGGCTTCCCGCCGTGAGCACCACGACCGACACCGAGGTCATCTTTGACGGACCAGCGGCGCTCGCGGAGCGAGTGCGCTCGGGTCAGCTCAGCGCCACGGAGATCGTCGAAGCCTGCCTGCGCCGGATCGAGGCAGGCGACGGGCGGCTGAATGCCTTCCGCGTGACGATGGCCGAAGAGGCCCTTGCAGCGGCCGCGGCGCAGCCCACCGGACCGCTGGCGGGCGTGCCCTTCGCAGTCAAGGACGACCTGCCGGTGGCGGGGCAGACGACCACGCGCGGGTCGCGCAGTCACGCTCCGCCGGCCGCGGCCGATGCCGAGGCGATCCGGCGCTTGCGCGCGGCGGGCGCGATCCCGATCGGCATCACCAACGTTCCGGAGCTGACCATCTTCCCGTGGACGGCCACCGACGCCAACGGGATAACGCGCAATCCGTGGGACCTGACGCGCACTCCCGGTGGCTCCTCGGGCGGCTCCGCGGCCGCGGTCGCTGCCGGCCTGGTGCCGTGCGCGACCGGCTCCGACGGCGGCGGCTCGATCCGGATCCCGGCCGCCGCCTGCGGCTTGGTGGGGATGAAGCCGACGCGCGGCCGGGTCTCGACGATGCCGGCCGGCCCCGGCTGGCTGGGCCTGACCGTCTACGGCGGACTCGCGCGCACGGTGCGCGACAGCGCCCTGATGCTCGACGCCATGCAAGGCACGCTCGAGGGGGAGCCGGACGCTGCGCCGCCGTTTGCCGGCCGCTACCTCGAGGCCGCCGCGTCGCCTCCGCCTCCGCTGCGGATCGCGCTTTCGCGCAAGCTGCCGCCCGGGCAGGTGGGCAAGCTGTCAGACGATCAACGCCAGGCTTGGGAGCGGATGGGCAAACTGCTCGAGGGCCTGGGGCACCACGTGAGCGAGCGCGACCCGGCCTACGGCGCGGCGCAGCTGGATTTCCTTCAGATGTGGCTGCGGGGAATCTACGAGGAGTCGCTGAAGGTTCCCGACCCGACCCGTTTCGAGTCCTTGACGCGCCAGATGGCGGGGGCGGGCCGGCGCCTCGTCCCGCCCCGGCGGCGCCGTCAGCTGCTGGCCAAGCGCCCTGCCACGACCGCACGGCTCCTCGCGCTGTGGGACCACGCCGACGTGCTGTTGACGCCGGGATTGGCCAAGACCGCGATCGCCGCCGAGGGGGCGTATGGCAAGCCGGCGCCGCGGGCGATCGACGTGGCTGGTCGGTTCACTCCCTACACGGCGGTGTTCAACGTCACGGGACAGCCGGCGATCACGCTCCCGGCCGGGTTCGGCGCGGACGGGCTGCCACTCAGCGTGCAGCTGGTGGGCCGACCGGGCGCGGAGGACCTGCTGTACTCGCTTGCTGGTCAGATCGAGGCAGCTCAGCCGTGGGCGGCTCGGCGCCCGCCGGCGACGTAGCCCCGCCCGCGATCAGCCGTCGACCTTGTCGCGCTTGGGACCCTCCGAGGGCTCGGCCTCGGGATCCTCGTCCGGATGCGGCTCGCTTGTGCTGCGGGCGCCGGTCGGTGGGTGCGGCTGCTCGCCGAATGGGGCGCCATCGGGATCGACCGGATCGCGCGGGTCCTCACGGCGCTCGTATGGGTCTGGCCACTCGGTCGGATCGGGATCGCCAACGGGGTTGTTCAGGGCGTGATGAGGATCGGGATCCCGTGAGCGATCGCCGGGGTCCTTGCCCGGCGGCTCCGGGAAGCCCGTCGGCACCTCGGTCATGGTTGCTCCCTTCGCATGGTCTGCCAGCGAGGGTTGCCGGGCGCCGGTGTCGGCAAACACGGGCAGCGAATGCCCACTGGCGCGAAAGCAGCAGGTAGGGTGCGGGTCAGCGCGCGTCCCAGCACAAGGAGGCAGACATGCCACAGGCCAGAAGTGGAGGCTCCAGCTCGAGCTCCGGCGCGGGCGGCACATCCAGGCGGCGTTCCTCCGCGGGCTCCGCGCGCGGCGCCGGTGCGCGAACGTCGAGCCGGGCGGACTCCGCATCAAGCGCGTCGTCCGATGAGCGCTTCGAGGCCGCGGCACAGCGGCTGCGCAAGCTGAACGAACGAGTGATCGAGGCCAGCCGGGGAGCCGGCGAGGGCGTGCTCTCGAGCTACGAGAAGGCGCTGAAGACGATGGCGGCCGCGATCGAGCGAGGACCCGGGCGCAGCGACGTCGAGTGGATCTCGCAACTCGCCACGACCCAGGCGAAGTTCATTCGCGACGTCACCGAGGCGTGGGCCTCGGCGACGCGCAACATGATGAAGTAACGCCTACGAGGCCGTTTCATGGCACGATGCCGCGGTGCCGATCAGCGCCGCACTCACCGTCGTCGCCCTCGCCGTGACGCTCGCCTCGACCGCCGTTGCCGGTTCGATCGGCAAGGTCCTGGCGCCCGGACGCCCCGTCGCGGCGGCAGCGGGAAGGCCGATCACGATCGCCAGCAAGCCAACCGGGGCGCCGATCCCGGCCGGGTTCGTGGGGCTCTCGGTGGAGTACCGCTCACTCGAGGCCTACGCCGGCGGCAACCCCCAGGCGATCAACCCGTTGTTCGTCCAACTGCTGCGCAACCTGGCGCCGGGTCAGAACTTCGAGCTGCGCGTCGGGGGCGACAGCACCGACCAGACGTGGGCGCCGTACGGGCACAAGCGCCGCCCGGACGGCGTGCGCTTCGACGTCACCCCGCGCTGGCTGGCGGTCCTGCATTCCCTAACGAGCGCGCTCTCGGCGCGCGTGATCATCGGGATCGACCTTAGAGCCGGCAACACCGCTCTCGCCGCGGCGGAAGCCCGTGCCCTCACGAACGCGGTGGGTCGGCAACGAGTCGAAGCGCTCGAGATCGGCAACGAGCCCGAGCTCTACGGATCGTTCGCGTGGTACGTCCTGCACGGCCAGAAGTTCTTCAACCGCCCGCCGAATTACGACTTCAGCGCTTTCTTGAGTGATTTCAGCCGGTTCGCGCGGGCGCTTCCGGGGCAGCCGCTGGCTGGACCGAGCACCGGCGACGTGGATTGGATGACGAACCTCGACCGCTTCTTGCGTGCCGAGCCGCGCGTACAGGTTGCGACGCTGCACCGCTATCCGCTCAAGCGCTGCATGCCGTCCGTCCACCTGACCGCTGGGCAGCTGCTGGCGGAATCGTCCTCGCGAGGCCTGGCCGACCTGATCGGCGGCTACGCGCGCGTCGCGCACGCCCACCACGTTCCGCTGCGACTCGACGAGACGGGCACGATCTCGTGCGGCGGCCAGACGGGCCTCGATGACACCTTCGCGACCTCGTTGTGGGCGCTCGACACGATGTTCGAGTTGGCGCGGGCCGGCGTGGATGGCGTCAACGTCCATTCGCTCCCGCGGCTGACCAACCACCTGTTCAGCTTCACTCAATCGCACGGCAAATGGATCGCGAAGGTGAGCCCGATCTATTACGGGCTGGCCGCGTTCGCGCAGGCAGCTCCGCCGGGAGCCCGCCTGCTGTCCGTCTCGGGTGCGCCGAGCGGCGTCAAGATGTGGGCCACGCGCTCGAGCGACGGGCAGGTTCGCGTCGTGCTGATCAACAAGCAGACCGCGCACGGGGCAACGATGTCGCTCCGCGTTCCGGCCGCCGGCTCGGGGCTGGTCGAGCGGCTGCGCGCCCCAAGCATCCGCTCCAAGCAGGACGTGACGCTCGGCGGCGTGAGCTTCAGCGGGCAAGCCGCTACCGGCACGGTCACCGGCGGCGCCCGGCCCGAGCTCGTCGCCCCACGCGGCGGCCGCTATTCGGTCACCGTCCCGGCCGGCAGCGCCGCGGTCATCACCTTCGCGGGGCACTGAATTCCTCCGCTGGTCGGTGAGGCGGAGCTCTGGAAGCCGGCGCTCGGCAGCGTAGTGCCCGCGGGAAGCGGCCGGATCGACATCGCCTCGCCAATCAGGCTGTACGCTGAGTTTGGACGCCGGCTCATGACCCTGACGGACGACGCGGCGAACTCCGGACCAGGCGGCGCCGACGCGGCGCGCGAGCGACTCTTGTCCGCGCCGCGCCAGATTCTCGACGGGCTGCCGGACGCGGTGGTGGCAAGCGCGCGCGATGGACAGATCGTGTTCGTGAACGCGGTGGCCGAGGAGCTGTTCGGTTACCGGCGCGAGGAGCTGCTGGGACGTCACGTGGAGATGCTCTGGCCCATGCGAGAGCGCGCGCGCTACACGCGCAACATCGAGCTCTACTTCGCCACCGAGCATCCGCTCCGGTTCTCGGCCGAGGCCTGGGGGCTCAGGCGCGACGGCTCCGAGTTCGCGGGGGAGATGAGCTGGGGCATCGTGCGAACCGCCGCCGGGCCGCTGCTGCTCGCCGTCGGTCGCGACATTTCCGAGCGGCGCACGGCGGAAGCGCGCGTACGGGCCCTGGCGAGGATGGGCGAGCGAGCTCTCGCCGGAGCCGACGCGGCGGTGCTCGCCGCGGAGGCAGCGCAGCTGGTGCTCGCGGTGCTGCCGGTCAGCGGCGCCGACGTACGGCTTGCCGACGGCTCCGTGCTGGCTCGCGTCGGCCGGATGGTGACGCCGAGCCTGACCGTGCCGATCGGCGCCGGCGATGAGCTGCGACTCGCCACCGAGTCCGATCTGCGCGAGGAGGAGCAGAGACTCACGCGCTCGATCGCCGACATCCTCGCCACCGCGCTGACGCGTCAGCGCAACGAGGAACGGATGCGCCACGACGCGCTGCACGACCCGCTGACCGGGTTGGCCAACCGCACGTTGCTCCGCGATCGACTCGAGCATGCGCTCGCACGCACCCAGCGCGAAGGCGGTCGCACCGGTGTGCTGTTCATCGACCTCGACAGCTTCAAGCAGGTCAACGACGCTCACGGGCACGCCGCGGGCGACGCTGTGCTCGTCGAGCTGGCCGGGCGGCTGCGTCGCGCCGTGCGCCCCTCGGACACCGTGGCCAGGCTCGGTGGAGATGAGTTCGTCGTAGTCTGCGAGCAGGTGGACGAGACAGCCGCACTTGCCCTCGGCCGGCGCTTACGCGCGCAGCTCGCGGTGGCGGTAAACGTCGGTGGGCGGGATCACGCGCTCTCGGCAAGTTTCGGCATCGCGCTCGGCGACGTGGATCCGGATGCGATCCTGAGCCGCGCCGACGCCGCGCTGTACCGCGCCAAGCAGGCGGGAGGCGGCCGCGTCGAGCTCGGCTCGAGCTGAGGCCTGCCACGCATGGCAAACGCGTTCGTGACCGGCGGTTCGGGCTTCATTGGCGGCCGGCTGATCGAGCGGCTGCGCGCGGAAGGGCACGCCGTACGCGCGCTGGCGCGCTCGACGTCCGCCGCGGAGCGCATCCGCGCCCGTGGCGGGGAGCCGGTACCGGGCGACCTGGCCGACGTGGCCGCGCTGCGGGCCGGCGCCACCGGGTGCGAGGTGGCTTTCCACGCCGCGGCGACTCTCGGCGATTGGGGGCGGCGGGAGGAGTTCGAGCGCGGCAACGTGAACGGGACCGCGAACGCGCTCCGCGCGTGCGCCGAGGCCGGCGTCAGCCGGTTCGTGCACGTTGGCACCGAAGCGGCGCTCCTCGCCGGTGCGCCCCTGGTGAACGTCGATGAGTCGGCGCCGCTGCGCCCCGATTCGCCGGCGCTCTACAGCGCGACCAAGGCGCGCGCCGAGCAGCTCGTGCTGGCGGCGCATCGCGACGGCTTCTCGACCGTCGTGGTGCGTCCCCGGTTCGTGTGGGGCCGCGGCGACACAACGCTGCTGCCGACGATGACTGAGCTCGCACGATCGGGCCGCTTCGCATGGATCGGCGGGGGTGAGCATCGCACCTCGACCACCCACGTCGACAACGCGGTCGCGGGATTATTGCTGGGCGCCTCTCGCGGAGCGGGCGGCAACGCCTACTTCGTCACCGACGGTGAGCCTGTCGTGTTCCGCGACTTCGTCAGCCAGCTGCTCGCGACGCAGGGCGTGCCGGTGCCCATGCGCAGCATCCCCGACTCTCTCGCGCGCGGCCTCGCGCTCGCCGGAGAGGGGGTCTGGTCCGCGCTGCGGCTGCCCGGGCGCCCGCCGCTGACCCGCTTCGCATACTGGGTCTCCTCGCAGGAGTGCACGATACGGATCGACAAAGCGACCTCGCAGCTCGGGTACCGCCCGGTGCGGACGATCGACGAGGGGTTGGACGAGCTGCACGCCGAGGCCTCCTGAGGCGCCGCGGCGCCCGGCGACCGGCCGGGCCCTGGGTCAGCCAGATTGGGCGCGGGGCTAGCGGCCGTGCCAGCGCGGCGGGCGCTTGTCTAGGAACGCGCTCATGCCCTCCTGAGCGTCCGCGGCGAGCGCGTTATCGGTCATCACCGCGGTGCAGTGCTCGTAGGCACCGCGCTCGGGACGATCCACCTGGTCGTAGAACGCGCGCTTGCCGGTGGCGACGGTGTACGAGCTCGAGCGGGAGATCGTCGCCACCAGCCCGCTCACGGCCGCGTCGAGTTCGTCAGCCGGCACGACCCGGTTCACGAGTCCCCAGTCGAGCGCGGTGCGAGCGTCGATCGGCTCGCCGGTAAGCAGCATCTCCATCGCCCGCTTGCGTCCCACGGCACGCGACACCGGAACCATCGGGGTGGAGCAGAACAGGCCGATCTTGACTCCGGGCGTGGCGAAGCGGGCGCTGTCGGCGGCGACGGCCAGGTCGCAGGCGGCCACGAGCTGGCAGCCGGCGGCGGTGGCGATGCCGTGGACTTTGGCGATAACCGGCTGCGGGAGCTCGTGAATCGTCTCCATCATCGCGGTGCAGGTCTCGAACAGCTCGCGCAGGAACGACTCCTCGCGGCCGATCATCTCGGCCAGGTCGTGCCCGGCCGAGAACGCCGGTCCGGCTCCCTCGATCACGACGACACGCTGACTCACCTGATCCGCGCAGTCGCGCAAGGCCTGCGTCAGCTCGCCCATGAGCTCGAGCGAGAGCGCGTTTCGCCGCTCGGGCCGATCGAGCGTGATCCTCGTCGCGCTGCCGTCCGTGCGGACGAGCAGGTTCCGGTATGCCGTCTCCGACAGCTGGCTCACAGCGTCGCTCAGCCTAGCGCCCGTGCATGCCGCGCGCCAGCGAGATCAGTTGAGCAGGCCGAGAACCTGCTCGCGCGACGGGCCGGGCAGGGGAACGCGTCCGCGTCCCTGCGCCACCTCGAGGACCCGCTCCACCACCGCCGAGCTGGCGAGCGCCTCGTTGAGCGGGGTGATGCAGCACCGCGAGTCGAGGAACATCCGGAACAGGTCAGGATCGTGCGGCATCGCCGTGAGCAGAGCCGCGCGCAGCGCGCTCGGAGAGGCGTCGGCGTGCTGCCCGTTGGTGCCGTTGCGGGCCGCTTCGAGTTGCCGCAGACCGTCGCGATTTTCATCGACGGTCTCGCGATACCACGGCGTCAGCTGCTCTTCGGTCACGGCATCCCACCTCTGCGCGAACTCATACGGTTGATCCACGTGCTTCCGGACAACGTCCCGGAGCATCTCGGCATGACGCAGACCGAATGACATGCCGCGCCCGAGCGAAGGGTTCGTACATGCCCACGCGTCGGCCAGTGGCACGATGCCGGTCGCCACCGGTCGTCCGTCCACCACCATCCGGCGGTAGCGGTCGATCACGCCGCCCATCGCCAGCACCCGGGTGATCGGCTCGCCCTCGAGCCAGTGCGCCTGTAGCGGACAGGCCGCCACCACGGAGCTCCACCCGCGCACGTGACGCAGGCCCTTGAGCGCCTGATCACCACGCGAGATCGGCACCGTCACCGACCACGTCCCGCTGTCCCCCGGCAGCGTGACGACGCCGAACGTGCCGAATGACGCGAAGATCGGAGCTCGCAGTGCGGGTAAGCGTCCGTCGGACGAGCGGAAGAACCGGGAGTAGTAGATGAAGCCGGAGTCCGCCGCCTCCTCGTGCATCGGCGGCGCACCCGCGGCGCACAGCCAGCGCGGCAAATTTGAGCGCCTTCCCATGGCATCGACCACCAGGTCGGCGGCGAGCTCCTGGCCGGAGCGTAAACGCACGCCCGTCACGTGAACCTCGCCGTCCCGCCACTGCGTCGTCAGCCCCTCCACGACGACGCCTCGTCGCATCTCGAGCCCGGGCTCGCTTTGCGCCGCTTGCCCGAGCACGTGCTCTAGCACGGGCCGGCGAGCGGTCGTGGTCACAAATCGCTCGTCGCCAGGCCGCGGCGCCCGATCGACAATCGAGGGCGGCATCATGCACAACGCGTCGAACCGTGTCCCACCCGAGGCTTCGAGTGCGGCGCCGACGTCGGGCAGCGCCGCCTTCAGGACCGCCCAGCCGCCGGGCTGCAGGTAATGCGGCTGGCGGAACTGCTTGACGCCCTCGCGCGACCACTCGTCCCATGCACCCGCCGCTGACTGCGGTACCGGCCCGTTATCGCGCTCGAGCACCGTGACGTTGTGGCCGTCGCGGGCCAGCATCATCGCGCCGGCGAGTCCGCACACGCCACCGCCAATCATCACGATCTTCGTCATGACTCGCCCCCGCGCCGTGCGCTCAGCGCGCCAGCGAGACCGGTGCCAGCGGGCGTGCGGCTGCCGGGGCGGCTGCCAACCGCTCGAGCTCTTCGCTCAACGCACGTTCGTGCGCGTTCGCCGTGGGCAGAAGCGTGCTCTCGCCGCAGCTTGGGCAGGCGCCGGAGTCGCCGTCGAATGAATATCGGTAACCACAAAAACAAGCCACATCAGCCATTTCCAAAACCTCCTACGAATTGCCAAACGAGAAGGTAAGGAGCGGCAAGGGCGGTTCCCGGTGACCTTTGTCACAACGCCTGAGAGACTTTTCGTGCGGCCCCGTGCAGGATCCCGCGCGAACGTTGCACACTGCCGCGGGCTGTGGTTAGGTTTGCGCTCCTGAGGAGCTCTGCTGCGTCCTGTCTCGCCGGTCCGCCCCGCCGCCGCTGGCTGCTTGCGGCGTTGGTGGCGGCTTTTGTCGCGGCGATGCTTGCTCCCGCCGGCCCGGCGCTTGCTCAAGGCTCGGGCTACTTCGTCACCTTCGTCGCGCGCTCCTGCCCGAGCTATGACGTGATCTACGCCAACCGGGCGCGCAACAACATCCTCGAGAGCCTCAAGGATCTGGGCCCGGACACCCAGTACGGTGACAGCGGACGGCTGGTGAACCCGGTCGATGAGAGCAAGCCGCCTCAGGATGTCTGCTCGCCGATCACCGGCTGGGAGTTCACCCTGGGTCACAGCTATCAGTCGCGTGCCGTGACTGGGCCCTGGGGGTCGCTGTCGATTGTCACCGACCCGTTCCCGCGCGGGCCGATCACGACCAAGAGCTCGACGCCGCTGCTCGACGAGAACGGCTTCCCGATCGGGAACGATCATCTCACAGGTGCCACCACGATTGAGCTCACCCCGCAGGAGCGCGAGCAGGCAAGCACCGGCAGTCAGCTCTGGGCACAGGGTGGGACACCCAGCGACCCTGTTCTCGCAGGGAAGTTCCCGGGGCCAGAGTATGCCTTCGGTGCGCTGCGGTGCGCTACCGACAACCTGAACGGCGACAACGTCGAGTTCATCTACTTCCCGGCCGGCGTCACCCACGTGTTCTGCTACGCGCTGTACGTGAAGCCGTCTCCTACGGCGGGGCTGATCACAATTCAGAAACGTGTGGTCGGTGCGCCCGCCGGCGAGGATCCATCGTTCCCATTCAACGGCAGCATCTCCTACGACCCAAACGGGTTCCAGCTCGCGAACGGCCAATCGCAGGACTTCTACCGCGCCGGCGGCGCGACGTGGGAAGTCACCGAGGGCTCGGTCGCCGGCTACCGGCTCGCCTCGGTCACGTGTACGGCGAGAAACGCGGAGGGGGGAACCGGAGACAGCACGACGAGCGTGTCCGGGAGCACGACCTCGATCAATCTGGTCTCCGGTGAGCACGTCACGTGCGTGTACACGAACCAGTTCGTGCCCCCGGCCGGCGGCCTCGAGGTGCGGAAGGTGACCCGGGGCGGCATCGGCAGCTTCCGCTTTCGCGTTGCGCCCGCGTCCGGCGGCGGCGCCACGATCCTCCGTGCCACTACCACGAAGCCGAACGTCCCTGTCGTCGCGCGGCCCGGGCCGCTCTCGCTCGCGCCGGGCCGCTACACGATCAGCGAGCGTGCGCAGCCGACCAGCGACGGCCGCTGGCGGCTGGTCAGGGTCTACTGCAACAACCAGCCTCGATCCACGGGGAACGCGACCACGGTCGTCATCCAGGCCGGTCAGGCCACGATCTGCACGTTCACGAACCGCTTCATCCCGCGCGGCGCGATCTCGCTCTCGAAGCTGACCCAGGGGAACGTCGGAACCACCAAGTTCCAGATCAGCCCCCTGCAGGGAACTCCCAACCAGTTCCTCCAGCGCGCCACCACCACCGCCGAGAACGTGGCCGTGAATGCGGTGCCGAATACATCCGCGGACGCGACGGACCGGTTGCGGCTCGGGAGCTATCGCATCGTCGAGCAGCTGCCCCCGGGCAACCCGGGCCGCTGGACCTTGAGCTCGGTCGTCTGCAACGGCCTGGCGCAACCATTCGACCAGGGAACGATCACGGTCACCCTCACGCTGCGCGAGCCCACGGCGAACTGCCGTTTTACGAACACCTACTCCGCCGGACCTAAGCCGCCACCACCGCCGCCACCCCCACCACCGCCGCCGCCGCCAACGCCGCCGCTGGTGGATGAGATCAGCGACCTGGTGGTGACCAAGGACGCCTCGCCGACCCTGGTTACGCTTGGTGGAGTCGTGACCTATCGGATCACGGTGAGGAATCTCGGTCCTGACCCCGCCAATGCGGTCGCCGTCACCGACCAGCAGCTCGGTGCGGTCACCATCCTCAGCGCCCGAAGCACGGTCGGGCGTTGCTCGATCCGGCCGCGCGTCGTCTGCGTGCTCGGATCGCTCCGCGCCGGACACCGGGCCGTGGTCACGGTGAAGGTGCGGCCCACGCGCGCGACCACGCGCTTGGTGGATCGAGCGGTCGCCGGCACCACGTCAACGGAGCGAACGCTCGCCAACAACATCGCCCGGGCGGCGGTCCGGGTGGTGGCGCCGCCTCGGCCGCCGGGCTTCACCGGGTGAGGGCCCTGACAGCGCCCTTCGCCGTCTGACGCCGGCGTTCGACTTCGCCTTCTGACGCCGGCCTTCGACCGCCTCCGGCGCCGTGCGTCTACATTGTCAGCGGCGGGCGTGAGCCTGGCCTGCCCTACGAGCACGAGAGAGGAAGCGGGATGAACAAGCTCAGCGAAGGTCAAGCCGAGGTGCTGCAGGCCGTGTGCGACACGGTCGTGCCCCAGGTCGCTCGCGAAGGCGACCCCGACGGCTTCTTCGCCCGCGTGGCCAGCGACATCGGCGTTCCCGAGGCGCTCGGGGAGCTGATCGCCCAGATGCCGGCGGAGCAGGCGGCCGGGCTCCAGCAGCTACTCGACGCGCTCGACGAGCAGGGCTTCCGGCGCGCCTCGCTGCGCTCGCGCGGTCAGCTGCTGCGCAACGTCGCGCTGATCGGGCCCGCGGCGGCCGCCGGCGTGAGCGCGCTCACGGCGCTGACCTTGTTCCTGTACTACGGCCTGCCTAACGCGCAGGGTCAGAATCCCAACTGGACGACGTTCGGCTACCCAGGTCCGGTGAGCCCGCCGCCGCAGACCGAGCGGCCGCTGCGGCCGCTGGTGCCAGATGGCGATGTCACGCTCGAAGCCGATGTCTGCGTCGTCGGCTCGGGCGCCGGGGGAGGCGTCATGGCCGGCGTGCTGGCCGAGCGCGGGCTGAAGGTGGTCGTGCTCGAAGCCGGCGGCTACTTCGACGACGCCGACTTCACGCAGCTGGAGCTGCCCGCCTACCAGAACCTCTACTGGCGCGGCGGACCGACTCCGACCGCGGACATGAACGTCTCCCTGCAGGCCGGCTTCTGCCTCGGTGGCGGCACGGTGATCAACTGGACCAATTCGCTACGCACCACGCCCTGGGTGCGCGAGCAGTGGGACTCCGAGCACGGTCTGGAAGGTCTGGCAGGATCGGAATTCGACCGGCACATCGACGCCGTCTGGCAGCGGCTGGGTGTCAACGACCGCTGCTCGGAGCTGAACGGGCCGCAGCAGCGCATGCAGGCGGGCGCAGAAGCGCTCGGGTGGAGCTTTGCCTATGCCGATCGCAACACCGACGAGGATCGATACAGCTTCGAAACCGCGGGCTACATGGGCTTCGGCGACCAGAGCGCCGCGAAGCGCTCGACCACTAAGACCTACCTCCAGGATGCTCAGGATCACGGCGCGGCGCTGCTCACCCGGTGCTGGGCGGAGCGCGTCACGACCGAGGCGGGCCGTGCGAGTGGAGTGCAGGCGAGCTGGTCTGATCCCCAGACCGGCCGCCACGCCAGCGTGACCGTACGCGCGCCTCAGGTCGTGGTGGCATGCGGGTCGCTCGAATCGCCGGCGCTGCTACTGCGCTCCGGAATCGGCGGTCCCGCGGTCGGCAACTACCTCCGGCTGCACCCGTGCACGGCGCTGTTCGGCTACTACGCGGAGGACCTGCGCGCGTGGCTCGGCGCCCCGCATGCCGGGCTCGTGCACGAGTTCGAGAACCTCGAGGACGGCTACGGCTTCTTGATCGAGGGCGCCCAATACACGACGGCGCTTGCCGCTTCGGCGGTCCCGTTCACCGACGGTGTCACGCACAAGCGGCTGATGGCGGACTTCCGCCACGGCGCCTCGTTCATCGCCTTGCTGCGCGACCACGGGCATGGTCGCGTGACGATCGATCGGGAAGGCATGGCTGTTCCCTGGTACTCCCTGAACGACGAGCTCGACACCCGCAACACGCACCGCGGCATCGCCGCCCAGGCCCGATTGCACGAGGCGGCGGGCGCCCAGCAGATCATCGCGGCCGCCGCCGGCGGTCCGTCCTGGCGCCGGGGCGACGAGCTCGACGAGTTCATCGCTCGGGTGCAGCGGATTCCGCTCCGGGCCGGCGGCTTCACGCTGTTCTCGGCCCACCAGATGGGAACGTGCCGGATGGGAACCGATCCGGAGCGCAGCGTGGCCGACCCGTGGGGACAGCTGCACGACACGCGTGGCGTCTGGATCGGAGATGCCAGCGCGTTCCCGACCTCGTCGGGTACAAACCCGATGATCACGAACATGGCGCTGGCGCATCGGAACGCCGAGGCCGTCGCCGCTGCCGCACCGAGCATCGCCGGTGCGGTCGCGGCGTCATAGCGGCTTCGGGCCGGCGGGCAAAACGAGCAGGAGGAACACTGTGGCCACGACAACCGAGCAGGCCGTTCAGGTCCGCGACAAGCTCTACATCGGCGGCGAGTGGGTCACGCCCGCCGGACCAGGCAAGATCGACGTCGTCAACGCGACGACCGAGCAGGTGATCGGGTCGATCCCGGAAGGCAGCCATGAGGATGTCGACCGGGCGGTGGCCGCCGCGCGAGGTGCCTTCGATGTCTGGTCGCGGACCGCGGTCCAGGAGCGCGCGGAATGGCTCACCCGCATCGCGCAGGCGCTGGGGGAGAGGATGGGGGAGATCGCGGCCCTGATCGCGCAGGAAGTCGGGATGCCGCTCAAGCTGTCGAGCATGATCCAGGCCGGCCTCCCGACGATGGACTTCGGATCGATGGCGCAGGTGATGGCGGAGATGCGCTGGGAGGAGGAGGTCGGCAACTCGCTGATCGTGCGCGAGCCGGTCGGCGTCGTCGGCGCGATCACGCCGTGGAACTACCCCCTGCACCAGATCTCGGCCAAGGTCGCGCCGGCATTGGCGGCCGGTTGCACGATCGTCGTCAAGCCTTCAGAGGTCGCGCCGCTCAACGCTTTCCTGCTGGCCGAGATCGTCGACGCGCTCGAGCTCCCGCCCGGCGTCTTCAACCTCGTCACGGGCTACGGCCCGGTGGTCGGCGAGGCGCTGGCCGCGCATCCGGACGTGGACATGATCTCGTTCACGGGCTCGACCCGCGCGGGGCGGCGAGTGAGCGAAGTCGCCTCGGCGACGATCAAGAAGGTCGCGCTCGAGCTCGGCGGAAAGTCGCCGAACGTGATCCTGGATGACGCCGACCTTCAACCGGCGATCGTCGACGGCGTCTCGAAGTGCTTCTTGAACTCTGGTCAGACCTGCAGCGCGCTCACCCGGATGCTGGTGCCGCGCTCGCGCTTGCAGGAGGCGGAGCAGATCGCCGCCGCCACGGCGCAGCAATTCAAGCCCGGCGATCCCTTCGCCGCCGACACCCGCCTCGGCCCGGTGGTCTCAGAGACCCAGCGCGAACGAGTGCGCGGCTACATCCGCAAGGGCGTTGAGGAGGGCGCACGGCTCGTGACCGGAGGTGACGAGCCGCCCGCCGGCCTCGAGCATGGCTATTTCGTAGCTCCGACCGTGTTCTCCGAAGTCACGCCGGAGATGACGATCGCGCAAGAGGAGATCTTCGGCCCGGTGCTCGCGTTGATGCCCTACGAGGACGAGGAAGATGCCGTCCGGATTGCCAACGCCACCGACTACGGTCTCGCCGGCGGCGTGTGGTCAGGCGACGAGGAGCGCGCCAAGCGGGTTGCCCGCCGCATCCGCACCGGGCAGGTCGAGATCAACGGAGGCGCGTTCAACCCGCTGGCGCCGTTCGGCGGCTACAAGCAATCCGGGTACGGACGCGAGCTCGGGCGCTTCGGGCTCGAGGAGTTTCTCCAGATCAAGTCACTCCAGCTTTAGGTCGGCCCGGGTTCGCGCGCCGATCCTCGCGCGCCGGAGACGGTCACGCCTCGCGGTGGCGCCGCGGTGGCGCGCGCCCGGGCGGCGGGGTGGGCGGCGTGCGCTCGGGCGGCGGGGGGAGCTCGCAGGTCAGCGGTGAGCTGCTTGACAACGTCACGCTCTCGCCGTGGTGAACGATCTCGAGCTCTTCTCCGTGGAGCAGCTCGTAACAAGCGCGATCGGGGCGGACCTCGACCCGTAAGCGACGCCCGCGGTAGAGCAGCCCGAAGCTCAGCCGGGCTATCCGCGACGGCAGCCGCGGCGCGAACGACAGCGTCTCACCGAAGTCGCGCATCCCGCCGAAGCCGGCGACGGCAGCCAGCCAGGTCCCGGCCAGCGCCGCCAGGTGGACGCCGTCACGGGTGTTGAAGGCGAGGTCGCGCAGGTCGATGAAGGCGGTCTCGCCCAGGTAGTCGTAGGCGAGCTCCAGATGCCCCACCTCGGCCGCGACGACTGCCTGCGTCGCGGCTGACAGCGATGAGTCGCGGACGGTGATGGCCTCGTAGTAGTCGAAATCGCGAGCCTTCTGCTCGTCGTCGAAATGCTCGCCGCAGACGTACAACGCGAGCACGAGGTCCGCCTGCTTTACCACCTGGCTGCTGTAGAGCAGGTAGTTGTGGTAGTTCATGAGCAGCGGGTACTCGTCCGCCGGGATCGTCTCGAAGTCCCAGGGACGGAACTTCGTGAAGCCCTCGCACTCGGGCGTCACCTTGAGGTCGGAATCGAACGGGATCACCACCGCCTCCGCGGCGTCGCGCCAGCTGGCGATCTCCTCCTGGCTCACGCTCAGCTCGCCTGCGCGCTTGGGATGACGCAGCGCCGCCTCAGCTGCCACGCGCAGGTTGCGCGCCGCCATCAGGTTCGTGTACACGTTGTTATCGACCAGGGCGGTGTATTCGTCTGGGCCCGTGACCCCGCCGATCCGGAAGCCGCCGTCCGGGGCGTGATGCCCAAGCGATCGCCACAGCCGCGCGGTTGCAACGAGCAACTCGAGGCCCGGGCCCTGCTCGAATTCGTCGTCCCCGCTCGCCTTCAAATACCGGCGGACGGCATCGGCGATGTCAGCGTTGATGTGAAACGCCGCGGTTCCGGCCGGCCAGTAGCCCGAGCACTCCTGGCCACGAATCGTGCGCCACGGGAAAGCGACTCCCTCGAGTCCCAGCTCCCGCGCGCGAGCCTGTGCCAAGTCGATCGTCGCGTGCCGCCAGCCCAGGGCGTCCCGCGCCGCGTCCGGAGCGACGTAGGTCAGCACCGGCAGCGTGAACGTCTCCATGTCCCAAAAAGTGTGGCCGTCGTAGCCGCTGCCGGTGAGCCCCTTGGCCGGGATCGCCCTTCCCTCGGCACGAGCGGCGGACTGGACGACGTGGAACAGAGCGAAGCGCATCGCCTGCTGCAGCGCGGGATCGCCCTCGAGCTCGACGTCGGCACGCTCCCACACATCGTCCAAGTACTCGCGCTGGGTGCGCGCGAGCTCGCCCCAGCCTGTCCGCTTCGCGGCCGCGAGCGCGGCGTCCACCTGGTCGCGCAGCGAGGGCAACGACCGGCGGCTCGACCACCCGTAAGCGATCAGCTTAACCACGCCTAGCACCTGGCCCGGCTCGAGCTCGGTGCTCACGGTCACTCGCGCCAGGTCGGGCTCGCTCTCTGACTCCGTGACCGTCCGGTCCGGGCCCTCGACCAGGTGGTCCATCGCCGCCGCGACACGAAGCTCGCTCGCCCGCGCCCGATGCACGAGCCGCGCGCGCAGGTCGCTGTGGGCATCGAACTCAGACACCAGCGGCGCGCGCAACGCGGCCGCGGCACGAGGATCGTCCTTGGTCTCGGGGGGCGGTTCGTTGGCCACGAGCTCGGACTGAACGACAACGCGCACCGAGCTGCCGATCGGTTCGACCTCGTAGCGGATCGCAGCCACCGAGCGCTGGACGAAGGAGACCAGACGCGTAGAGCGCACGCGCACGCCCTGTCCAGCGGGCGAGATCCATTCGACCTCGCGGCGCAGGACGCCGTCGCGTAGGTCGAGTTCGCGCTCGTGACGAACCACCTTGCCGTAGCGCAGGTCGAACGGCTCGTCGTCGACGAGGAGCCGGATGAGCTTGCCGTTGGTGACGTTGATCATCGTCTGCCCAGCCTCAGGGTTGCCGTAGGCCGACTCGGCATAGGGCAGCGGCCTGACCTCGTAGAAGCCGTTCAGGAACGTCCCCGGTGCGCCGGAAGGCTCACCTTCATCGAGGTTGCCGCGCAAGCCTATGTGTCCGTTCGAGAGCGCGAACAGAGACTCGGTCTGCGCCAACAGGTCGACGTGCAACTGGCGCTCGCGCACGCTCCACGGCTCCACGGCGAAGATCTCCGCGCCGATCATCTGTGCCTTCCGGTCAGCTCACGGCCACGCCGGCGCTAGCCAGGAGCTGGTCCGAGCACTCGCGCAGGCGCGCTCGTGCGCGTGGGTCGTAAGCCTGCTCGTCCGCCCGCGCTTCGCGTGTGGTGTTGAAGTAACGCCCGCTGACGGCTTCCAGCTCAGGCTCGGCGATGAGACGCCGGGTCGCCCGGACCCCGTCAGCGATGCTGCTCACCGGCGTCGGCACGATCTTGGTCGGCATATAGGTCGCCGGATGAAGCGCGTTGGCGCTCACCCCGGTCCCGTCCAGTGCCTGAGCGAGGTCGAAGGTGAACATGATCTGCGCCAGCTTGCTTTGACAGTACGCCTGGACGCCACTGTAATTGCGCCTGAGCATGACGTCGTCGAAATCAATCGGCATCTGGCCCGCACTTGACACCTGGACAATTCGCGCCGAGCCGGCAGCGTTCGCCGTGGCCCTCAGCAACGGCAGCAGCGCGCGCGTCAGCAAGTATCCCGCCAAGTAGTTGACCGCGAAGCGCAGCTCGATCCCGTCTGTGCTCTGCAGCCGGGCACCGCCGCCGGGCACCGAGGTGCCGATTCCGGCGTTGCTGACCAGGACATCGAGTTCGGCGCTCGCCGCCACGATCTCGTCGGCAAGGCGCTTAACCTGCGCCAGCTCGGCCAGATCGGCCCGGAGGAACAGCAAGCGCTCGTTGCCGGTCTGCTCGCGAATGTCCGCGAGCGTACGCTCGCCGCGGGCAGCGTCGCGCCCGTGCACCAGCAACCTCGCGCCGCTGGCGGCGAGATCGAGCGCAAGCGCACGGCCAAGACCATCTGTCGCGCCTGTGATCAGGATGGTTTGTCGTGATAGCCGTTGCACCCTAGCCTCGCGCGAACGCGATGCGGTCCCGTCCGGTCGTCTCGCACGCAGGCTTCTATATCAGACTGAGCCCCCGGGTCCGAGCGGCCCGGCGAACGGCTGCAGACCGGCGCGTAACGCCTAGACGACGTCGCCATGGCGGACGAGCTTCACGACCATATGCGTACGAGTCCCTCATCCAACGGGGATCCTTTCGAACCTCAGGCGGAGCGGGCCGGTCGGCCCGCTGAACCTGATCGTGCGAGCGTTCGGGCTCAGGTTGAACGGAGCTGGATAGTCGATGCCGGGAGGGGCGTCGAGAAGCAGGCCGTCGGCTGAAGTGCCAGGTACGAGGCGATAGGTCGAGCTGCCATTCAGCGTTACGTAGCGGAATTTCGCTCGTGCTAGCAGCGTACGCACCCGCTCCGACAAACTCGAGACAGTCGTGCCCTCGACTTTTACGATGAGGATTCCGCCGGGCTTGTTGGTCGGTACCTGGTTGACCGATCCGAACCGACTGGCCACGCTCGCTACCGTCACTGGATCGCCGCAGCGGTTGCGCGTCTTGCCGAGGACCTGCCAGCGCATCGTCGCACGCAGCTGGAGATAGTTACAGAGCATCGTGACGGTCGTCTGAGGCGGCTCCCACGCCGGCAGCCGTGAGTCGATTGCGGGCAGGGTTCCTTCAGTCAGCCGGGTGTTCTCGCGAAGAATTCGGGTCGGACCGTTCCTCCCACGTAGCGTGTCGGCATTGAGCCGGTCCAGCGTAGAGGTGTATGCGCTGTAGCTCTGAAACACCGGCAGTGGGTCCCAGCGCAATCTGTAGAGCCACGCCACCGCCGCTTCCCATGGATCGATGTGGACAGTCTGGTCCTTAAGGAGCCCGAGCGTGCGGGGGTCGAGCCCGTAGCGCTGGCCCATGCCGATGGCAAAAAAGAACGTGGTGCGGTTACGCTGGTTTGGACTGAACAACAGGCGAAGTTGATCCACCGTCTGCCTGACATGATTCGCGGGGTTGAGGTCCGGCCTCGAGTCGCTGGGGGCAGCCGCGACTGCGAGCGTGGCCGAGCCGGCGATGGCGACGGCCCCAAGGATCCGACTTCGACCCCAGGCAAGACCGCAGGCAAGGACGGCTGCCGTACTGAAGAAGATGACCTCGTGGTGGGCCTCCGCGCGCACGACCGCTTCCTTGTAAAGCGCGAACGCCGCCAACGCCGTCACGATGGCGGCGCCGGTGCGACGACGGCCGCGCGGCGTGGTCAGCGCCGCGGCGACCACGAGACCGATCGCGATCGCGATGATCAGGGGAACGGCCAGCTTGGAAAGCGTGGACGGGCTAGAGAGGCCCATGGCTTCGCTGTAGCCGGTGACGATCTCTGCTCCGGTGCGCACGAACGCGGGTAGGTTTGCGATCGCCTGACCCGCGGAGAACCACGCCGCGATGAAGGTCAGCAGTCCGGCCGCGGCGAAGAGCGGGAGAAACCTCCGCCAGTCGCGCCGCGCGCACAACGACAGCGCACACAAGGCCCAAATCACGGGACCAGATCGAAGCTCGACCAAGTTTTCGATCGCGCCTAAGCACGCGCCGCCGACGGCGACCAACCAGACGGCGCAGCCAGACTGCTCCTCGGACAAAGCGACAAGGCACCAGATCGCCGCCAAGACGAGCGCGAGGTCACGGGCAGGGGTGGCAAGCAGTACCAGCGTGGTGAAGAGGACCGCCCACGGCAGCCGAAAGCTTCGACCAAGTGCCCAGACGAGCGACACGCACAGGGCGACGTAGAGAAGCGCGGAGTACAGGAACCCCAGCACGGCCAAATCCGGGTACCACAACCATGGCTGTCTCAGAAAAGCCAAAGGTCCGTAGGTGAACACGACATGCGTGCCGAAGTGCATCCCGCGGTGGGCAGCCATGTACATCGCCGCCCACCAGCTCTCATCGAGCCCTGACGCTGGAGGCGCGAAGGCGATTGTCCAGCTGAGCACGGCGACGACGGTGCCGAGCAGCCAAATGGAACCCAGGGCGGGCCAGATCCGGTCTGCGATTCTCTGCGCACGGCCGAACTTGGGGTGCCTGCGCGCTTCGACGGACACGGCGGGCATCGTACCCGGCCCCCAAACAACTCGAGGCCCGGCTCGTGGGTGCGGTTCCGAGCGATGGACTCAGGTACAGCCGGTGATTAGTCGGTGAAGGCGCCGACCTCGCTCGGGCGAC
Source organism: Solirubrobacterales bacterium (assembly GCA_019239445.1). GTDB lineage: Bacteria > Actinomycetota > Thermoleophilia > Solirubrobacterales > Solirubrobacteraceae > Palsa-465. Next base: position 27,821 of record JAFAZV010000386.1, read on the forward strand.
AGAGCGCCGTTTCTAGTTGAACTGGGCGGCGTCTATGCCGGTGACAACTTGACCTCGGGTGACAACGCCGTCGTTACTGTGGGGAGTGAGTTCTATATCCGCGGTCAGGCGGTGTTGCTTGCTAGATGGTGTAGACCGAGCGCGCTCAGTCGGGCAGGTTGCTCAGCGACGTCGGCGAGACCTCGGGAAGCCGGCTGGACCGTCTGACGGGGGAAGGATCGGGCCGCGCAGGACTCCCGCGGGTTATAGTTGAGAGATCAACATCGAGGAAAGGGGAAATAGCATGAAGATCGGTCGCCTGTCGCTGCGCTTGACGCTGGGAGCGTTCTTCGTCGGGCACGGAACGCAGAAGCTGTTCGGCTGGTTCGGGGGTCACGGGCTCGAGGGTACAGGGCAGTTCTTCGAGCAGCTCGGGCTACGTCCCGGCCGCCACCACGCGGCCGCTGCCGGCGCCGCGGAGACGGCTGGAGGAGCGCTCATGCTCGCCGGGCTGGCCACCCCGCTCGCCGCGTCGACGGTGACGTCGGTGATGCTGACCGCGATTAACCGGGTGCACCGCAAGAATGGCCCCTGGGTCTCGAACGGCGGCTATGAGTACAACGTCGTGCTGATCGCGGCGGCCGCGGCGCTGGCTGAGGTCGGACCGGGTCCGTTGTCGCTCGACGAGGCACTCGGCAGCGATCTTCATGGGCCGGGTTGGGCTCTCGCCGCGCTGCTCGGCGGCGTGGCCGGCGCAGCCGGTGCGCATGTGTACGCGCAGCGCTCAGCACCTCCCGCCGCTCCGACGGTCGACACCGCAGCCGCCGACGAGGTCGCGGCCGAACAGCCTCAGCCAGTGGTCTGAGGGGCGCTGGCGGGGTCGCCGTCGATGCGCTAGTTCTGACTCGCTCGCTGGACGATCGCGTCGACCGTCTCGACGGCCTCGGACACGCGCCGGCAGACCCGGATCTGCGGGCGCATATGCTCCTCGGCCATCGGGTCACGGCCGCCGATCACGAATCCGGTCGATGGTCGGTGAGCTCGCACGGCATCGATCGCGCTGAGCAGCCGATCGCGCCCGGGCATCGTCGAGCTCAAGCAGATGACATCCGGCTCGTGGTGACGAGCAGCCGCGGCGAGGGCGTCGGCGGGCACGTCTGGTCCCAGCATGATCGTTTCATAACCGGCGGCGCGAACGAGGTTGGCCACCATGCGCAGGGCGACGACGTGCAGCTCGCCGGCTGGTGCGGCGAGCATCACCCGGCGCCGGAGGCGGGCGTCAGCTACGCGCTGAGCCTCGCGCTGCAGCGCCACGACCCGGAGCGAGATCTCGGTGGCGATGTGTTCGTCGGCCACGGTGATCTCGCCGCGCTCCCAAAGTTCACCCACACGCCACAGCGCCGTCGCGATCAGCTGCTCGTCGATCTCGGACGTGGTGAGGCTCGCGTCCATTGCTTCCCGGATCGTGCTCTCGGCAGCGATCTCGTCGCCCGAAAGCAGCGCCGAGGCAAATGCTTGCGCCAGCTCTCTGACCTTTTCCTGCCGGGATCCGCGCGAGCCGTGTTCTCGATCGTGGCTCATCTCCCTCGCCGCGACTCACCTTACTCCTGCTTGCCACGGGAGCCCGTTGGCGAGCGAGCGCGCAGACGCTCACCGTGCGCGGCGGACTGCACGTGCCGGCCGGGCAGGTTCCGGAAGTCATCGCGGCAGTCGCTCGAGCAGAAGTAGTAGGTCTCCTCGCCGAGCTGCCTCTGAAAGGCCTTAGCGCGATCGACCTTCATCCCGCAAACGGGATCCGTGACGCCGCGGCGAGCCGTGAGCCAGAACATGGCTCCGAAGATCAGGAGGCCGAAGACGTTGAGCGCGAGCTTGTAGTTCAGCCGGACCGAGCTGAAGATGTCTCCCCGGGTGGGCCGCGGCCCACTCGGGATCAGTCCGACGGCGCTGAAGACCCCACCGACCGCGAGCGCCGCGATCACCATCGTGGCGAACATCAGAAGCGTGATTCGAACCGTGAACCGCGTGCCGTAGTACTTACGGTAGATCAACAGGATCGGTATGACGATCAGGTCGGCGAACAGGAATGCGAGCACGCCCGCGAAGGAGATTCCGCCTGACCAGAGAACGGCGGCCAGGGGAACGTTGCCCACGGAGCAGACGAAGCTGATCACCGCGATGATCGGTCCGATGAGCACGTTCTCGATCGTCGGCAGCGGCGCGGGGGCGTCGTGGATGAAGAGGCTCTCGAAGAAGCCGTTGCCGAACTGAGCGATGAAGCCGGCGAGCAGGAATCCGATCGTGATCTCCTTCCACAGCATCTGCCAGTCGCCGCGGAAATTGTGCGCGACGTCGGACCACGCTCGCGCGGAAGTCAGCCGCTCGCGCCACGGCAGCTGCTCGCCGGCCGCGTGATGCTGATGGCCGCTGTCTGCTGCCTGCGCGTGCTGGCGCGCCTCCTGCTCGAGCCGGCGGCTGACGAACAGCCGCAGCAGTAGCGTCATCAGAACGATCATCACGATCCCGCCGACGTATTCGGCCACCGTGAACTGCCAGCCGATCAGCACCCACAACACCAGCCCGAGCTCCCAGACGAGGTTCGTCGAGGCGAACTGGAACGCGAGCGTGCTTGCTGCCGAGGCGCCTTTCTGAAACAGCGACTTGGCGATCGCGATCGCGGCGTAGGAGCAGGACGAGGACGCTGCGCCGAGCCCCGTGCTCCAGCCCACCGACCGCGCGCCGGAGCCGCTCATCAGCGCTTCGATGCGCGCCCGCGGCACCCACGCTTGCACGAGCGCCGAGATCACGAACCCGAGCACGAGCGCCCACCAGACCTCCCAGGCCATCAGGAACGAGTCTCTGAGGCCGTGCCAGATTACTTCGAGAACGTCCATCGACCGCAACCAAACGACGCCATATACCCCTACAGGGTAATGGTACAGTACGCGATATGTCCGAGGTCCAAGGCCCCACGCGGGGCTATACCGCAAGCAAGGACCAGCTGCTTGCCCGACTCGGCCGGATCGAGGGCCAAATTCGCGGCATCGGCGGGATGGTGCAGGCGGACCGCTACTGCATCGACATCCTCACGCAGATCAGCGCAGCCCAGGCCGCGCTGGACAAGGTCGCGCTCGGCTTACTCGACGATCACGCCCACCATTGTGTGCTCGGCGCGGAGGAAGAGAACCGCGACGCCAAGACCGACGAGCTGCTGGCCGCGGTGGCGCGGTTGATGCGACGCCGCTGACTCTCGAGGGGGCATCCGGAGCGTGCCGAGGCCGTAGACTCGGTCGGTGCTCGGACCCGCCGCGGCCCAGATCGAGACCTACCGCCGTGACGGCTTTCTGATCGTCGAGCAGTTCGTCGATCCTGGCGAGCTGGAGCTGATTCGCGAGCGCTTCGCGCGCGTATTCGAGCACGAGTGGGAAACCGGCCTTGCCCCCGACGAAGTGAACTACGTACCTGGCGCGACTCCGCCCGATCTAACGCGTCAGCTCTGCAACGTGTGGAAAGCCGACCGGGTTCTCGCGTCAGTTGTGCTCTCCGATCAGGTCGGCGAGTTTGCCGCGCGCCTGGCCGGACTACCCGGCGCCAGGATCGCGCAGGACAACGCGATCTGGAAGCCGCCCTCGGGCAAGGCGCTCTTGTGTCATCAGGATGCCGCGTATCTCGACCATCTCGATCCGCCGAACATGACCACCTGCTGGATGGCGCTCGACGACACGACTGCGGACGGCGGGACGATCTACTACGTCCGCGGCTCGCACCGGTGGCCGCACGCTCCGCTTGGTGGCACTTTTCACGCTCCGGATGATTGGCTCGCGCACGTGCGCAGCGCCGCACCGGCGGGATCGCAGCTCGAGCTCGTGCCGATCGAAGTTCCGGCTGGCGGCGCGGCGTTCCACGACGGGTGGACCTTCCACGGCAGCCCGCCCAATCAGCGGGAGGATGCCGACCGGCGCTCGATCATCAGCCACATGATCTCGACCCAGACGCGTTGGAATCCGGAGCACGCGCACCCGATCTATTCTCGCTATCGCAGACCCGGTGAGCGGGAACTCGACGAAGCGTTCTTCCCAATCCTGTGGCAGGACGGCTACCGCTCCGAGTGGCTGGGCGACTACTGCATCACACCGGCTGGGATGAGGCAGCTGCCGACTTTCTGACCGCTCACACCCGGAGTCAGCGCGCGCTCCGCGAGGGGGACGCGGTCGCGGTGACAAGCGCCGCGCTGATCATGTGGCGCTTGGGCAACGCGGAGAGAATCTGAGCTTCGTCGCGTGTGGAGCTCACGTCGGTCATGAAGCGCGCCATCGCATCGGCGGGAACGGTTCGCGCCAGCGACACGAACATCTCCTCGCTCGCGTGACGGCGTGAGTGCAAAGCTGTCAGGAAGATCTTATCGAGCAGCCTGAACCGCGCCGGCCCGACCGACCGCGGAAGCGGTCGTCCGGCGGCAAACGCTTCCGCAATGCGGCTGACATGACGTTGGATGCGCGTGAACGCGTAGCCGCTGGACGGGCGTATGGCTCCGGCGGCGGCACCGACGGCGTGCACTCTGGGCCCCCGATGGGTCGCAAAGGGATAGGTGGTCATCGGGATGAGCCCGCGTTCCTCGCGTAACACTCGCCACTGGCGAGCACGCCAGCGTTCTCCGAGTTCCGCCTCGAGCGTCATCCGTCGCTCCGCGGTGGGGGGGCCGCCGATCCCGATCGTCGTGTGCTCGACGAGCGCCCGCGTGGGCGAGAACGGAAGCACGTACATGAAGCAGACCCCACCTTCGTCGCCGGCGCGAAAGTCCATGAGCGTCATGATCGACGGATCGAAGACGGGCCGGTCGACCTCGACTTCCCAGCCCAGGAAGCGCTGAACGAGCTCGACCTCGCCCGCGGGGCGGGAACGCACCAGGGGGCTGCGAGCGCCCATCGCGTCGAAGACGTGGTCCGCCTCGAACGTCGCGCCGGCGGTCCGAACTTTGGGATGCTCGCCGGAGGGATCGACGCCCAGCACGGTGCAACCGGTGAGCACTTCGACGTTTGGGGCCTCGGCGAGACGATCGAGCGCGGCTTCGTACACGACACGTGCGTCCAGATGGATGTAAGGATGCCGCGCGGGGCGCGCGACGACGTCCTGCTCGCGCCAGCGTGTACGCCAGGCCCACCAGGACTGCGAGGCCAGAGGCGCGAACCGCAGCGGGCCGGTGAGCCACGTGCACCACGTGCGGTCACGCTCCCATGTACGACGGCGATCCACGAGCACGATCGGCTGGCTGACGCCGGCGTCCAGGAGCGCGTTCGCCAGCGACAGCCCGGACAGTCCCGCACCCAGGATCGCGATCGGTCCCTCCTCGCTGCGAGGTTCGACCGCAGGCTGGGATCGCGCCACCGCGGCGCTCAACGGACTCCTCCTCGGACCCGGCTGCCTCGCTCGAAAGACGCGGTCACGACCGAACAGGATAACCGGCTTCAACCGGACGTGTAGTAGATTCTAAACATGACGTTTAGGCAACCAGCACGGGGGGAGCTGCCGTGAAGGTCGCCGTCATCGGCGCTGGGCTCGGCGGCCTCGCCGCGGCGCTGCGTCTTCAGGGGCTTGGCTGCGACGTCATCGTCCTCGAGCAAAACGATGGCCCGGGTGGACGCGCAAGTCGCATCCGCTCGGCTGGTTTCACCTGGGACACCGGCCCCTCGTTGATCACGATGCCGTGGGTGCTGGAGGAGACGTTCGCCGCGGGCGGGCTCGATCTCCACCGGGAGGTGACGCTGAGGCGACTTGATCCGCTCTACCGCATCAGGTGGGCCGATGAGGAACGCAGCTTCGACTTCGCCGACTCCGCCGAGCGCCTCCGCGCGGAGGTGGCGCAATTCTCCGAGCGCGACGCGCGACGCGTGGGCGACTTTCTCGACGCGCTCGCGCCCATCTACGAGCAAGGCATCCTCGCCGCCGGGCAGCGTCCGATTCAGGATCTTCGCTCCTTCCTGGCACTGCTGCCGATGATGTCCCGCTTGCGCGCAGCAGGGCCGCTGTACGACTTCGTGGCGCGCTACTTCGAGCACCCGCGCGTGCGCGAGGCGTTCTCCTTTCACTCCCTTTTCATCGGTGGTGACCCGTTCCGGGTGCCGGCCATCTACGGCGCCCTCGTCTACCTGCAGGTGCTCGATGGCGGCTGGTACGCGGACGGCGGCGTGTTCTCTCTGGTCGAGGCGATGGCGCAGCCACTCGAGATTCGCTACGGCACTCGCGTGGAAGCGATCGCGACAGCAGGCGATCGCGTGAGCGGCGTGCGCCTGATAAACGGCGAGCAGCTCAGCTGCGATGTCGTTGTCTCGAACGCCGACGTGCTGCAGACGCACGTGCTGCTCGGGCGTGGGCAGGGCCTGAGGCGGTTGAAGCCTTCGATGTCGTGCTTCCTGCTCTATCTCGGACTCGACCGCCGCCTTGAAGGTCTGCGTCACCACACGTTGCTGGTGGGCCCCGGCTACCGGGAGTTCATCCAGACGGTCACTCGCGGCCGGAACCTGCCGGGGTCGCTTTCCACCTACGTCCACGCTCCGACGCGTACCGACCCTGCGATGGCCCCTCCGGGAGGCGATTCGCTCGCGGTGCTGCTTCCGGTGCCGAACCTGAGCGCGCAGGTTGATTGGCCAGCCGCCGCCGAGGAAGTGCGCGAACGCGTCGTCACCGATCTGGAGCGCACTTACGCGCTCAACGGACTAGCCGGTTCGATCCAGGTCGAGCATCGCTGGACGCCGATCGACTTCCAGCGGCGCTTCGGCGCCGTCGACGGCAACGCGTTCTCGGTCGAGCCGACGCTGCACCAGTCGGCGTTGTTCCGGCCGCCGAACCGGGTACGGGGGCTGCGCGGCATGTACCAGGTCGGTGCGGGGACGCATCCTGGGGCGGGAATTCCCGGAGTCCTGCTCGGGGCCTCGGTGACCGCGGCGTTGATCGCTGCCGACGCTGGACTCCGCGAGCCAGCCTGGAGCCTTTGAGATGGCGGTAGGCGTACTACCGACCCCAAGGCTCGCCGATGTCGATGCAGTCCGGCAGCTCCGGCGCCGGGCGCAGCTCGTGACCGAGCAGAAGGCAACCACGTTTGCCTTCGCCTGTCGGCTTCTCCCGAATGACGTACGCGATGACGTCTACCTGCTGTACCTGGTCTTCCGCGCCCTCGACGACCTCGTCGATCAGGGCGCCTCGGACGCACCGGAGCGCGTGCGAGCAGTCGCGCGATGGGCCGAAGAGGCCGCTCGCGAGCCGACGCCCGAGGTGATCGTGCTGGAGTCGCTGGCTCGGCGCTATCCGTTGCCGCGCCAAGCGGTGGGTGACTTCTGCGTCGCGATGGATCAAGATCTGGCCGGGGCTCGCTTCGCCACCGAGCGCGAGCTCGAGCGCTACTGCTATCGGGTCGCCGGCACGGTCGGGATCGTGCTGGCCTCGCTGCTCGGAGTTCGCGACGAGCTGGAGGCGTACCCCGCTGCGGGAGCCCTCGGGATGGCGATGCAGCGAACGAACATCCTGCGCGACATCGACGAGGACGCGGAGTCAGGGCGCGTTTATATCTCCGACGAGGCGCTCGCGCGACATGGCGGCTCGCTCGAGCCGGGACGCCGGGGGGCACTCGTGCGCGCTCAAATCGCTCGCGCGGATGAGCTCTACGAGGACGGCATGGCCGGAATCGGCCTCTTGCGACGCGGCCGCGGCGCAATCACCCTTGCCGCGACGCTGTACCGCGAGATCCTCCGCGAGATCGAGAGGCAAGGCTACGGCCAGCAGCCAGGGCGCGTGGTGGTGCCCAACCCCCGCAAGCTGTTGACCGCACTGCGCGCTACGTTGCTACCGGTCTGAGCCCGGTCCGCTGCCGCAGGGCAGCCTCCGCGCACGCCGAGCATTCTCCAACTGCTGAGCGCTCCGGCTCATACTGTTGGCGAACGAAGGGGGTGAACGTGAAAGTTGACGTCGCCGTTGTTGGTGCTGGTCCGGCGGGTCTCCTGGCCGCCAACGCGCTCGTCCAGGCCGGCGTTGATTGCGCGGTGTTCGAGCGGTCCTCGGAGGAGGCAACCCGGGCCCGGGCTCGAGCCGGACTGATTGAAGCGCAGACGGTCGCGCTGCTCGATCGATACGAGCTCGCGGAGGGGCTGCACGCCCGCGGCATCACCAGCGAGGCGTGCGAGTTCCGCCGGAGCGGTGTCCGGCATGTCTTCGACTACACCGCGCTCAGTGGCTTCCGGCACCACGTCTACCCGCAGCAGCTCCTGGTGGCGGACATGATCGATGCGCTGCGCACGCGCGGCGGCGAGGTCACCTTCGAGTGCCCCGTTGCCGAGATCCGCGTTGCCGGGCCGCCGCTGATCGTGCTGGGCGACGGCAATCAGGTCTCCTGCGACTTCGTGCTCGGCTGTGATGGCTTCCACGGCGTATCCCGGCGCGCGCTCGCTGGAGCGACCTGCGGCGTGGACTTCGGCGCGGCGTGGCTCGCGTTTCTCGCCGCCGTGCCGCCGTCCGGCGACTATGGGGTCTACGGGCTTCACCCTGACGGCTTCGCCGCACACATGCTCAGGAGCCAGACCGTGTCCCGGCTCTACCTCCAGATTGAGCCTGGCAGATCTGCGGATGAGTTCTCGGATGAATGGATATGGAACGAAATCGCCCCGCGCCTGGCCGTGGAGGGCGTCGATCTCGCACCGGGACAGATCCTCGAGCGGAGCGTCATGGAGCTTCACAGTTACGTCACCGAACCGATGCAGCGGGA
>JAFAZV010000093.1 GCA_019239445.1 Solirubrobacterales bacterium
CGGCAAGATCCAGCGAGATGGATGCCGCGGCGCGTGGGCACTACAAGATCTTCCTGGGCATGGCCGCCGGGGTGGGCAAGACCTACCGGATGCTGCAGGAGGGCCAGGCCGAGGCAGAGGCGGGGCGCGACGTCGTGATCGGCTACCTGGAGCCGCACGGACGAGCTGAGACGCTGGCCCAGGCAGTCGGGCTGGAGGTGGTGCCGCGCCGGCGCGTGAGCTATCGCGGCACCGAGCTCGAGGAGATGGACGTCGAGGAGGTGCTGCGCCGCGCGCCAGAGCTGGCGCTGATCGACGAGCTCGCGCACACCAACACCCCCGGCGTCGAGCACGCCAAGCGCTACGAAGACATCGAAGACATCCTCGCGGCCGGCATCGACGTGTTCTCGACCGTCAACGTCCAGCATCTCGAGAGCCTCAACGATCAGGTCGCCGAGCTGACCGGAATCCGGGTCCGAGAGACCGTGCCGGACGCCGTCGTCGGCGCGGCGGACGAAGTCGTGTTGATCGACATCACACCGCAGTCGCTGATCGAGCGGCTGCGCGCGGGCAGGGTCTACCCGGGCGAGCGGATCCAGTCGGCGCTGAACAACTTCTTCAAGGTCGAGAACCTGTCCGCCCTGCGCGAGGTCGCGCTCCGGCAGGTGGCTGAGGAAGTGGAGGCCAAGCGCCTGCCGGCCGAGCCGGCAGCCAGGCCAGGCGAGGAGCGGCTGATCGATGCCGCCGTGCCGCAGGCGGTGGGCGAACGCCTGCTCGCGCTGGTCAAGCCGCAGCCCAAGTCACAGCGCGTCGTGCGGCGGGCGTGGCGCTCGGCCCAGCGCCTCGGTGCCGAGCTCGACCTGCTGTGGGTGGCCGATCACGACCCTACGGCGAGCGAGCAGGAGCAGCTCGATGCGCTGCGCAAGCTGGCCAGCGTGCTAGGCGCGCATCTGCTCGTCGAACGTGGCGACGACGTTGCCCTCACCACTCAACGCGTAGCGCGAGATCGCGGCACGACCTACCTGCTGATGGGCACTCCCCAGCCGCGCGGCGCGCTGCGGAGACTGACCTCGCCCGCGCTGGCGTTCCGGCTCCTGGACGTGCTGCCCGGCGTTGATCTGCGGATCGTCGCCGACCGCTCAATAAAGAACAAGGAAGGGTCATGACGTTACTGATAATCGTGCTCTCGATTCTGCTCGCGATCGCCGTAGCGGCGCTCGCCGCGGTGCTGGCCGGCCGGCGCGGCCGCCCGGCCGGCGGTACGCCGCCGTCGCGAACGCGACGGATCCTGTTCCCGTTCGTCACCAACGGGCTCTCGCCGCGGGCCCTGGATGCTGCGCTTCGGCTGGCTGCGGCCGAGGAGGCGACGCTCGTGCCGATCTTCCTGGCTCGGGTTCCGCTCAACCTTCCTCTCGATGCACCCCTGCCTCGGCAGTGCGGGCTCGCGATCCCGCTGCAGGAGGCGATCGAGCAGCGGGCGGCGCAGTTCGGTGTTCCTGTGGACGCGCGGATCGAACGCGGGCGGACCTACCGTCACGGGCTCCGGGAGACGCTCGCCGGCGAGCGGTTCGACCGCATGGTGATCGCCGCCGCGGCCCAGGGCCAGCCGGGCTTCGATGCCGACGACGTTGCCTGGCTGCTCAATTACGCGCCCGGCGAGATCGTCGTCCTGCGTCCGGACCGCAACGGCAAGCAGGTCGCCCCGTCGCGGGCCGGGGCCCGAAGGCGGCCGCACCGCCGCCCACTCACCCGAGCCCTGACAGCCAGCCGCGACGGCGTTCACCTCCGCCTGATGCGCCCTAGTCGTGGAGATGTAGCGGCAGCGCCGCGATAACCACTTCGGTTCTCGCTTTCAGCACCGCCTCGAGCAGCCGCCCCCGCTGGTTGTGGAGGATCTCGTGACGCCGCTTGCGCGGCACCACCTCCGGGATCAGCACCGTGATCGTCGCGTCCTCGTTCTCCACCGCCTTGACGTAGCGAAGCACGGTGCGCACGAGCGAGCGGCGGGGATCGAGCAGCACCTCGATCGGTATGCCCGGGTCCCAGTCGTCCCACTCGCGCTTGACCTGCGCGGACTCCTCCTCATCGCCGGCCACGGCGACCGCGACCACCGTGTCGCCCAGCGACAGCGCAGCCGCCACCGCGCGTTCGGTGAGCAGGTTCACGCTTGACGTGGGCACGACCACGATGCTCTCGCGCTTGCGCGGGTGGGGCGGCGTGCGCCCCAGCTTCAGCTCTTGCGCCACGTGCGCGTAGTAGCGCTGCGTCTGCCAGAACAGCAGCATCATCAGCGGGATCGCGATCACGACCACCCACGCCCCGGCGAGGAACTTGGTCGAGAGGAACACGACCACGGCGAGCGCGGTCATCGCAGCGCCGGCGCCGTTGAGCAGCGCGCGAGCGCGCCAGCGCGAGGCGCGCGTCGTGATCCAATGCTTGACCAGACCGACCTGGCTGATCGTGAAGCCGATGAACACGCCGATCGTGAACATCGGGATCAGCCGGTTCGTCTCCGCGTTGACCGCGATCAGGATCAGCAGCGAGGCCAACGCCAGCGCAACGATCCCATGGCGGAACACGGGCTTCTCGGCCCGCAGGTAGAACATGTGCGGCAGACGGTGGTCGCGCGCCAGCAGGCTCATCAGCACCGGCAGACCGCCGAAGCTGGTGTTGGCGGCCAGGCCGAGCACCAGCGTCACCGCCAGGTTTGACACGTAGAACGGCCAGCCGGTCCCGAACGCCCCCGCGGTCATCTGCGCGAGGATGGTGACGCCGCCGCGTGGTTCGACATGGTGGGCACGGGCCAGGATCGAGAGGCCGATCAGCATGGCGGCCAGGATCGCGCCGAGCAGGATCTCCGTCCGCTGGGCCGTACGCACCCGCGGCTCGCGAAACGCCGGGACTCCGTTGGCGATCGCCTCCACTCCGGTCACCGCCGAGCATCCGGCCGCGAACGCCTTGAGGATCAGCACGATGCTGAGGCCCTCGGTCGCCTTGAGCGGCAGCGCGGTGCCGATCTGCGCCAGCGGGTGGGGACGGAACGGCCCGACGGCGATGATCGCGAAGATGCTCACGATGAACACCGCCGTCGGCGCCATGAGCAGCTTCGCGGATTCGCTCAGGCCGAACATGTTCACCACCGTCAACAGCGCCAGGCCGATCAGCGATACGAGCAGCAGGTGGTGAGCGAGCGACGGAAAGACGCTGCCGAGGCTGGCCGCCCCCGCGGCGAGACTGACCGCGACGGTGAGCACGTAGTCAACGACGAGCGAGGCGGCAGCCAGCAGCGCGGGCCACGTGCCCA
>JAFAZV010000145.1 GCA_019239445.1 Solirubrobacterales bacterium
AGTATCCCACCGCGGGCCGCCCCGGACAACGGGACGACAGCGGGCGAGTCGAGACCTAGACGCCGCTTAGATGCGGAGCCTGCTGGTGGCGCGGCGGCGGATCGAGCGCCAGCAGCCGCGGCACCGTGACCAGGTCGTAGTGCCGGCGGCGCAGGCCGTTGATGATCGCCGGTAGCGCGGCCACGGTCTGGCTCCGATCCCCGCCGGCGTCGTGCAGGATCACGACGGCGCCCGGCTGCGCGTGCGAGAGGACGCCCGAGACGATCGCGTCCGTGCCGGGCCGTCGCCAGTCGCCGGGATCGATCGACCACAGCACCATGAACATCCGCATGCGATGCAGGAGTGCCAGTGTCGTGGTGTCGAACGCGCCGTACGGGGGGCGGAACAGACGCGGCGCAGGGGCGCCGAGCCGCTCGAGGCGGCTGGCGGCATCGCGGATCTGCGCGAGCTGCCCGGACTCGTCGAGATGGATCAGCCAGGCGTGGTTCTCCGTGTGATCTCCGATGTCGAAGCCGTGGCGCAACTCGGACTCGAGCGCGGAGCTGAAGTCGGTCAGCGACTGGCCGACGATGAAGAACGTCGCCGGCGTGTTCGTGCGAACCAGCGTGCGCACGATCGCCGGGGTATATGGACCGGGGCCGTCGTCGAACGTCAGCGCCATGACGCGGTGGCGGGGGATGCCGGCGGTGACGAAGCTCGAGCGATGAAGTGCCGCATTGACCAGGCTCGAGTCAGTGTCGGCATGGCCGCTCGCTGCGCCGTGGTGGCGGTGCGCGGGGCCAGTCGGGCTCGCGCTCGCGTGGCCGCCCGCCGCCGGAGTGCCGGCTGAGGTGGCCGCGGTGGCGTTCGCGGACCCACCGCCTCCGCTGGGACGGGTGAGTGCAATGACCACCGCGCCGGCGCCAGCGGCAGCCAGCAGCACCACGATCCCCAAAAGCGTGGATGGCTGTGGCCCCCGGCGTCTGCGCTTGTGGCGCGGGCGGCGCTCTGTCACCGCGGCAAAGATAGCGGGTGGTGCCGGCGTCTGGCCGCACTCCCGCGCCGGAGCTGCCCCCGGAGCTGTTATGTCAACCGCGCTGCGAGGCCGCGGGCCCCGAGGTGAGCGATGGCTTGAATCGAGATCTGCGGGTTGACCCCGGACGCGGTCGGAAACGAGGAGCCATCGAACACGTATAGATCGCGCACGTCCCACGTCTGGCCCGTAGGGTCACAGGCCGAGGTGGCAGGCCAGCCGCCCATGCGAGCGGAGCCCATGATGTGGAACGAGCCCAGCATCAGCTGCCCGGGACCGTAGCCGGCGGCGTCGACTTCGGACATGAAGCGCTCGCGGCTGCCGCGACCCGGCTCGTAGTGGACCCACCTGTTCTGCGGCGCGTATATCCGTTGCGCGCCCGCGGCCTCGTGGATCTGCGCCGCGCCGTCGATGCCCGTGCGCACGTGCGCAGCGTCGAACGGCGAGAGCTTGTAGCGCACCACCGGCTCGCCGTCGCGGCCGACTCGAACCTCGCCGCCGTCACGGTCGCGCAGGAGCACTCCCATCGGCACCGTGTTGGACAGCCCTTCCATCAGCGCGAAGTGCTCGCGGGCGCCGCGCCACGGGCTGAAGGCGATGAACAGGTGGGGGTGGCTGGCGGCGGTCTCGTACTTGAGGCCGTACCCGTCGTGCAGATCGCGGTGCTGATCGGAATACAGCGCCTGCATGACACCCTCCCACGGCTTGAGCTCCTCGTCGTAGACGCCCCACACCGCGGTCGCGGGATGAAGCTTGAGGTACTTGCCGATGTTCGGGTTCTGCAGGCCCGAACGGCGCAGGAGCGCAGGAGTGTGAATCGCCCCGCAGGCCACGATGACGGCGCGCGCGCGAACGACGAGGTGATGGCCCTCGACGGTCGTGCCGGCGATGCCGCGCGCGGCGCCGCCCTGCACGAGCACGCGCTCGATCCGTGTACGCACGATCATTCGCGCGCCGGCCTGCCCGGCATCGGACAGCCAGGTCTTGAGCCCCGACTGCTTCGCGCCGACCCGACAGCCGAGTCCGCAATATCCGCATTCCTTGCCCTGGGCGCAGTTGCGCACGCCACGAGGCATCGCGTCGACATGCCAGCCGAGCTTGACGCATCCGGCCTGAAGCTTCTGCTCGCGCGTGGGAGGCTCGTTGTACTCCTGGCTTACGCCGAGCCGCTCGCAGACCGCGTCGAGGCTCGCGGTGTACTCGGCTGAGGTGAAGGCCGGCACGCCGTGCGACGCCCATTCCGAGCGAACCTCCTCGGGCGTCCGAAACGACGTCGAGTAGTTGACGACCGTGCCGCCACCAAGACAGGAGCCAGCGAGCAGCGCAACGCTCTGGTCGTGGCTGGCGCTCGGCGCACCCATGTAGTACCGCGTCAGAGCACCGTACTCCGAGCCGTCGAAATCCTGATCGTCGTAGTAGTCGCCCGACTCGACGACGATCACGTCGAGCCCGGCTCCGGCGAGCACGCCCGCCGCGGCGCCACCGCCGGCACCCGAGCCAACGATCACGACGTCACACTCGAGCCGCTGGTCGTGATCGACGGGCGTGATCGGGAGCGGCTTGGCCGGGGCGCTCTCCAGTGGGCCGAGCGGCCCGTCGTAGCCGATCGCATCCCAAACCGGGTTCCGGGTCCCGTCACGCCCGGGCAGCATGTAATAGAACAGCAGCGCCGCGCGCCGGAGCGCCTGGAAGACGGCCCGGCGCTGCGGCGCGCGGGACTCTCCCCACGCCAGCAGCACGCGCTCGCGCTGCTCGCGAGGCAGCTCGCTGAAGCGGTTCACGCCCGCTCCCCCGAGAACTCCGAGCGGGCGGCTGTCCCAGAGACCGAGCAGCGCCGCCAGCTGCCGGCGCTCACCCTCGCGCGGGTTCAGTGCGACCGCCGCGACCACGGCATCGGCCACCCCGAGCGCCCGCGCGCTCGGCAGCCCGTTGCCCCCGGGACAGAAGGCGTCGCAGATCTCCTCGAGCGCTCGGTGCTGGCGGGCGGTGAGCTCGAATCCGGGCACGCGACCGGGATCCTCTCAGGCTGGTGCCGGCTTTCGCAAGCCGAAGCGGTGGGTCCTGCCAGCTAGCGCAGCCGGTACTCGCCGCGAGCCACGATCACCGCCGAGCCGCCGACGAGCACGCGTCGGACGCCTTCTTCCGGCGATCCTTCAACGCGTGCGTACAGCACCGACGGCCGGGCGATCTCGATTCCCTGCCGGATCTCGATCCGCTCGCCGAACCTGGCGCGCCCATGACGCACCAGGTGAATGGCCAGCGGTCCTGCCGCCGAGCCAGTGGCGGGATCCTCCGGGACCCCGAGTCCGGGTGCGTAGTTGCGGGTCTTGAACCGTCCGCCCCCGCCCGCCGTGACGTTGACACCGAGCGGTCCGAGTGCCGCCAGCGCGTTCAGGTCCGCCGCCACCGCCGCCACCGCGGCCTCGCTCGCCGCCGCGACGTACACGTGGCGAGGGCCGTTGCGATATGCCTCGACCGGCAGCTCGGAACGCGCCAACCCGAGTGCGCGCAGTAGCTCCGCAGCGTGCTCGAATGGTTCAGCCTGCGGGACGGGCTGCTCCATCTCGCCGAACACGATCCGCTCGGCCTCCCGCTGCAGCGCCACCGGGATCACGCCGGCGCCGGTCTCCAGGCGCACCAGCTCGAGTCCCCGCTCTGCTCCGAGCACGAACGCGGTCCCGAGCACGGGGTGACCGGCGAACGGAAGCTCGGCGCCTGGGGTGAAGATTCGCACGCGCGCCTCGGCTTCGGCGCTCACCGGCGGCAACACGAACACCGTCTCGGACAGATTCATCTCGCGCGCGGTCCGCTGCATCAGCTCGTCGCTCAGGTCGCTGCCGTCCGCGAACACCGCCAGCTGATTGCCTTCGAGCGGAGCCTCGGTGAAGACGTCGACGACCACGTAGCGCCGAACCAGCTCCTGCGCTCGGCTGCTCATCCCGGTTCCTCCTGCGCCATCTGCAGCAAGGTCGTAACCGTGGTCCAGTTGCGGGTCGTCGCGACCACGCCGAGACGTGCGTCGGCAATTCTCGCCGCTAGCTTCGAGCGCGCGATGCCATTGGCGTGCCAGGCATACAGCTCGCGCCCGCTCGCCACCAGTCGCTCCGGAGGGCGCGCAACCTCGGCGAGGGCCTCGACGCGCTCGGGTTCGAGCTCCTGGGCCAGGAACGTCACCTGGTAGAGCTTCGGGTTCTCGGCCACCTTTCCCAGTGGGTCGCGCTTCACCACGCCGGCGAGCTCCCTGCGGGTGCGCACGACGACCGGGACGTCGAGCCCGAAGGCGTCGGCGAGCACCTGCTCGCACTGCGCAGCCAGCTCGGGCGCTGAGGCGTCACTGCTGAGCACGACGTTGCCGCTCTGCACGTAGGTGCGGACGTCGCGTAGCCCGGCGCCCTCGAGCTGCTCGCGCAGCGCCGGCATCGGAACACGATTGCGCGAGCCGAGGTTGATGCCGCGAAGCAGCACGACCTGTCGAGCCACGACTCGAGCCTACGCCCCGAAGCCTGATGCCGTGCACGCAAGCCACGCGCCGCTCAGAACAGCGACGCCTGGCCCTCGACCTCATGGCGACCGCGAGGCTGCTGCCCGAGCGCGACAGCAAGGTCGCGCGCGATCGCGCCCTCCGACCGAGACGCGATCAACGGCTCCTCGATCCCCTCCACGTGTACCAGCGTGCGCCGTCCATCGCCGCGATCCGGCCCCTCGAGCGGCACCAGCGCGTACACGCGATCAGCGCGCACGAACTTCCCGTAGCCGAGCGGGATCAGCGGGGCCGGGCGGGCCATTTCTCACCAGAGCAGCGCGATGATCCGCCCCGCGCCTTCCGCGTTTAGGAGGGGACCTTTTCCTTGGGGTCTGGCACGATCCGGATGTACGGCTTCGGCGCCACCCACTCCCCGAACAACTCGCGCGCCTGATCATCGGACACCGAACCAGCGATGATCACATCCTCCCCCGGCTGCCAATTCACCGGCGTCGAGACCTTGTGATCCGCCGTCAACTGCAACGAATCGATCACCCGCAACACCTCA
>JAFAZV010000150.1 GCA_019239445.1 Solirubrobacterales bacterium
GGCGGGTAGACGCGCGACCGAAGACATTCGCCGCGGCAATGGCGATCTGGTTCGGAAAGTCCGAACCAGATCGCCAATCCTCGCTTCTCGGAGCCCGTGTGCCGCCTCACCCGGCGGCGGCGACCTACGAGTTCTTGATGACGATGCCTTCGAGGATGTTGGCCACGTGCTCGGCGGCGTCGATCGCGGCTTCGAGACGCTCGAACAGGTCCTTCCAGCGGATCACGACCATCGGGTCGATGCCGCCGTCGAACAGCGAGGCCATCGCCTCGCGGGTGATCCGGTCACCCTCGTTCTCGAGCCGGTTGATCTCGACCGTGTAATGCGAGATGTCGCGAAACCCGCGCAGCCGCGGGACCGCCTCCGCGATCTGACCGCAGGCATCCTTGAGCACGCGCGCGAGCCGGATCGCCTGATCCATCGGCGCCTCGATCTTGTACAGGCCCAGATAGTCGGCCACCTCCTCTGTCCAATCGACGATGTCGTCGAGCGCGGAGGCCAGGGCGAGGATGTCCTCGCGGTCGATCGGGGTGACGAACGTGTGGTTGAGGCGGTCGATGATGTCGTGCGTGATGCGATCGCCCTCGTGCTCGCACGCGAGGATCTCCTGGGCGAGCTCCCGGTGATCCGGATAGGTGGCGAGCAGGCGGTCGAGCAGGTTCGCGGCGTGCAGCACGTTCTGGCCTGCCTCCTCGAACAACTCGAAGTACACCCGGTCCCGAGGGGCGAAGACGTTGGCCAGACGCGGCACCCGCGGGATGGTAGTGACCGGCGGCGAGGACCCGTGGTCGCGCGGCGCCGATGCGCGGTGGTGCCGCCCGGTCTACCGTCGGCGCGGCGCGATGCCCACGAGCGGGGGCGCTGCCGGCCTACGAGCCGGCGAGAACGAGGCGGAACTGCTCGAGCTCGTGCTCGTCGATCGAGTAAGCGTGCTCGGGGCCCGGGAAGGCTCGGCTACGCACCTCGGCCGCGTACTCGGCCACGCCCGCGACCATCTGCGCTTTGACTTCGGCGTAGCGCTTGGCAAACCGGGGCGCGAGGCCGTCATAGACGCCGAGCAAGTCGTGGAACACGAGGACCTGGCCGTCGGTGGCGCTGCCGGCGCCGATGCCGATGACCGGGATCTCGAGCCGCGGCGTCAGGGCTTCGGCGACCGCCGCGGGGATCGCTTCGAAGACGATCGCGAAGCAGCCTGCCGCCTGCAGCGCCAGGGCATCGTGCGCCACGCGCAGCGCTCGGTCGGCGCTCCGGCCCTGGGCGCGGTAGCCGCCGAGCGCGGTCGCGGTCTGAGGCGTCAGGCCGACGTGACCCATGACCGGAATCCCGGCGTCGACGATCGCGCGGGCCCGCTGGACGCTCGTTCCCCCGCGCTCGAGCTTCACCGCGTCGCAGCCTGACTCCTTGACGAAGCGCTGGGCGGTGGCGATCGCCTGCTCATCGGAAGCCTCGTAGGAGCCGAAGGGCAGATCGCCGACGAGCAATGGCGTCGTCAGGCCGCGCCGCACGGCGGAAGCCAGCATCAACATCTCGTCGGTGGAGACGGGGACGGTGGAGGGGTAGCCGAGCACGGTCATGGCGCCCGAGTCGCCGACCAGGACCACGTCGACTTGGGCCTCCTCGGCCACTTGGGCCGAGGGGTAGTCATAGGCGGTGACCATCACGATCGGCTCGCCGAGTCGCTTCTTCTCGGCCAGGCGGGGCAGCGTCATCGGCAACGGCGCCTCGAGGCTGCTGGGCACGGATGTTCGCGGGGTGGCGGACATGGAAGCTTGTCTCCTAATGGCGGTGTTGGGTGGCGGGGGCGCGGGGTCCCGCGTCGCTCCCGATTCGGTGGTTGTCGATCAGGCGGGTCTTGCCGACGCGCGCTGCGACCAGGGCCAACGCTTCGCCGTTGACCTCGGCGAGCGGCGCCAGCGTGGCGGGCGAGACGAGCTCGAGATAGTCGGGCTCGATGCCGGCTGCCTCGAGCTCCGCCCGGGCCTGGCGAATCAGCTCCGCCGGGTCCCGTGATCCGCTGGCGTATCCGCGGTCGATCGCCTCGAGCGCCCGGTTCAGCGCGGCTGCCCGGTGGCGCTCTTCCGCGGAGAGCAGGACGTTGCGGCTCGACATGGCGAGGCCGTCACGCTCGCGGACGGTTTCGCAGACTTCGATGCGGAGCGGCATGTCCAGGTCGCGCACGAGCTGCTTCACGATCCGCGCCTGCTGAGCGTCCTTCTGCCCGAAGTAAGCGACGTCCGGCCCGACCATGTTGAACAGCTTGGCCACGACCGTGGTGACGCCGTCGAAATGGGCGCGGCCGCGGTGCTCGCCTTCGAGCGTCTCAGTGATCCCGCTGATCACCACTTTGGTGGCGAATCCGGGCGGATAGACCTCGCCGGCGGGTGGGGCGAACAGAAAGTCAACCCCGAGCTCGTCCGCCAGCGCCGCGTCGCGAGCCTCGTCGTGCGGATAGGCATCGAGGTCGGTCGCCTCGTTGAACTGCGCCGGGTTGACGAACAGCGAAACGACGACGACGTCAGACTGCTCACGCGCGCGCCGCATCAGAGACAGGTGTCCCTCGTGAAATGCGCCCATCGTCGGTACGAGGCCGATCCGGTGGCCGGCGCGGCGGTGCTCGCGCAGGGCGTCGCGCAGCTCGCTCACGCTGCGGATCGTTTTCATGCCGCTTGCCGCTCCGGCTCGCGCAGGCGCGCAGCGTGGGTCCGGGTGGCCGCGACGAGCGCGTCGAACAGCGCCACCAGGTCGGGCGCGGCCTCGGCCACTGCGCTCCGTTGTGCCGCCACCGTGGCTTCGTCGCCGCGGGCTACAGGCCCGGTCAGCGCTCCGTCGCCTCCGAGCTGCGCCCAGTTCTCAACCGCGGCTCGAACGAGCGGAACCAGCAGGTGTCGCTCGACGCCGACGCCGCCGGCGAGCCGCTCGGCCGCCGCTTCGAGCGTGACCAGGAAATTCGACGCGATCGAGGCGGCGGCGTGGTAGCGGGCTCGGTCGTCTTCGGCCACCTCGACCGCCACCATCCGAAGCGCCAAAGCCAAGCCGGCGGCGAAGCGACGCGCGCGCGGCGTGGTTCCGGCGATCGCCGCTCCGGCGCCGGCAAAGCTGGCGCCTCGCGCTGTGACGGTCATCAGCGGATGCAGTGAGAAGCCCTCGTGCGGGGACAGCGCGTCGAGCCGGGTCGCTCCTGAGCAATGGCCTACCAGCGACCCTTGCGGAACTCGTGCGGCGACGCGCGCGATCTCGGCATCGGGCACGCAAAGCAGCACAGCATCGACCCGGGGGATCTCCTCCCCACGCCCGAGTGGCCCGGCGACGGGGATCCCGGCCTCAGGAAACGCTCGGGCGAGGGCGTTTCCGAGGCGGCCCCGGCCGATGACGGCCAGGGGTGTGAGCGCAAGGGAGTCGAAGGTGAAATCCCGTTCCAGTTCCCGCATCTCGAGATACCGGTCGGTTTGGTGTTGTTGAGACAGTCAGTCGGAAGGTCCGTCCCCGGCGGGTGACGGCCTGAGACGATGTTACCCGCGCGAGCGCAAATTCTTCGCTGCGAGGGCAGAGAACCGTTTCCTCTGGCCGGGGCCCAGCGGCGTCGTCGCCAGGAGCGTTTAGCATCGCTGACAGTGAGGAGCGCCGGCGAGCGTCGCGAGTTGCTGAAGGCGGTTTACGAGGAGGCACGCGAGTGCGTCCGGTGCCCGCTTCACCAGACGCGCACCACGGTCGTCTTCGGCGCCGGCAACGCCAACGCCGACCTGATGTTCATCGGCGAGGCGCCGGGAGCGAACGAGGATCGCCAGGGCCTGCCGTTCGTGGGCCAGGCGGGCAAGCTGCTGGACAAGCTGCTGCTCGAGATCGGCCTCGACCGCCGGGAGGTGTTCGTGGCGAACACCGTCAAGTGCCGCCCCCCCAACAACCGCGACCCGCACCCGAATGAAATCGAGGCCTGCCAGGACTACCTGCGCCGGCAGGTCGATCTGATCGAGCCGGTTGTGATCTGCACGCTCGGCAACTTCTCGACCAAGCTGCTGCGCGCGGACAACACCGGCATCTCGCGCTTGCACGGCCGCCTCGAGGAGCTGATCATCGGGCACCGCGCAGTGCGGCTGTACCCGCTGTATCACCCCGCCGCAGCGCTCTACACGCCGTCGACGCTCGAGGCGTTGCGGACGGATTTCCTGCGCATACCCGAGCTTCTCGCGCTCGGGGCTCCCGAGCAACCTGTCTTGGCGGACGAATTGCGCGCGCTCGAGGAGGAGGAGGAGGAAGCAGAAGAGCTGCCGGAGCTCGAAGAGCCGGAGCGCCCGCCGGACGCGGCCGCGATC
>JAFAZV010000146.1 GCA_019239445.1 Solirubrobacterales bacterium
TCGACTTCGGCGAGCTCGTACTGGCCAAGGACACGAAAGTCGCGCTCCACGACCAGCGACCACCGCGCGAGCGCGAGCTGACCCTGCGCGAGTACGTGCTGAGCGGCGCGCGCGAGCTCGTGGCACTCGAACAGCAACTGGCCGAGCTCGAGCAGGCGATGGCGGCGGGTGCACACGATGACGGCACGCTGGGCCGCTACGCGGAGGTGCAAGCCCGGCTCGAGCACGCCGGCGGCTACACCTGGCGCGAGCGGGCGCTGGCGACGCTCCACGGCCTCGGCTTCCACGACGACGCCGATCTCGACCGGCCGCTGAGCACCTTCTCGGGCGGTGAGCTGACCCGCGCCTCGCTTGCTCGCACGCTGGCTGGCGGTCCGGACCTGCTGCTGCTCGACGAGCCGACCAACCACCTCGACATCGATTCGCTCGAGTGGCTCGAGCAGCACCTGAACGGGCTCGACGCCGCGATCGTCCTCGTCGCTCACGACCGCTGGTTCCTCGAGGCGGTCGGGACCTCGGTGCTCGAGCTCGAGGCGGGACGGGGGAAGTTCTTCGCCGGGCCATGGCACGTGTGGCGCCGGGAGCGCGCGGCGCGTGAGCTTGCCCTCGGCCGCGCGATCGAGCGCCAGCAGGCGGAGATCGAGCGCCTCGAGCGCTTCGTCACCCGGTTTCGCGCCGGCACGCGCGCTCGCCAGGCACAGTCGCGGGTGAAGAAGCTCGCGCGGATGGAGCGGCTGACGCGGGGGCCGAACGAAGG
The DNA here is from genome assembly GCA_019239445.1 of Solirubrobacterales bacterium. Lineage (GTDB taxonomy): Bacteria > Actinomycetota > Thermoleophilia > Solirubrobacterales > Solirubrobacteraceae > Palsa-465. The sequence continues at coordinate 758 of JAFAZV010000146.1, forward strand.
CGCCGGGCTCGAGTTCGCGTTCAAGCCGCCTGAGCGCAGCGGCCGGGTCGTGTTTGAGCTCGAGGAAGCGCAGCTCGCGGCGGGCGACAAGCCGCTGCTCGCCGACGCCGAGCTGTGGCTCGAACGCGGGGAGCATGTCTCGCTCGTCGGCGCCAACGGCGTCGGCAAGACGACGCTGATCGAAACGCTTGCCGGCCGGCGCGAGCTCGACCACGGGAAGCTGCGCAGCGGGCACAACGTCAAGGTCGGATATCTATCCCAGCACGCCGACGAGCTCTCCCATGGCACGGCGCGTACCGTGCTCGAGGCAACAACCCGCGCCACCGGCTTGACGCCGAATAAGGCGCGCGCGCTGCTTGGGCGGTTCATGTTCTCCGGCGAAGAGGCGGAGAAGCCGTTGGACGGGCTGTCCGGGGGCGAGCGCCGACGGCTGTCATTGGCCATCCTCGTGCATTCCGGCGCGAACGCGCTGATCCTCGACGAGCCCACCAACCACCTCGATCTCGAGAGCCGAGAGGCCCTCGAGCAGGCGCTGCGTGAGTTTCAGGGCACCGTCCTGCTCGTCTCCCACGACCGCGCGCTGCTCGACGCCGTCGGCACGCGAACGATCGCGCTCGAGGGTCGGACTTTGCGCAGCTACGTCGGCGGCTGGCCTGAGTACCTGCGCGCTCGCGAGGCGCGCGAGACCAAGCCGGCGGCGAGTGCCGCGCCGCCTAGGCCACGCCGTGCCAAGGCTGGCGTGGGCGCCCGATCGTCCTCCGCCGGCGCGCGATCGTCTTCCGCCGGCGCCGAGCGGCAGCTGGAGCGCGACATCGAGGTGGCCGAAGCTGAGCTCCGAGCGCTCGAGGACGAACTTTCCGCACCATCCGCATGGTCCACCCCTAAAAAATCGGCTGAATCGCAAGCTCGGCATGCGGCGGCCAAGCGCGCCGTCGACCAGTTGTACGAGCGCTGGGAGGCGGCGGGGGGTTAGCCCGTCCAGGCGCGGCTCTAAACTCGCGCACAAATGGCCCTGGCAGCCCATGCGCCCATCCGCGTGGCGCTGATCGACGATGACAGCGGGCTGCTCGCCGTGCTGGACCGGCGCTTCATGGCGCTGCGCTGGCAGCGCGAGGTGTTCGCGTACAGCCCCGAGCCCGAGCAGCTCGCGTCGCTGCGTTTGCACGCGCTGCTGGTCAACCCCGCACTCACGGGGCTGGACTACCTGGGCCGGACAGCGCGTGCGCTGCCCGGGCTCGCGCTGCTCGTTTGTAGCGGGCCCGTTCCGGTGGCCCATCGGGTGCGGGGACTGCGCGAGGGGGCCGATGACTGGATCACCAAGCCATGTCACCCCGAGGAGCTGGTGGCGCGGCTTCAAGCTGTCCTGCGCCGGCGGCAGGCCGGCGCGGCGCCGAGCGAGGACGCGATCCGGGTCGCGGGCGAGCTCGCGATCAGGCCAGACCGATTTGACGCCTACGCCGGCGATCGGCCCGCCGGGCTCTCGCGCCGCGAGTACGAGCTGCTCTACCAGCTCGCCGCCGCCGAGGGACGCGTTCTCGAGCGCGAGGAGATCTACCAGCGCGTGTGGGGCTACACGATGGCACGCGGCGACCGATCGGTGGATGTGTTCGTGCGCAAGCTGCGTCAGAAGCTCGAGCGGGCCTCGCCGGCATGGCGCTACGTGCACACGCACTTCGGCGTCGGGTACAGATTTGCCGCCGAGCCGGTGGCAGGTGGCGCGATTGCAAGCGAGCCCGCCGCGGCGCCGGGCCCTGTCGAGCCGCCGGCGGAGCCGCCGAGCCTAATCACCTTGGGCTCATAGGTCGTACCCTTAGGTCCTGATGGCGGTCAACAAGAATCTGCGCAACGTGTTGATCGTGCTCGCGATCGCGGCGCTGGTGGTCATCATCCCCGGCGGCGGGCGCGGCGCGAACGTCGCCATCCAAGCCATCTCGCTGGTGTTCCTGGCCGCGTTGGGTTGGGTCGCGTCGATCATGTACCGCCAG
>JAFAZV010000199.1 GCA_019239445.1 Solirubrobacterales bacterium
CACAATTTCGATGCCCCACACCACCTGCCACATGTCGATCTCGCTGGACGGCTTCGTGGCCGGCCCGGATCAGAGCCGCGAGGACCCGCTCGGCAAGCGCGGGATCGAGCTGCACCGCTGGCACCTCGGGAACGAGCGCGCCAACGACGCCGACCAAACGGCCACAAGCTGGCTGATGCGACCGCGCGGCGCCTACGTCATGGGACGCAACATGTTCGCTCCGATCCGCGGCGCATGGGACGAGGAGTGGCACGGCTGGTGGGGATCCGAGCCGCCCTACCACGCGCCCGTGTTCGTCCTCACCCACCATCCCCACGACCCGATCGAGATGGACGGGGGCACGACGTTCCACTTCGTCACCGACGGCTTCGACGCCGCCTACGCACAGGCGCGCAAGACTGCCGGCGAGCGCGGCGTCGACATCGCGGGCGGCGCCGCGACCGTCCGCCAGGCGCTCGCCGCCGGCGTCCTCGACGAGCTCACGCTCGACCTCGCCCCGGTCCTGCTCGGCTCAGGAGAGCGGATATTCGACGGCGTCGGGAGCCTCGACGTCGAGCCGGTCGAGGTGCTCCACTCGCCGCTGGCCACTCACATCCGCTACCGCCGCGTCCACTGAGAACCGCCCCCCCGGAGCGCGTCGCCCAGGTCTGCGCGGCGCACTCGTGATCTCCTGCCTGCGGTAGCGGGCGGGTGCGTGGCAGTACTCTCGACGATCGTGGAGTCTGCGACGTACTTTCGCCCTCGGGGACTGCCGGGCGTCGAAGCACTCCATGCGCGCTTTGTTGACCACGCATACCTCCCGCATTCCCACCCGACCTGGACGGTGGCGGTCGTGTGCTACGGCGCGGCTCGATTCGAGGTCGACACGATGCAGCAGCGTGCGAACCGGGGAGAGCTATTCGTACTCGAGCCGGAGGCGGTCCATACCGGGATGGCCGCCGTGCCCGAAGGCTGGGCATACAAGGTCCTTTATCTCGACCCGGCGCTGCTGCACGAGTGGGAGGAACTGGACGCCCCCGCGCCCCGGGCGGCCCGCTGGGTCGTGTTTCGTGATCCAGCTCTTCGCGACTCGCTGCTGCGCATGCATGCGGCGCTGGGCGCTGAGGTGATCGGGCTTGAGCTCGACGAAGCCATCGCGGCGGCTGTCGAGGCTTTGTACCCCCACCTGCGTCCGAGGCCAGCACCCGCGCGAGGCCAGTCCGAACACGCAGCTGTCCGCCGAGCACGCGCTTACCTGACCGAGCACTGGGACCAAGGCGTTCGATTGGCGACGCTGTCCTCGGTTGCCGGTCTGACGCGCTTTGAACTCGTGCGGCGCTTTCGTGACCAGACGGGACTGACGCCACACGCGTTCCAGGTCAACCTGCGGGTCGCCCGCGCTCGGGCGATGCTCAGTGCAGGCGAGCCGATCGCCCGGGTTGCGGCGGCGTGTGGGTTCGCTGACCAGCCTCACCTCACGCACCTTCAGGCGAGCAGTCGGCGTGACCCCGGGCCAGTTCGCCGCTGCGTAGCCCGCAATTTTCTTCAAGACACACGCCGCGCTCCGCAGCGATTCTTTCGACGTGGCCGTCACCGACTTCGAAACGAAGGTCGGAGTCGTCGTGCGCGACGACCTGGCCGGTTGGCAGCGCCTGAACGTTTGTGCGTTTCTGATCAGTGGCGTGACTGCGGCTGCTGGTCCGGACGCGATCGGCGAGGACTATTTCGACGCCGACAGCAACCGATACCTCCCGCTGCTCGTGCAGCCGGTGCTGATCTTCGAAGCCAACGCATCGAAGCTCAAGACCTTGCGGGACCGTGCCCACCGGCGAGGCATTCCGATTGCGCTCTACACACGCGAGATGTTCAGCACCGGACACGACGCGGCTAACCGTGCGGCAGTCCGGGCGGTTAGAGCCGCGGATCTTGATCTCGTCGGGATCGCGCTACGAGCGCCCCACCGTGACGCTGACGCTGTCTTGCGCGGTCTCAACCATCACCCGTAGGACGAGCCGGCCCGCCAGAGCCGGGGACGATCGATCCCACCGGAAGACTGGGTCGGCCGCCACCGGCGCCGTGCGGGTGTTGGTGAGCGTCAAGCTCCCGGGCGGCACAGCCGCGCGCTCCGTCGCGGTGAGGTAAGCCGTGGCCGCTGGCGCGCGTCTCGCTGCTGCTGCTCGGGGTCAACCTCGACCCGATCCCACCCAGCTACGTGATCAGCGTGCGCTACAGCGGCGATAGCGCCACTCAACCGGCCACGGGCCCAAGCCGCGTCCGGATCGAGAGCGAGCGCGCCGGCCTCAACCCGCACCTCCCGACCCTAACCTCAATCCGCGCTTTGCGGCACGCCCGCCGCGGCGATTCGGGGGGTGTGCGGCGTAGAGTGTGGTCGTGCAGACGCTGCTCGAACGCGAGCGCGAGCTGGCGGCGGTGGATGGGCTGCTGGAGCGTGGCGGCGTAGTGCTGCTCGAGGGTAAGGCGGGGATCGGCAAGACTGCGCTCGTGGAGGAAGCGTGCCGGCGCGCGGGCGGTCTAGGCCGAGACGTCCTACGTGCCCGTGGCTCGGACCTCGAGACGGCGTTCGCGTTCGGGGTGGTGCGCCAGCTGTTCGAGCGGCGGTTGGCGTCGGCTCCCGAGAGCGAACGCGACGAGCTGCTCGCCGGCCCGGCCGGCGCGATCCGACCGCTACTGTTTGGAGGTCCGACCGAGTCTTCGGCGTTCGATACGTCGTTCGCGGTGTTGCACGGGCTCTATTGGCTGGCGGTCAATCTCGCTGACCGGCGCCGACTGCTCATCGCGGTGGATGACGCGCACTGGGCGGACGCGGCATCGCTGCGCGGTCTGGCTCACCTCGCCCCGCGAATGGACGGTCCGGCGGTCGCGCTCCTGCTCGCGCTACGCCCTGTCCCCTCGGCACCCGCGGGCGACGTGCTCGAAGTGCTGCTCGGTGAGGCGCAGGCCGTCGTGCGCCCAGACCTGCTAAGTGAGGCTGCCGTCGGCAAGATCGTTCGCGCCACTCTCGGTGACGGGATAGCTGATGATGTGTGCGCGGCGGCGTGGGCCACGAGCGGGGGCAACCCCTTCTACCTGTCCGAACTGTTGCGCGCGGCCCAGCTGGACGGCCGGCCGCTGACGAAGCTCGATCTGGCTGCGTTGCTGGCTGGCGCGCGCGGCGGGTTGGCACGGCGGGTGCTGGCCGGAGTGCGGCGCGTGGATCCGCGCGCACTGGGGCTGGCCCGCGCCCTTGCCGTGCTGGGCGACGGCTGCGCGCTGCGCCACGCGGCGTCGATCGCGGGCCTGGAGATGCCCGTGGCGATGGCGTTGGCTGCCGGTCTCGTTCGCGCCGAAGTGTTAGCGGGTGACGAGCCTCCATGGTTCATTCATCCGGTGGTTCGCGAGGCGGTCCACGGGGCGTTGGGAAGCGATGAGAGTGACGCTCTGCATCGCTCCGCTGCTCGGCTGTTGCACGCCGATGGGGCCCGGCCGGGCCAGGTCGCGTCACACCTGGTCAGCCTGCGGCCGGCCGGTGATGGCTGGGCGTTGAACCGCTTGTGCGAGGCAGGACGAGCAGCGGCGCAGAGTGGCGCTCCGGCAGCCGCCGCCGTCCTATTTGATCGTGCGCTGGCAGAGCCACCTCCGCCCGGGCAACGCATCGACCTTCTCCGCGAGGCTGCCAGGGCCCACGTCAGCGCTGGAAGCGAGGCCGCATGCGCGCGGCTGGAGGAGGCGCTTGGGCTTCTCACCGATCCGCGGGAGCGTGCGGAGATCGTGCTTGAACTTGGCGAGGTGTATGCGGCGCTGTTCAGGTGGATCGACTCGATCGATCTGATCGAACGAACGCTGCAGCAGTTGGGCGATGCGGACGAGGCTCTCACTGCTCGGCTCGAGAGCCAGCTCGTGGTTGGCGGGCTGCTTGACGCGCGCGGCGGATCACGAGTCGCGCCGGTGCTCGAGCGGCTGTCGTCCCGTTCGCTGCCGGGGGGCGCAGCGGAGGCATTCGCCTTTGCTCGAGGTACGGCGATGCTGCGCGCGGGCCGGCCGGCGCAGGAGGCCGCCGCGCCGCTCGAGGAAGCTCTACGGCGCGCACAAGCGCGGACGCAGGGATGGGATCCGCGCCGGCCTGGCGTCGCCACCAGTGATCGCTTGCGAGCTGCGCTCTTGTGGAGCCTGGTCGCGGTAGAGCGCTTCGGGGCGGTTGAGGCGGCGCTTGTGCGCATGGTCGCCGAGGTGCAGCGATCGGGAAGCGCACGCGGCCTGGTCGCGGTCTACAGCACGCTCGGCCTGCTCAGGCTACGTCTGGGAGCGTTACCCGAGGCTGACGCGGCCGCCCGGGTTGCGCTGCGCGTGCTCCAGGAAGGCGATTTCGCGTCCGGACTCGCACTCGCGGCGACCGTTTTGGCCGACGTCGCGGTCGAGGCTGGTGCCCTGGACGAGGCACAGGCGCTGGTCTCGCTCCTTCCCCAGCACGGATGGTCGCCGGGTGTCCTCAACGCGCTGATCCCCGCGACCCGGGGACGCCTGCGGCTTGCGCAGGGCAATCCGGCTGAAGCCCTGGTGGACTTTCAGACCTGCACCGCGATGTTCAGCGGGGCGGTGTGGGGCATGGAGACGCGTGATGTCGGATTTCTGCACGCCCGCTCCGGTGCCGCGCTGGCGCTGCTGCGACTCGGCGAGCGCGAGGCCGCACGGCGGATGGCGCAGGCTGAGCTGGCCGACGTCCGTGTGTTCGGCGCCCCGCGTGCGTTGGGCGTCGCGTTGCGTGTCGCAGGCCTGACCGAGGGGGGCGAGCATGGCATCGACCTGCTGCACGAGTCGGTAGCGAGCCTCAAGAGCTCCCCAGCGTCGCTCGAGCTTGCGCATTCGCTAACCGAGCTGGGAGCGGCGCTACGCCGCGCCGGCCAGCGACGTTCTGCCAGCGAGCCGCTGGCCGAGGCGCAAGAGCTCGCCGTGCGCTGCGGCGCTCGTCGTCTTGCCGCCCGGGCGCGCGAGGAGCTGAAGGCCATCGGCGCGCGCCCCCGGCGCCCGTGGCGCACCGGGGTAGAGGCGCTCACGCCCAGCGAGCTGCGGATCGTGCGCCTCGCCGCTGACGGGCGCACGAACCGCGAGATCGCACAGGAGCTGTACGTGACGCTCAAGACGGTTGAGGGCCACCTCTCACGCGCCTACACCAAGCTCGGGATCGACGGCCGCGCCGACCTGCCAGGGCTGCTCGAGGAAGAAAAGACAAGGGTAGGCACCCTCTAGCGAACGAGCGGCCGCCCGAGCGACCCTTCGACTCGTAATTCACACGAGCGAAGGGGGCTTTCATGACCATGACTACGCGCGAGGCGTTCGAGCGCGGGACCGACACTTTTAACGCCCACGACATGGACGGGTTTGCCGAGGTCGTCGCCGACGACGTCGTCATCGTGGCCCCGGGAGTGCGCTGCGAGGGCAAGCCGGCGTTTGTGGACTTCTACGGCGGCTGGTTGCAAGCCTTTCCTGACGCGCACATCGAGGTTCAGGACGTTCACTTCACCGAAGACGTAGCGGTCGAGGAAGGCACGTTCTCAGGGACCCACGAGGGCGTTCTGCACACGCCGAACGGCGAAGTGCCGGCGACCGGGCGCGCGGTCAGCGTGCCTTACGTCCACGTGCTGCGCTACCGCGACGGCTTGCACGTCTCGTTCCACCTGGTCTTCGACCGGCTGCTGATGCTCGAGCAGCTAGGGCTCGTTCCGACACCGTCTCCCGCTGCGTAGAGGCCCAGAACGATGTCAAGGATCGTTGTACTCGGTGCCGGTGTGTGTGGTTTGGCAACCGCGATGATGTTGGCCCGGGACGGCAATGACGTCCTGGTGTTGGAGCGCGACTACGCGCCCGCGCCGAGCACTCCGGAGAAGGCATGGACAAACTGGGAGCGCGCCGGGGTGACACAGTTCAGGCTCGGGCACCTCCTGCTCCCTGCCGGCCGGGCGGTGCTGGAAGCCGAGCTGCCAGAGGCGCTCGCGTTTCTGGCGGCGGCCGGCGCGCTCAGGTTCGACTTTCTGGCCGGCATGCCACCCACGCTTGCCGACCGCCACGCGCGGGCCGGGGACGGACGCTTCGTCACCCTGACAGCGCGACGTCCCGTGCTCGAGCAGGCGCTGGCGCGCGCGGCCGCGCAGCAAGCGGGTCTCGAGGTCCGCCGCGGCGTCACCGTTGCAGGCCTGAAGAGCCAGCCCCGCGGCACGACCCCACACATCGTGGGCGTGCGCCTCGATTCGGGGCAGGAGATCGCGGCGCAGCTGGTCGTCGACGCGACCGGCAGACGCTCCCGTCTACCGCAGTGGTTGTCGGCCGTCGGCGCCAATGCCGTACCGGAAGAGGCGGAGGACTCCGGGTTTACCTACTACCAGCGAACGTTTCGCTCCCCCGACGGGCTGGTGCCGAAGCTGATCGCGCCAGTGGGCTCTTCGATCGGGACGATCATGCTGGTCACGCTCCCGGCCGATAACGGCACGTGGGCGGTCGTGATAGCCACCTCCAGTGGCGACCAGCCACTCAAGCGTTTGCGCGATGCGCGGGCATGGACCTCGGTTGTGGAGACGTGCCCACTGCATGCTCACTGGCTGCACGGCGAGCCGATCACTTCCGTGCAGGCGATGGGCGGGCTCATCGACAGGCGCCGGCGCCTAGCTCCCGGTGGGCTCCCGCTCGCGACCGGGATCGCTGCGGTCGCCGACGCCTGGGCGTGCACCAACCCCTCCTTGGGACGTGGCATCAGCCACGGGCTGCGTCACGCCCAGCGTCTTAGAGACATCGTCCGCGAACACGTGCGCGATCCGGAGGCTTTCGTCCTGGCTTGGGATCACGTCACCGAACACGAGATGCGGCCTTTCTACGACGACGTGTTAGCGGAGAATCGTTTTCGCCGAGGCGAGGTCGACTCGCTGCGCAGCGACTCCGAGCCACCCACCCCAGACACCCAGACGGCCAGGTTCGTGGCCGCCGCGCCGCATGACCCCGACGTCTTTCGCGCCTACCTGGAAACCCGAGCTGCCCTGGCCACAACACGCGAAGTCCTGGAGCGCCCGGCGCTAGTCGAGCGCATCGATCGAGTTACGGCCCCGGCGGTCGTGCCGCTTCCCGGACCAAGCCGCTCCGAACTCCTCCACCTGCTCGCCGATGCTCCGGGCGGCCGCACACCTCGGATGGGTGCTCGGCCGCCGCACCGCCGGCGCGCGGGCGCGGGGACCGCCTGACCGAGGCAGTGGTGCGCCCGCCGTCGACGATCTTCGGCTCCTAGGCGGCGCGACTAGGCTGCCTAGCTCTGACGCTTCGCCATGAGAGGACGAAGGGAAGGATACGGCGCATGAGGCGTCTGACGTCTTATGACTTGTGTTACTCAGCCTACAACCGGGAGGTTGTAATGAGCGCGATCGGCGTCGACGAGGCGAGGCTCTTCGACTGCCTGCACGACATTGGTGACCCAGTCGGAGTCACAGCCCACGCCCGCCAGCACCTCGAGCCGGACGGCACCGTGCTGTTGGTGGAACCCTTCGCTCTCGACGGCCGCGCCGCCAACCAGGCCAACAACCCGATGGCGGCACTCCTGTACCTGGCCTCGGCGGCTATCTGCACCCCAAACTCCCTCTCACAGGAGGTGGGGCTCGAACTTGGAGCACAGGCTGGCAAGGCTCGCCTACGCGCGGTGTTCGAGGAGGCCGGCTTCAGTCGGTTCCGCAAAGCCACCGAGACGCCGCTCAATCTAATCCTCGAAGCCCGCCCCTGACCGGCTCAGCACCTCACGCCGGCGTGGCTGCCGCCCATGGCGCTGAGGGGCACCGGGGGTATGGAGCTCGGTGATGACGGCGCCGATGTCGCGCAGGCCGGCGAGCACACCGTGGAGCTGCGCTTGGTCGGCGATCAAAGCGGTGATGGTGGTGGTGCCGTCGTGGTTGCGGGTCATGTCCGGTTCGCCGAGCCAGGCCGACCAGTGATCGTCAAGGTGGCCGTCGACGCGGATCACGTATGTCGTGGAGGCGGTG
>JAFAZV010000152.1 GCA_019239445.1 Solirubrobacterales bacterium
CACGACGATCGCCCCCAGCGTGGCTTGCGGGAGGTACTTGAACACCGGCGCCAGGAACGCGCCGGTGAGCAGGATCAACCCGGCTGCGACGATCGACGGGAGCTGGGGCCTGCCGCCGGCTTCGTCGGCCGCGGCAGTCTGGCTCGACCCGCCGGCCTGCACGAGGCCCTTGATGGGCCGGCCAGCAGGTTGCCCGCACCGACCGCGATCAGCTCGCGGTTCGCCGCGATGGAGTAGCGATGACGACCGGCCAACGAACGGGCGACGCCCAGCCCTTCCGTCGTCATCAGCATCACTCCAACGCCGCCGGAAGCAGGGTCGCCAGGTCGTGTGCCTTGACGTCCGGAAGCGATGGGTGAGGCAGCGCTGAGGGCAGCTTCCCAACCACATCGACGCCGTGCCGCGAGAGGTGCAGCAGGCTCGAGATGGCGATCGCAAGTCCGAGCACGATCAGGGTCCCAGGAAGCGAGGGCGCGAAGCGCTTGAGCCCGAGCAGCAGCGCGATGCTCAGCGCTCCCACCGCGAGCGTCCCGCCCTGCGTTGAGCCCAGGTTTCCGATCAGATGTGCCAGCTGGGGAAAGAAGTTGCCACTGCCTGGCTTGACGCCGAACACCTTCGGGAGTTGTCCGATCGCGATCGTCAGGCCGAGCCCGAACAGGAAACCAGTCATCACCGGCTTCGAGATCAGGTCGGCGACGCCCCCGAGGCGAAGGATCCCCGCGCCGATCAGCACTGCCGCGGCAAGCAACGCGAGCGCCGCCGACAGCGCGGCGAATCGGCCCGTACTGCCGTGGGCAAGGGGTCCCACAGCGGCTGCCGAGACCGCTGCCGTCGAGCTCGTCGCGCTGACCACGAGCGACCGGGAGCTGCCGAGCAGCGCGTAGCCGATCATCGCCCCGGGCGCGGCCATCAGCCCCGCGTGCGGCGGCAGCCCGGCGATTTGCGCATAAGCGACGCACTGCGGCGTCACCACGCTCCAGACGATCAGCCCGGCGACGATGTCAGACCGAGCCAGGCCCGCCGGTAGGACGTGACCCAGCTCGGGATCATCGCCGGCGCCGCCGCAGGCCCCTAATCACGCGTCATGGCGGCGGCGAGCGGCCCAGACCAGAAGCATGTCGTGGTCACTCATCGGCGTGCCTTTCAGTCGGACGAGGCCATAATCGCACAGGCGGCTGAGCCCGGTGGGAGCCGCAGGAGAGTTCGCCGCCGGTGGCGAAGTAGGAGCTCGTGGAGCGTTCCCGGCAGCGCTACGGAATGCTGCTCTTGGCACTCGGCGCCACGTTCTTCTTCGAGGGCGTCGCCACGCCGAGCGATGTCGAGCGTACCGTTCGCACTGCGCTCGTCGGCGCGACTCTGCTGCTCGCGCTGTATGCCGCCGAGCTCTCGCGGCGCCTGCTGATCGCCGCGGCAGTCCTCGTCTCGCTCGGCTTGGCAAGTGTCGTGATCGCGTCGATCGCCGGCCAGGGTAAGACGGTCGAGGCGATTGCCGGGCTCGTGAGCGCGGTCCTGATCGCACTCGCGCCGCCGGCGGTGGTGAGGGGGATCGTCCGCAACCTCCGCGCCACCGGCGCCGTGACGGTCACCGTGGTGGCAGGGGCGTTGTGCCTGTATCTGCTGGCCGGACTCTTCTTCGGGTCTGTTTACGTCGTGATCCAGAACCTCGGCAGTGGCTCTTTCTTCAGCAACGGCCAGCCCGCCACGACGACGCATGCCGTCTACTTCAGCTTCATCACGATGACCACGGTCGGCTATGGCGATTTCGCGCCTCGCACCAACTTGGGCCGGACCCTCGCCGCTTCGGAGGCGCTGGTCGGACAGATCTACCTGGTCACCGTCGTGGCGGTGATCGTCAGCCGGATGGTTCCGCGGCGAGCGCCGGGGCACTGAAGCCGGAACCACGCGCCGCCGGGCTCAGCTGAACACTGCGAGCACGCCACGGCCGCGCGCGAACTCGAGGCACTCACGGCGGCCGCGGAGCCCAAAGCCGCGGAAGACCACCGCGCCGTCGGTATCGATGAGCGACCAGCCATCACCGGTCGGCCGCAGCCTGAGCTGCGTGCCGGCGCGCGCGCGGTCGCCCGCCCGGCTCTGTCGGCGGACCTCGACCGCCAGCAGGTTGTGAGCTAGGGCCGTCATGGCGACGAGGATCGCGGAGTGGCGTAAGACGCGGCCGAGTTTTGTCTTTGACTTACGTAAGACGGGCCGTCGCGCCAGAAGGCGGCATCCGACCTGTACGCAAACAACGGCTGAGCGCCGCGCTTCCTGTCGTTCTCACCACTCATAGCTTCGTCTTATAGGTGCCTTACGGAGTTGCTACGCGCTGCGACGAAGCTGCACTCGTCGCAGTTTCCGCCGCCAAGCCACCCCGACAGGAACCATGACTTCCAACGAAGACTTCAATCAGCCTCCGCCCGCCTCACCAACCCACTCGATCAAGAGCTCGCGCGTGAACGATGCGCGTCAGATCGGAGCCGAGAGGCTCCGTGCGCACAAGCGCCGGAGATGGCGCCTGCGGCGTCGCGCAATCGCGCTCGCCGCCGCGCTGTTCGTCCTCGTTTCAACGGCGTTGACCGTCCAGATCGCCACCGGCCGTGACCCGGCGCTGGTCAGCGCCGCCGAGCGCAAGGCCGCTACCGCGTCCTCTGCCGGCAGCACGCCGAGCTCGACGACCGCAAGCGCGGGCTCGACGACCGCAGGCGCGAGCTCGTCCGACAGCTCCTCTTCGAGCTCGTCCTCGTCTGCGAACGATCAAAGCTCATCCTCGCCCGCTGACGGTCAAAGCTCGTCTTCGCCCTCGACATCCCCCATCTCCACTAGCTCCTCATGATCGCGCCCACCCCCACGCTGCGCCTGGGCGGCCGGCGCGTCTACCTCGACACGCCGGGCGCGGAGACGATCGAACGCTTCTCGTGCTTTGGCGGCGAGTGCACGGTGCGAGTCGCCGGCCGCGGCCCAGCCGGGACCGCGCGCGGCGCGGCTCTGCGCGCAAAGGGCCGGCTGCTCCGGTGGCACGAGCAGTTCTCCCGTTTCGAGCCCGACAGCGAGCTCTCACGACTCAATCGCGATCCGCGCAGAACGATTCCGGTTAGCGAGCTCATGGTGCAGCTCGTCGAGGCGGCGATGCAGGCGGCCCACGCTAGCGGCGGGCTCGTGGATCCGACGCTCGTCCCGGAGATCGAGCGTGCCGGCTACCGCGAGCGTTTCGCGCGCGAGCCGCTCGCACTCAGTTACGCGCTCGCGCTCGCTGGTCCGCGCGCCCCCGCGGCGCCGAGCCCGGAGGGCCGCTGGCGCGAGATAAGCGTCGACCCGGAACGCAGAACCGTGACCCGGCCGCCGGGTCTGCGCCTCGACAGTGGCGGAACCGCCAAGGGCCTGTTCGCCGATATCCTCGCCGATGAGCTCTCGCCGCACGCAGCGTTTGCTGTCGAAGCCGCCGGCGATGTCCGCTTCGGCGGCACCGGGGCGCGGCGGCGCTCGGTCGAGGTGGCGAGTCCGTTTACCGGCTCGCGGCTTCACGCGTTCGAGCTAGCGCGTGGCGCCGCTGCAACAAGCGGCATCGACCGGCGAAGCTGGCGCGACAGCACCGGGCGCCCAGCGCACCACCTGCTCGATCCCGCGACGGGAAGGGCGGCGTTCACCGGGATCGTCCAAGCGACCGCACTCGCTCCCACCGGTACCGCGGCCGAGCTCCGCAGCAAGGCGGCGCTCCTGAGCGGGCCCTGCGGCGCTCGAAGCTGGCTCGTGCACGGCGGCGTCGTCGTCTACGACGACGGCGGCCTCGACGTGATCGAGCCGCCGGCGTCGGTCATCACTCGGTCTGAGGACGTGAAGGAGGCCGTCACACGATGACTGTGAGCACGAACGTCTCGACGCATCTGTTCTGGGTTATCAGCCGTGCCGCCGGAACGACCGCGCTGATCCTGGCCAGCGCGACGGTCGGGATCGGGCTGACGATGGGCGGCAGGCTGATCAAGGGCCACGTTGCCGATCGACGCACCCTCCACGAAATCCTCTCCCTGGCCGTGATCGTCGCGATTGCCGTCCACGGCCTCGCCCTGATCGGCGACAGCTACCTCCACCCCAGCCTCCTCGACGTGACCGTGCCGTTCGCGCTGTCTTACAAGACGTTCGCCACCTCGCTTGGCATCGTCGCCGGGTGGGGACTCATCTGCCTCGGCCTCTCCTATTACGCCCGCAAGTGGATTGGAATGAGGCGGTGGAGGACAATTCACCGCTTCACGCTGCTCGCTTGGGCGCTCGGCCTCCTGCACACGTTCATCGAGGGAACTGACCGCGCGGAGCTCTGGTTCATCGCCTTGATCGCGCTGACTGCGGCGCCCGCCGTGGCGCTGTTGCTCGCGCGTGTCTTTCGAGCTGATCAGCCGGGACCGGCCCCCGCGGGAGCCCCGACGTGAGGGTCGTGACGCGAAGCGAGCGATAGCTTCCTCTGGAGAGCGCGGATGCGGGTACTGACGATCGAGGACGATGACGCGGTGCGGGCCGCGCTGCGGCGGGCGCTGCTGCTAGCCGGCTATGAGGTTCTGCAGGCGCAAACCGGAGAGGAAGGACTGCTCCGGGTCGGACGCGAGGTGCCTGATGCGATCGTGCTCGACCTCGGCCTACCTGACATCGACGGGATCGAGGTCTGCAAGACGCTGCGCAGCGCCGGCAACCGGACTCCGATCTTGATGCTGACCGCGCGCGTCGCGGTCGACGATCGGGTCGACGGTCTCGAGGCCGGCGCCGACGACTACCTCGTCAAACCCTATGACGTGCGCGAGCTGCAGGCGCGGCTGAAGGCGATCGTGCGTCGCAGCGTCGCAGGGGCGGACGGACGCCTGCTGCGGTTTGCCGAGCTCGAGCTCGATCCAGACGCGCACGCTGCGCGCGTCGGTGGCCGCGAGGTCGACTTGACAAGAACCGAATATCAGCTCCTCGAGCTGTTGATGCTCAATCCCCGTCGTGTGCTGTCATCAGAGCTGATCTACGATCGCGTGTGGGAATATGACTTCGGCCCGTCGGGCAACGCGCTGCGCGTCTACATCGGGTACCTGCGCCGCAAGCTCGAAGCGGGCGGGGAGCGTCGGCTGATCCAAACCGTCCACGGCGTGGGGTACGTGCTGCGTGAGCCGTAATGCAACGGCCGTCCGGAGTTGAGCGGTGAGCCTGCGGCGTCGCATCGCCGGCGCCGCCGCGCTGGCGGCAGCCGTCGTCGCCGTCGCGATCGCGCTCAGCGGCTATGTCAGCACGCGTTCGCATCTCATAAGCGAGGTCCAGCAAGAGCTCCGGGCTCGGGCCCAACCCTTCCTGCAGCCGCACCAAGACGGAGACCTCTACGGAGGCGGCGGGTCGGGTGCAGGCAGCCACGACGGGTTTCGCGAATCAGGAGGAGTTGGTCCTCATGTTCCGCCGGCGCCCAGCCTCGGCGGCGCGCCCGGCTACTTCCAGTTCGTACGTCCCGATGGCACCGTGACGGCGGGCGGCGGCGGCACGCCCCAGTTGCCCGTGAACGCGCACGTCCTGGACGTCGCGAAGAGCGCGAGCGGGAGCTTCTTTTCCAGCACGCGCGTCGGCGGGACCCATCTCGAGGTGCTGACCGTCGCCGACCCGTTCGACCACTACGCGGTTCAGGTCGCGCTTCCGCTGACGAGCGTCGACTCCGTCCTGCACGGTCTGCTGTTGACTTACGCGCTGCTCGTCGGCGGCGGCGTACTGCTCGCGCTGCTGCTGGGCGTTGCCATTTCGCGCCCGGCGCTGGCGCCGATCGAGCGCTTCCTGCACCGCACCGAGGCAGTCACCAGCGAGCTCGAGAAGCCCCGGCACCTCGAGGAGACCGGCGCCAGCGAGCTGCGTCGCCTGGCTGCCAGCTTCAACCAGACGCTCGACGCCCTGGAGGCCTCGATCCAGGCCCAGCGCCAGCTCGTCGCCGACGCCTCACACGAGCTGCGTACGCCGATCGCCGCTTTGCGGAGCAACATCCAGATCTTTCTCGACTCGCACCGCCTCCCG
>JAFAZV010000271.1 GCA_019239445.1 Solirubrobacterales bacterium
GAGGTTGACGGCTATCAGTTCCAAAGCCATCGGCGCGCATTCGAGCGCGATCGTCGTAAGGACCAGGCGCTGGTTGCCGCCGGCTACCTGGTTGTGCGTGTCACCTGGCTGCAGCTCCGGGACGAGCCGCTGATGGTGGCGGCCACCGTGGCGGGCGCGCTCGCCGCGAGCCGCGCCCGGGCCTGAACAGCGTGCCGCCTCGCTCGGCCTGGCGCGGAGCCACAGTTGGGCTCCGGGCTAGCATCAGCTTCGCATGCGCGTGCTTCTCACCAACGACGACGGGATCGAGGCGGGTGGCCTGCAATCGCTGCGCCGCGAGCTGGTGAAACTGAATGCTGTGCAGCTGGCCGTCATCGCGCCCGACGGAAACCGCTCGGCGATGGCCCGCTCGATCACCACGCGACGCCCGCTGTGGGTGCAGGAGGTGGAGTTCGCCGACGGGACCGTCGGCTACGCCACCGACGGCACGCCGGTCGACTGCGTGCGCCTGGCGCGGCTGGGCCTAATCGAGGGGTTCGAGGCCGAGCTCGTCGTCTCCGGAATCAACCACGGCTCGAACCTTGGCGACGACATCACCTACTCGGGCACGGTGGCGGCTGCCCTCGAGGCGATCGTGCTCGGGCTCCCGGGTATCGCGGTCTCGCAGCAGTCGGTCGCCGGAGAGCTCGACTTCACGTCCGGAGCTGGGTTCGACTTCCGCCAGGCGGCGGAGTTCACCGCCCGCCTCGTGGCCGAGCTCGAGCACGTTCCGCTCCCCTCCGGCACCCTGCTCAACATCAACGTTCCCGGCGCCAACCCGTCGGGGGTAGAGGTCGCGGGCCTGGGCAAGCGGATCTATCGCGACGAGCTGGCGCTAGTTGACGAGGGCGACAAGGGCCGGCGTCAGTATCGGATCTACGGCGACGCCAGCTATGAGACCGACGAAGTCGGCACCGACCTGGCCGCGGTGGCCGCCGGCCGGATCGCGGTGACCCCAATCCACTTCGATCTCACCGACCACGGCGGCCTCGACGCGCTGCAGCGTTATGACCTGGCGCGGTTGATCGGGCCGGCGGCGGCCGAGGTCGACGTGAGCGAGGTCGACCTTTGAGCACTGCGCCGGCGCGGCCGCCGGATGCTCGCGAGCACGCCGCCGCGCGCGCGGCCGAGCTCCGGCGCGCGCTCGACTACCACGGCTATCGCTACTACGTCCTTGACGACCCCGAGGTCGGCGATCAGGAGTACGACCAGCTGCTCGATGAGTTGCGCGCGCTCGAGGCGGCGCACCCCGAGCTGGTCACGCCGGATTCGCCCACGCAGCGAGTTGGCGGCGAGCCAGTCAGCGATCTCGAGAAGGTCCGCCACCCGCAGCAGATGCTCTCGCTCGCCAACGCGCGCTCGGCCGACGAGCTGCGCGCGTGGATTGCGCGGATGCGCAACCACCTGGCTCGCGAAGGCATCGAGGATCCCGACTTCGAGTACGTTGCCGAGCCCAAGATCGACGGGTTGGCGATCAGCTTGATCTATCGCGACGGAGTATTCGAGCGCGGGGCGACGCGTGGGAATGGCGAGATCGGCGAGGACGTGACGCACAACCTGCGGACGATCGGGTCGATTCCTCTGCGCCTCGAGGAACCGAATCCGCCTGCCCTGGTCGAGGTTCGCGGAGAGGTCTACATGTCGCTCTCGGACTTCGCGAAGCTGAACGAAAGGCGGGCCGAAGCCGGGCTCTCGACATTCATGAACCCGCGCAATTCGGCCGCCGGAACGATCCGCCAACTCGATCCCAAGCTGGCAGCGGAGCGGCCGCTGTCCTTCTGGTCTTACGGGATCGGCGCCGCCGACGGCATCTCTTTTGACGCCCATTGGGACGCGCTCCAGTGGCTGCGCGCGCATCGCTTTCCGGTCCATCCCGACGTGGCGCTGCTGAGAACCGAGGACGAGGTCGTAGAGCGCTGCCGCTCCTGGGAAGCGAGGCGGGGCTCGCTCGACTTCGAGATCGACGGCGTTGTCGTCAAGGTCTCCGATGTCGAGCTGCAACGCCGACTTGGCGTCGTTGGCCGCGAGCCGCGGTGGGCGATCGCGTGGAAGTTCGCCCCGACCACGGCCGTAACGCAGCTCAAGCAGATCGGCTGGAATCCGGGCAAGTTCGGCGACCTGCACCCCTACGCGATGCTCGAGCCGGTTCATGTCGGCGGGGTGACGATAAAGCTCGCCACGCTGCACAACGAGGAGGACCTGGCTCGAAAGGACATCCGCGAGGGCGAAGAGGTGATCGTGCTGCGAGCCGGAGATGTGATTCCCCAGGTGCTCTCGCCGGCGCCCCACGTGGCCGAGCGCGCGGACCGGCCCGCGCCGCCGAAGCCGCCGCCGGATTGTCCGATCTGCCGCACCCCAACGGTCAAGCCCGAAGGCTCAGTCTTCACGCGCTGCCCGAACCGCGACTGCCCGGGCCGGCGCTGGCAGCTGCTCAAGCACTACGTCGGTGCGATGGACATCGACGGTCTCGGCGAGAAACAGGTCAGCCTGTTCATGGATCTCGGCTGGGTCGAGACCGCGGGCGATTTCTATCGCCTTTCGGCTGAACGAATCGCCGAGCAGACCGGCTTCGGCAAGGTCTCGGCGGAGAAGCTCGTGGCGGCGGTGCTGGCGTCAAAGCGTCAGCCGTTCGGTCGCGTCCTCTACGCGCTCGGCATCGAGGAAGTCGGATATGTCACCGGTCGCAACCTCGCCCAGCAGTTCCGGAGCATCGACGCTCTGCTGGCTGCCGCGCCGGAGGACATCGAGCAGACACCAGGCGTCGGGCCGAAGATGGCGCACACGATCCACGACCAGCTCGCCGACCCGGTCACGCGCGCGCTGATCGCAGACCTGAAACGGCTTGGGCTGACGCTCGAAGAGGCAGGTCCGGCTCCTGGCCAGGGCCCGCTCGCGGGGCAGGCGCTGGTGCTCACCGGGACCCTGCCCGAGCTCACCCGCGAGCAAGCGACGGAGATGATCATCGCCGCCGGCGGTAAGGTGACGGGCTCGATCTCGCGCAAGACGAGCTACCTCGTGGCCGGTGAGAGCCCCGGCTCGAAGCTCTCGAAAGCCGAGCAACTGGGGGTGCCGGTGCTGGACGAGGCCGGCTTGCGCGCTCTCGTTCAGCCGGCGTAGCGCGCCAGCGCGACCGCCATCTGATACTCGAGCGCGTGCCCCGCGGTCGGGTTGACGCCGTTCATCAAAAACGCGAACGCCAGCGTGTGCTGGTTTGCGGCCGTGCAGTAGCCGACCAGGTTGGCGACGTCGTGCAGCGTTCCGGTCTTCCCGCGACAGCGTCCTTGCGCCGCCGTTCCGCGCAGTCCGGAGCGGATCGTCCCGGTCTGGCCGCCGATAGCCAACGAGCTGACGAACGGCTGATTGGTGGCGAGCGCGCTCAGCAGCGTGACCACATCGCGAGGGCTGGTTAGATCGGCGCGGGACAAGCCCGAACCGTCGACGAGACGTGGGTGTAGGCCCAGCGTGCTCAGCTGGCGGCGCACCATCGCGGCTCCGGCCGCGGTACTGCCACGGCCGCCGAGGCGCGCCCCCACATCCTTGAGCAGCATCTCGGCGAGGAAGTTGTCCGACGGCGTGTTGGTCAGCCTGATCAGCGTCGCCATCCGCGGCGAGTTGACTGCGCTCAGGAGCCGTGATGAGCGGGGCGCCGCGCCGGCCGACACGCGCGTGCCGCGAGGTACGGTCACGCCCGCCGCTCGGAGCGCGGCGGCGAAGCGCTGGGCGGCGAACAGCGGCGGACGGTTCTGAACCGAGGCACCCTGCTCATCGGCAAATCCGCGGTCGTAGGCGAGACCGCTCAATTCGCCCTCCAGATCCGGCGAGAACCCATAACCCGTGGCCGGCGTGCCGCGCAGGGGATCGAACACGGACTCGTCGCCGATGATCGCGCCGCGGAGCGATCGAATCCCGGTCGCGCGGATCAGGTTGGCGATCAGGCGCTGCATGGTGGCGCCGGATCCGTAAGCGAAGTGCACGTAGCTGGCCGAGCCGAAGGTCGGGTCGCCGCCGCCCCGCAGATAGAGCGTTCCGTGCCAGGTTCCGCTCGCGTCGAGGCTTCCGACCCCGCGCACCGTCGTTTGGAGCGTGCCGTTCGGTCCAAAGGCACTCAAGGCGGTCGCTGTGGTGTAGAGCTTTTCTACCGAGGCCGGAAGTCGCGCGGTTCCCGGACGCAGCGAGTAGAGGGTGTGGCCGGTGTTCAGGTCGACCACCAAGGCGCCGCTGGCTGTGCCGGCTCGGCTCAACGGTCGGTTCAGCGAGCTCTGCAGCCCAGGCGCGGGCTGAGCGGCGGCGAGCTGCGGTGCGCTCAGCAGGAGCGCAGTGACGAGCGAGACGAGGATTCGTCGCACCGATCGTATGTAACCGACCAGGATGGCTAAAGCTGCGGTACGGCTCGTACAATGACGCTCGAGCATGGGCAAGGTGGTCAAGCTCGATGAGGCGGCGACGGATCGCCCAACTGCGGGAGCTCGAGAGTCGGCAGGCCGCCGGCGCCAGCAACGCTCGAAGACGGCGCTGGTGCTGGGTGGCGGCGGCTTCACGGGCGGGGTCTACGAGATCGGCGCGCTGCGCGCGCTCGATCTGCTCTCGGTCAACCGCAGCGTGACCCAATTCGACGTTTACGTCGGTACGAGCGCTGGCGCCTTCGTCGCGGCCGCGCTGGCGAACGGGCTCACCCCAGAGGAGATGATGCGGGTGATCGTCCAGCAGTCGCCGGCGCCGTTCGCGGATGCCGGGGTGAGCTCGCTGCTGCGGCCGAACTACCGCGAGTTCGTGATCAGGGGGATGATGCTGCCGCTGCGGGTGGCCCGCGTGGTCCGCTCCCTGGTCCGTGACCTCGGTCAGATCTCTGCCGTGGACGTGGTTGTCGGCCTAGCGGAGGCGCTCCCGTCGGGCCTGTATTCAGGGGCAGGCATCGAACGCTACGTGCGGACGATCCTGTCGGACGACGATCGGACTGACGATTTTCGCCTACTTGAGTCCGAGCTCTACCTCGCGGCCACAGACCTGGACACCTGCGAACGGATCGTTTTCGGCGCCGAGGACTGGGATGACGTCCCGATCTCGCGCGCGGTGAGCGCCTCGAGCGCGCTGCCAATGCTCTACAAACCGGTCAAGGTCAAGGATCGGGATTTCATCGACGGCGGCATCCTGTCGACGACCAACCTCGACATCGCCGTTCAGGCCGGCGCCAAGTTCATCGTCGTCGTGAACCCGCTCGTCCCCTACGTGAACGACCTCGAGGACCGGACGCCGACCGCCACCGGCTCGAAGGCCAGGCGCGTCTCCGACATGGGCTTCCCGCAGATCGGCTATCAGTCGTTCAAGCTGCTCGCCTACCAGCGCCTGCACGAGCTCGCGCGGCGATGGGAGGAGCGCTACCCAGGCGTCGACATCATCCTGATCGAGCCCGAGCCCGACGACGAGCTGATGTTCCAGACGAGCATCATGAACTACACCTCGCGCGTGGACATCGCGCGGCACGGGTTTCAGTCCGTGACGCTGAAGCTTGCGCACGATTACCCGCGGTTCAAGCGGATCTGCGCCCGCCACGGGATCGAGATCTCGGCCAACCGCGTTCGCAAGGTCGTAAAGCACTTCGCGTCGGAGCGCGAGAAGACTCGTGCTTGGCGCAAGATCCTCGAGCAGACCACCTCCAACCTCCTGCGTCAGTCGGCAGAGGAGTAGTACGCCGCGCGTGGAGCGCTTCAACCACGGGTATTCAGCAAGAAGAACCCGGCGCAGGCCGGGCTGATGGAGGAAGCTAAGCGCCGGCAGCCTGGGGCTGCGACTGCTGGGAAGCCGGAACTTCTCGGAGGCTGGAGAGGAACAGAGTCTTGTCGATCCGACCGTTGAAGATCGGGACGCCCAGCTCGACACACTTCACGATCACGTCGCGGCGCTCCAAGCCCGACTCGCGTGCAAGCTCGGTGGGCGTCAGGTGATTGGCCATCGGTCCTGCTCCTCCTTTGCCGGTTACTACATGGCCACAAGTATGCACGCTGCCGCGGATGGTCTCAATGCTTGGTTTCCGGTTGGTTCGCAACCAACTTTTCGGGCGCTACGAATTTGAGCGAAGCCGGGATCGGGTAGCTTTGATGCGCCAGTTTTCAGAAGCGTGCTTGGTAGGGATCTCGAGACCAGGGGGAAGTGATCTGTCGTGGCACTGACGACCAAGACGTTGCAAGGCTCCGGCGCCGGGACCGACGACCAGCTGGTGGCCGAGGTCCGAGCCGGCAGCGACAGGGCCTTTGAGGAGCTCTACGCGCGCTACCGCCCCGCGATCGGCGGCTACGTGATGAGCATGACCGGCGACCATCAGCGCGCTGAGGACATCGCCCAGGACGTCTTCATGTCGGCCTTGCGCCGGCTGCGTGAGACCGACCACCCGATCGCCTTTAGGCCCTGGATCTACGCCATCGCCAAGAACGCCTGCATCGACGAGTTGCGCCGGAGCCACCGCAGGCTGGAGGTCCCCCTCGAATCAGGCGACGATGCCCCGACCCCTCGCCGCCTGGTTGCCCACGACGTAGACGCTGCGGTCGAGCACCGGCAGCGACTGCGGGACCTCCGCGGGGCCTTCCACGGGCTCTCCGAGAAGCACCACCGGATCATCGTGATGCGCGAGCTCGAAGGTCTGTCCTACAGCCAGATCGCGGAACGCCTGGGGATGAGCCGGCCGATGGTCCAGAGCACCCTGTTCCGCGCGCGCCGGCGGCTGACCGAGGAGTATCACGCGCTGGCCAGCGGCAAGCGCTGTGCGCAGGTGCAGGGCGTCATCGCCGAGGGCGATCGACCTCTCCGCGCGATGGGAATCCGCACGCGGCGGCAGGTGGCGCACCATCTATCAAGCTGCCAGTCCTGTCGCCGGTTCGCGCGAGACGCTGGCGTCGATGAGAAGTACTTCCGGGTTCCGAGCTTCGGCGAGAAGCTGGCCGCGCTCCTGCCGCTTGGCTGGCTGCGCTTCCGGCGCACGCAGCCGCGCGAGGCGGCCGAAGAGTCAGCCAGCGTCGGCGGCGCCCACCTCGCGCCGCTTCAGTCGCTCACGAAGTTCGCGCCGATGGTCGTCCCCGGCGGCCCGGCTTCGGGGCTCGGCCGGGCCTTCGCAACGGCCGGCGCGATCGTCGCTGCCGGCGCCGGTGGCGGCTTAATCATCAGTAATGGCAGCGGCCACATGCCCCTTCCCCAGCCAGCCGGCGCGACTGCTCGCGCAGCGAGCGCCGGATCCGGCCACGGTCCCGCCGGCTCGCAGGCGGGCGGCACCGCCGGGGGTGCTCGGCTCGTGTCCGGTGTGGCCGGGTCAGGGGCGGCGGGCGCCCAGGCCGGGCAGCTGCCCAGCGGCTCGGGCCCGGGAAGCTCGTTGACCCTCGGCACCGGGAACTCCGGCACGATCGCGTTGACCGGTCCCGGCGCCGTCGGTAATGCCGGCGGCGGCGGTGCTAGCGCGACTGCCAGCGCCGCACGCGGGGCAGGTTCGGCCGCGGGCGCCGCGCTGAGCGGCGTCAACCCGGCCACCGGCCAGCCGCTCAACCCGGCCGCCGGCGTCGCCAATCAGGTCCCAGTCGTCGGACAGGGTGGGGCTCCCGCGGGCGGAGGCCCCGCGCTGCCGAATCCGAAGGTGCCGCAGGTCAGCGTTCCCAAGACGACCGGCGTCGGCGTCCCCAAGACCACGGGTGTCGGTGTCCCCAAGACACCGGGCGGAGTCGGCTCGGGAAAGACGCCGGGTGGCGTCGGCGTGCCAAAGACACCGGGTGGCGTCGGCCTGGGCAAGACGCCTGGCGGTGTCGGCGTGCCGAAGACACCGGGTGGCGTCGGCCTGGGCAAGACGCCTGGCGGTGTCGGCGTGCCGAAGGGTGTCGGCGTGCCGAACACACCTGGGGTGGGCGGACCGAAAACCCCACCCGGGGGCGGCGGCAGCGCACTAGGCGTGGGCAAGCCGAAAGGCCCCCCGGTGAGCGTCCCCAAGCCGCCAAAGGCCCCGCCGAAGGTGGGGAACCCGGCGGGCGGTTCGCTACCGAAGGGCCAAGGGCCACAAACGCCCCAACCGCCAACAGGTCAGGTTCCGACCACGCCCAACGCAGGCAACCTCGTCCCTGGCGGCGGCTCGGGCTCTCCCTGATCCCCAGCCGCCGGCCTGAAAGGCCTGTGGTTTACTGCTCCTCATCGGGGCGTGGCGCAGCCTGGTAGCGCGCACCGTTCGGGTCGGTGAGGTCCCCGGTTCAAATCCGGGCGCCCCGATGTAGGAAA
Organism: Solirubrobacterales bacterium; assembly: GCA_019239445.1. Classification (GTDB taxonomy): domain Bacteria; phylum Actinomycetota; class Thermoleophilia; order Solirubrobacterales; family Solirubrobacteraceae; genus Palsa-465. Next base: position 8,263 of record JAFAZV010000271.1, read on the forward strand.
GCCCTGCTGAAGCGGGGCTTTTGTGTTGGTCAGAAGTGGTCCCGCCTCCCGTTTCTAGAGGCGGGATGGTGGTTCCCTGACTATTCCCTGCCAAAACCCCTGCCTTCCACGAGCGCCGCTGCCACGGCAACCCGACCCGGCTCTCCGCCCGCGGCCGCTGCTGCCGTAGCACGAGCGAGGCCGCCATCGACCTCGAACCTCCACCAGCCGGGTTGATCGGCCACTGCCGCTCCGAGGATCACCGCCTTCGCGGTGGCGTGAAAGTACAGGGTCCGGTGTAGGGGTCTCCCCATTGCGGGTGGACGCAGGGCGCGGGATCCTGGGAAAGTGTTGCCGTTCTCCAGCGCGCGCGAGATCAGCGGTCGCGGACCGGCCGCGGTCGGCGTTGGCAACAAGGTGGCAGATGATCGAGCTAGACCGCTGTTCGACGACCGCCACGACCCCCGATCGAGCCAGGTTTTGCCTCGGTGGGCGCTCCGCGCCCACCACTCGTCGTGCGGCATCGCGGGTCGTCTTGGCGGTCGAGCCTGGCGCGGTCCTGCCTCTACGACCGGAATCTCCGACAGGGAGCTGACTTCGGACTTTGTGTTCCGCCGAGCGAAGGGAGACGTATAGTGATCATCTCTCGACAGGGCAGGGCCCGGTGGATTCTGCCTGTGGCGGCCTCGACACTCGCGA
>JAFAZV010000160.1 GCA_019239445.1 Solirubrobacterales bacterium
GCTTAGGTTGCCACTTGTGCCAGTTCGGCCAGCGTGGCGATCGTTCGCACGCCCTGCGGGGCGGCGCGACCATCGCGCGACAGGAGCACGGGCTCGATTCCCGCCCGCTGCGCGCCGACCACGTCCTCGGCCACGCTGTCACCGACGTGCAACGCGTCCTCGGGATCGGCCCCCGCGAGCGCCAACGCGCGCTCGAACACGGCCGGCGCGGGCTTCCGTGCGCCCACTTCGGCTGAGGTGACGATGCCGTCGACGAGGTTGGCCAGGTTCAGGCGCGCAAGCACCTCGTGCAGCGAGACATCCCAGTTGCTCGCGACGACGAGCTTCTGCTGGCGCCCGCGCGCGTCCTCGAGCGCGCCGCGCGCATCGTCGAAGGCGCTGAAGCGCAGCGAGTCCAGGAGCGCTTGCATGAGCGCTTCCGTGCCGACGCGGTCGAGCGCCTGCGGCTGCGGCAAGGCGCCGCGAAGGACCTCAGCGCAGCGATGCCGCAGCGCCGCCAGCGACTCGCGGTCAGCCCCTGCGTCCAGGTGCGCGCGGTAGTAGCGGATCTCGGCCGCCAGCGCCGTCGCCGCCTCGCTCTCGCTGAGCTCGAGTCCGAAGCGACGAGCGAGCTGGTGGCGAAGGTGGAGCACCGGCGGCTCGAGGCGGACGAGGGTCCCCAACGCGTCCAGGAGCAGCACGTTTCGGCGTGTCGACATGCACACATCCTGGCGCGATGGAGGAGGGGCAAGCGGCGGAGCGAAAGCCGCGCGGGGGTACACTCAAATCCCCCAAGGTCGGCGCCGAGAGCATGCAGTCTGCACCCCTCGCGGCGGCTTGCCGACCTGACTGCCTCGAATGAGCCGACGCGAACGACAGCGACGCCGCACTCGCAACCGCGGGCACCCGCTGCGACGGACGTTCGTCCTGACGTCAGTCCTGGTCCTGTTTGCGGCGGGTCTGGGCGTCGCCGGCGTCGCCGGCTGGGTTGTCAACGTGGCCGAGTCCGCGCCCGACATCAACCACCTCAAGCCACGCGATCCCGGCCAGCTCTCGGAGATCTACGCGGCGGACGGCAGCCTGCTCGGCTACATCTCCTCGGACACGCTGCGCACCTACGCCCCTGACGGTCAGATCCCCCACCTGCTCAAGCAGGCGACGGTGGCGATCGAGGACCGACGCTTCTACAAGCACGGCGGGATCGACTACGAGGGAATCCTCCGCGCCGGGGTCCAGGACGTGTTCGGCGGCGGCAACTCGATCCAGGGCGGCTCGACGCTGACCATGCAGCTCGTGCGCAACATCTACCTCCCCTACCGGCTCGCCGATACGCGGTCGATCAAGCGCAAGATCATCGAGGCGAAACTGGCCGAGGAGCTCGAGCGCAAGCACAGCAAGAACTGGATCCTCACCGCCTACCTGAACGACGTCGACTACGGCACGCTCGGCGGCAAGACGGCGGTCGGCGTGGCCGCCGCGGCGCAGCTGTTCTTCGACAAGCCGGTGAACAAGCTGAACCTGGCCCAATCGGCGCTGCTTGCCGGGCTGCCGCAGGCACCCTCGGAGTACAACCCATTCCTCGCTCCCGGGCTCGCCCGTGCGCGCCGGCACGAGGTGCTCGTGGCGATGGTCAAGTCGCACTACATCACCCACGGCCAAGCCCGCGCCGCCGACGCCTCGCCGCTCCAGGTCCAGCGCAACAACGCGTACGGCCTCAAGCGCGAGCCCTACGTGTTCGACTACGTGCGCCAGACGTTGATCGACAAGTTCGGCCTGGCCACGGTGCAGAAGGGCGGGTTGAAGGTCTACACGACGATCGACCTCAAGCGCCAACAGGAGGCCCGTCAGGCGATACTCAACAACGAGGGGCAACCTGGCGATCCCGCCGCCGCGGTGGTCACCGTTGACCCGAACAACGGACACATCCTGTCCATGGCGACCTCGTCGAGCTACGACCAGACGAAGTTCGACTACGCGGCGCAATCACACCGGCAAACGGGATCGGCGTTCAAGGTGTTCGTGCTGATGACGCTGATCCACGACTACCACGGCGATCCCAATCAGACGTATTACAACTCGCACGAGCTCACGCCAGGCTGGTTGCCGCATTTCCCGGACTACGCCGTGCACACCGCAGAGCTCTCCTACGCCGGAAACATCAACGTCAAGGAAGCCACGATCCGCTCGGACAACACAGTGTTCGCGCAGCTCGACGCCGATGTCGGTCCTGACAAGGTGCGCGACACCGCCTACGCGATGGGGATCACCTCGCACCTGGACGGCTTGCCGGCCGAGGGAATCGGCGGACTGCGCATCGGCGTCTCGCCACTCGAGATGGCGGACGCTTACGCGACGCTGGCCAACGGCGGGGTGCACGTGGACCCGACGGCGATCAACAAGGTCGTGTTCCCGGACGGCAGCACCTCCAACCTCGGCGCTCCGCCGCGGCGACGGGTATTCAGCGACGGCGAGGCTGCGGCGGCGACCGACGTGCTCAAAGGCGTGATCAGCCGCGGCACCGGCACGGCCGCCGACTACGGGTGCCCGGCGGCCGGCAAGACGGGGACGACCAGCAACTACACCGACGCCTGGTTCGTCGGCTACACGCCGCAGCTGAGCACAGCAGTGTGGGTCGGCTATCCGAACTCGACGATCTCGATGAACGACGTCAACGGCCTCGGCCCCGGCTTCGGCGGCACGCTGGCGGCCCCGATCTGGCACGACTACATGTCCCAGGCCAGCAACGGCTACTGCAGCGACTTCGCATCCCCTAACAATCCCTTCTCGGGCACGGCGTTCGTCGGCAACTACGCGACCACCGGCAACGGCAACAACTCGAACTCCGGGTCGGGGAACTCGGGTTCCGGCTCGGGCGCTTACCAGGGGCCGTCGAACGGAGGCGGTGGCACGGGCGGTGGTGGCCCTAGCGCGAACGCCGGTGGCGCCTCGGGCAACCCGTACAACAACCCCAGCCTGTACGCACAGCCGCCACAGCCGCCGACGCCGCCGGCCGCGCACCCCCGCTCGGGTTCGAGCTCGGGCGCCGGCTCCGCTGGCTCGCCCTCGGGCGGGGCGAGCCCAGGCGCAGCGGGCGGACGCGGCAGCGGCAACTCCGGCTCCGGCCGCGGCGGGAAGTCGCACTAGCTCCGGCTGTCCGGGGCGGTCGTCAATCGCCACCGGCTCCAGAGTCTGCTGCTAGCGTTCGCGGCCGTCTATGCCGAAGGAAGAAAAGGTCGAGCTCGAGGGAGAGGTCGTGGAGGCCCTGCCCAACGCGATGTTCCGCGTCAAGCTCGACAACATGGACCGGACCGTGCTCGGGCACGTCGCGGGCAAGATGCGCCGGTTCCGAATCAGGATCCTTCCCGGAGATCGCGTGCGGGTCGAGCTCTCGCCTTACGACCTGGACCGCGCCCGGATCGTCTACCGCCATCGCTGAACCCACGCCAGGACTGCGCGAGCTCGAGCTGATCGAGGCGCTGGCGGCGGTATTCGACGACGGCGCTCCGCGGGTGCTCCGCGGCCTGGGGGATGACGCGACGGTCGTCCGCGCCCGCCCGTACGCGATCACCTCGATCGACACGATGGTCGAAGGCGTTCACTTTCGCAGCGCGCAGCTGAGCGGCGAGGAGATCGGCCACCGCGCGCTGGCCGGCGCGCTGTCGGACCTGGCCGCGATGGGCGCCGAGTCAGGGGAGGCCTACCTCGCGGTCGGCCTCCCGCGCGGTAGCGACCGCGAGCAGGTGCTCGCCGTCGCGCGTGGAGCCCAGGCGCTGGCGGGCGAGGCGGGGGTCACGATCGCCGGCGGAGACGTGAGCGCCGCGCCGGCGCTCAGCGTGTGCTTCGCCGTCGTGGGCTGGAGCGACGATCCCGGCGAGCTCGTGGGGCGCGACGGCGCCGGCGCCGGCGATGTCGTCTGCGTGACCGGCGAGCTCGGTGGATCCGGCGCCGGGCTGGCGCTGATCGAAGGAACCGCGCGCCTGAGTGACGAGTCAACGGCGGCGGCGCTTCGGGCACGCTACGCGCGACCGCGGCCACGGCTGGCGGAGGGGCGCGCACTCGCCCAAGCCGGCGCCAGCGCGATGATCGACATCTCCGACGGCCTCGCCATCGACGCCGGTCACCTGGCGCGGCGCAGCCGGGCTCGCCTCGAGCTCTCTCTGCAGGCGTTGCCGCTCGCGGCAGGGGTGCGCGAGGTGTCGGCGGCGCTCGACCGCGAGCCCGCGGCGTTTGCCGCCGCCGCAGGGGAGGACTACGAGTTGTGCTTCTGCGTGCCCCCGGCGGGACTCGCGGCGGTCGAGGCGGCCCTAGGCGAGCTGCAGCGCGGCGTCGGTTTCATCCCGGTGGGCAAGGTCTCAGACGGACTGCCCGGGGTCGTCTTCACCGACGGAGGGCAGGCGCTTTCCGGCTATGAGCACCAGCTCTAGGCGCGCGAAGCCGGCAGAGCGGCGTGCAGGGTCCCGGGCGCCGGTTGCACCTCGGCCAGGCGGGCGAACACGATGATCCTCTGGGCAGCGCTGTAGAGCGGGTTGCAGGCCGAGAGCACGAGCCGGTCATAGCCGACGTTCCTGGTCACCCACAGCGCCGTGGGCAGCACGATCTTGTGGTACTCGACGACGTAGGTGAACCGGCCGTAGGGCATGCGCAGAACGATCTGATCGCCGGTCCCGAGCCGATCGATGTGGCGAAAGGGCGCGAGATAGGTCGTGCGATGACCAGCGATCGCGACCGTCTGGCCGAGCCCGGGAAACGCGGTCGACGGATAGTGCCCCGGACCCTTCTGGAGGCTCGACGTATCCGTGCCCTGGACGACGTCGAAGCTGGCGCCGATCTTGCCGATCTCGATCCGCCCGATGGCGGCGCCGGTGGTCACCTGTCGCTGCTCGCGCCGGGCCAGATACGAGACGCGCTGGTCGAGCGTGTGCAGCGCGCCGAGCGCGTGCAGGTCGGTCGTCGTGAGCGGCGTGCGGCGGTAGCTCAAAAAGCGCTTGTCGATCTCGCTGCGCTTGATCATCGCGACCACCGCGGTCACCGGCTCCTGCCAGATCAACGTAACGCCCGCGTCGACCACAAGCAGAACCCCGGCGATGATCAGCACCCAGGAGATGTCTCGCAGCAAGCGTCTCATCGCCGCATCCGCAGCGCCGACTCAGTGCCGCCGAGCGAGCCCGGGCCGGCGTAGGTCACCGGTCCGCGGACGCTCACGCGCGTCGGCTCGGGCGCCGGCTCATGCCGCGGGCGCCGGATGATCGCCAGCAAGCTGGCCAGGCAGCCGAGCAGCACGCTGTACTCGAGAACGACAGCCGGCGCGACGTGTCCGCCGGCGATCAACAGCAGAACGTTCCACAGCAATTCGACCGGTCCGAGCGCAAGCGCATGCGCGTAGAAGATGATCACCAGCGCCGGCGCCGCCAGGCCGGCGAGCACGAGCGCGAGTGTGGTCGCCCGGTGGAGCCGGATCTTGGCGTCGAGGATCCACATCCACAGGTGCAGCGCCGGCAGCGTCAGCGCCGCGGCGAAGGGATTCGTGGCCCAGATCGCGATGGCCGTCGCGCACAGCACGAGCAGGGTCGCCGCGCCGGCGCCCTGCCACTCACCGGGCCGCTTGCCGAGCACGCGCCGGGCGCCGGCGAGATGGATCACCACTGGCCGGGCGACGACGAAGCCGATGACGATCACCGCCGCGATAATCCCCAGCGCCGCCGCGCCCGCGCCATGCATCGGCACTGCCCCGCGCCCGACCGGCTCGGGTGGCACGGCGTCGAGTACGCCGAGCACACGCAGGCCCACCGCGGTTAGCGCCGCGAGTGCGAACGGCACCGCGGCGGCCAGCACCCACATCACCGACCTCGCCATCGGGTAGCCCCGCCGGTGCGCGCGAGCCGCTCCGTCGACCGCCGCGGCCAGCACGGGCAGCATCAAGGCCAGCACGAGCAGTCTGATCGCCCACGTTGGGATGATCTTGCCGGCGAGCACGAGGTAGGCCGACGCTCGCGGGATCATCGGTCCGGTGTCGAGCGCGTTCATCGTCGCGAGGACGCTGCGGCCGAGCCCGCGGACCTGGTCTGGGTTAGTCAGCTCATCGGCGGCCGGCGCGGCATCGCCCGCCGCCGAGACGGCGACGGCGGGAATACGGCGGGCGTCGAACGGGCCTTGCTCGGACAGCGTGAACGGAAACGCGAGATGGGCGAATTGCGAGCCCAGCGACGGCGTCTCGACGCGGAGCGCCGCTTGCGCGGCGATCACCGAGCCCGCGGTGCTCCGCAGCAGCGGCGGCGCGAGCGTCCTGCCGTCCGACCACGGAACTACCACCGGCTGGTGCACTCGCGGTCCCGCCAGATCTCCGAGCGCGATGACGGCGTCGACGGGACCGGGGAGGGTCTGAGCGAGCTGCAGCGCGCCGGCGGCGCCGGCGGAGCCGCTGGTCGAGGCGAGCACGATGGTTCGCTGCTGG
>JAFAZV010000401.1 GCA_019239445.1 Solirubrobacterales bacterium
GCTTCCCGGTCGGACGCGCGGCCGGGCGCCGCGGCGCGTTGCAGGGAACGATCATCGTCGGCGGCCCGAGGCGAAGGTCAGAACAGGCGGTGCCACGGCGCGGAATTCCTCGACCTCGGCTTCGTTGACATCGGCTTCGGCTTCTCGCGAACTTGGTAGCGGCATGGCTCGTTGCTGTGCTCGCCCGATCCGGACCTGCTCATCCAGCAACGAGAAGTCCTTGACCTCAGCCAGCACCCGATCCGGGGCGGCAATCGAATCGACGCGGTCCACGAGTACGTTGATCGCTCCGCCGGCCGCGGCAAAGCGTTCAAGCTTTCCCTCGATCAGCATCAGGGGCTCGGTCCGCACGATGAGCCGGTGCTTCTCGTACAGCTGAGGCGGAATGATCAGGTTGATCGTCCCGTACTCGTCCTCGAGAAGGATGAACACGACTCCGTTCGCCGTGCCTGGTCGCTGGCGCGCGACGACAAGGCCACCCACGAGCACGCGAGTTCCATGCTCGAGGTTGCCGAGGTCACGGCTGGTCGCTGCGGCGGCAGGTAAACGCTCGCGCAACAGCGTCATCGGATGGGCATTCACGGTCAGTCCCGTGGTCCGGTAGTCGGCAAGCATCGCCTCCCAGCGAGACATCTTTTGCAGCTTCGGCGGCGCGGGCAGGTCGAGCGGGAGCGCGAGCTGCGTACCGCCAGGCACGTTCCGACCCGGCGTAGCGACTCCCAGCTGCCACAACGCGATCCTTCTGGCGGAGCTCGACTCACTGGGTTCGGCGACCAGGGAATCGCAAGCACCTGACCACGCCAGCAGCTCGAGCGAAGGGGCTCCGGCGCCAGCCCGTGAGGCCAGATCGGAGAAGCTGCGGAACTCGCCCCCCGCTTCGCGCGCGGTAACCAACTGCTTGACCTCCTGTTCACGAACGCTGCGGACGTAGCCGAGACCCACCCGCACCTTGGTCGAGCGCTGCGATCCGGATCCAGGTTCCATTGCGCACTCGGCCCGGCTCTTGTTCACATCAGGCGGCAGCACCTCGATCCCACGCCGCTGAGCTTCGTGAATCAATGCGTCCGACGGATAGAAGCCCATTGGCTGCTCGTTGAGCAGAGAGCACAAGAACTCCTGTGGATAGTGCACGCGCAGCCAGGTCGACTGATAGGCAAGCAGCCCGAACGCTGCCCCATGTGCCTTCGGAAATCCGAAGCCGGAGAAACCCTGGACCATCGAGAACACCCGCTCGGCGGTTTCCTCATCGACCTGGTGCAGGCGCTGGGCTCCGGCGACGAAGCGCTTGTGGTACGCCTCCATCGCGGCCTCTGAGCGTTTCCGGCTCATCGCTCGCCGAAGTCCCTCCGCCTCGCCAGGGGAAAATCCCGCGAAAGCGATCGCCACCTCGATCACCTGGTCTTGGAAGATGATCGTTCCCAGCGTCTCTTGCAGAACTTCTGCCAGCGCCGGGTGCTCATACTCGACCAGGTAGTCCGGATCCTCACGTATCCGCTGCCGTCGCTCGATGTACGGGTTGACTGCACCGCCCTGGATCGGTCCAGGCCGAACGATCGCGACCTGAATCGTCAGGTCCTGAAGGCTCGCTGGTCGCGTCCGCCGCAGCGACTGCATCTGCGCTCGGCTTTCGATCTGAAAGACGCCGGTCGTGTCGGCCTCCTGAATGCATTGATACGTAGCGACGTCGTCGTAGGGGATGCGCGAGAGATCGATCCGCTCCCCGCGCGTGGCTGCTATCAGCTCGACCGATCGCTCGACCGCAGAGAGCATTCCCAGGCCGAGCAGATCGATCTTCAGAAACCCCGCGTCCGAGCACGAATCTTTGTCCCAATGCGCGATTTGGCGCCCCTCCATCGCCGCCGGCACGATCGGGCAGCAGTCGATCAGCGGCCGGGTGGCGACGATCATCCCGCCGGAATGCTGCGAGAGGTGGCGCGGCAGTCGATGGGCTTCGGCCGCCAGGCGTGCCAGCCATGCCCAGCGGCCGGTGGAACCGCGCCGGCCTGCCGCGCGGCCGTCCGCTCCCCGGGTCTCGGCCCCGTTTCCGAATGCGGTCTCGATGTCCTTCGCGACCTGGCGCGCATCCCAGCCCTCGCTGCCGCGCGCCACGCGCTCGATCTCCCCCGGCGGCAAGCCGAGTGCCTTTCCGAGCTCGCGAATCGCGCCGCGTGCGCGATAAGTCGGGAAGGCCGCAACAAGCGCTGAGCAGTCGTGCCCATAGCGCTCGTGGACGCGCGGGATCAGCTTCTCGCGAATGTCGCGCGGGAAGTCGAGGTCTATGTCTGGCAGCGAGGTCAGCTCCTCGTTGAGAAACCTCCCGATCATGAGCTCGTTCTCGATCGGATCGACGTGCGAGAGGCCGGTCAAGTAGCAGACGATCGAGGAGACGCTCGAGCCCCGGCCGCGTCCTGGCGGCAGCAACGCACGGGCGCTATCGGGCCCACGAACTTCGGCCGCCACCTCGCGCGAGAGCTCGAGCAGATCGTGATGCAGCAGGAAGAATCCCGGCAGGTCGAGCTTCTCGATGATCCGAAGCTCTTCGCGTAGCCGGGACTCCGCAGTCAGACGTAGATCCCGAGGCGCGCGCTCGTATCGGTTCGCAAGTCTGATTTGGCAGAGCTCGGTCAGGTTGCGCATTGCCGCCTGATCCTCGGCCCCTGGGTACCGGTAGCCCATATCGCTGCCCAAGTCGAAGCGCAGGCGATCGGCCAGTTGAGCCGTTTCGGCGACCGCTTCGGGATGCTCGGGAAAGCGCGCAGCCATCTCATCAGGCGTATTGAGAATGTGGCTGAAGTTCCCCCGGCGCTCTGGTTCTGAGGCGTCGAGCGTGGTGTGGAGACGTATCGCCACAAACGCGTCCTGAAGCTGCGCTCGCGAAAGAGTGAGCGCATGCACGTTGCCGGTCGCCACGCACGGCAGTCCCAGGCGCCGCGCCAAACCCGCCAGTCGCCGGTTCCGCGCCCGATCATCGCGCAGGAACGGTCGCTGCAGCTCGATCCGCATTTGGTCGCGCCCGAATGCCTCGAGCAGCCGCCTCAGCGTGAACTCGTCATGCACACCGCGCAGCGCGCATCCGCTCAGGCAGACGAGACCCTCGGCATGGTCGAGCACGTGCTGCAGCGAAACCCAAGCTTGCGTAGGTGGTCCAGGACGCTCGCGCGTGTGCGCGTGGGCGCGAGTCAGAATCCGGCAGAGGTTCGACCAGCCGCGGGTGTCCTCGACGAGCAACGTCAGATGGCGTCCGTCCTCGAGGTCGATCTCAGCGCCGTGGATTGCCCTCAGCCCCAGCGCCCGAGCCGAAACCGCGAACTCCATCGATCCCGACACCGTGTTGTGATCGGTCAGCGCCATCGCCTCATATCCGAGTTCGAGCGCCGCGATGACGAGCTCGTCCGGAAGCGACGTCCCGTCGAGGAAGGAAAAGGCGGAATGGCAGTGCAGCTCGGCGTACAACACGAACGCATGTTCGCATCTCCCCCAGACGGAACGCCTGGGAACGACGAACTATCGCCCTGGCACCGTCACCGGGCAGTCGCTGCTGCGAAGTTCAGCTTCGACCGACGGGGCCGTCGTACCGTTTCAGCCCGTCATCCGGAACCGGCTCCCACGCGACCGCCGAGGCGAGAAACTGCCGTGAGCTCGGACGAACGCCCGGATCCGAGTCAAGCCCGCCGAGCCTGATCCCAACCTTCATCGGGTCACTCGGGTGACGGCTGAAGAGCGCGGAGCCGCAGTCCGCGCAGAACCACTTCTCCCAGCCGCCCTCTGGCTTCCACGCCCGCAGCTGGTCCTCGCCGGAGAGGATGTGAAACGAACCTGGCTCAGCGAGGCCGTTGGCGGAAGCCGCGGTGCCGGTGCGGCGCTGGCAGCGGGTGCAGTGGCAGTAGCCGGCCGATATCAGGGGAGCCGTGAGCTCGTAGCGGACAGCGCCGCAGCCGCATCCTCCGGTCAGCTTAAACGCCATACGTGCGGCATCGTAGACGCGCGGCTGGCGCCGTGCGGTGGACGTCAGGCGTAAGTGGACGCTGCTATGCCGCCGGTACGGCGCTCGGTGGCGCGGAGCGCCGAGCGAGATCACGTTCTGGTTCGATGCGCCAACGGCGCGCCACGTCGGCGAGCTGCGGGTCAAGCGTCCAGCGATCCGGTTGCTCTTCGCCTGTGTGCTCCGGGCTCGCGCCCTTGAGCGCCATGCAGCCGGTGTTGTCTCCGATGGCGCGGATCTGCTCGACGTCCGCGCTGGTCAAGCGGAGCTCTAACGGGAGAGCTGCAAGCTCTGCGCGCTTGTCCTCAACGGGTCGCGCCTGCGGACCACCCTCCTGGATCAAGGTCGGAACGACGCAAGCCACGGCCGGGTGCGCAAGGTTCCACTGGCAGGCGAGCTGAAGCATCGTCAAGCCGGCGCGCTCAGCGATCGGGCGCATCGCGTCCAGCCGCTCGCGGCCGGCTTCGATCCAGCCCGAGGGACGGAAGCTGCGGTGATCTTGCGCCAGGAGTTGCTGGCCTGGAAGCAGGTCATCGAAGAACAGACCGCCGTAGTCGACGACGCGCGTGATGACCTTCACGTTCGCTTGGGCGGCAGCGTTGAGGCATAGCTCACCCGGCCACGGCTCGAGCGGGTTGAGGATGATCATCGCCCAATCGATCAATTCGCCGAACCGCTCGAGGCAGTTGATGAGGTCGAGCGTGAACCCGTTGGCCGGGCCAGGCGCGACGCCGATCATCCGGGCAAGACCACGTTCCCGCAAACCCGCCATCGCCTCCCAAACCGCCGGGCTCATGTAGCCAAGTCGATCCGGGTTGTGCAAGAGCAAGACGTCGAACCGGTCGATTCCGCAGCGCTCCAGGCTTCGTTCGGTCGCCATCGTCAGGTAAGAGCCATACGAGGAGGCATCGCGAAGCCGCGGATCGGTGAAGCGCGGGAAGCCTCTCGGACCGTCACGCCGGCCGGTGTAGAAGTCATGCCCGATAGCCCCGACAACGCATATCGCGTTCCGGTCTTGCCCCGCGATCGCGCGCCCGAGCAGCCTGTCGGCGTCACCTGCTCCGTAAACATCGGCGGTGATGACCGTGTAGATCGACTCGTCGGGAGTGAGCAACGTAACCAGTCGCTCTTCCTCGAGCGGCTCGCCGAAGTGCATGAAGCGCCCGCCACTCCAGGTGCCGAGGGCGGTGATTCCAGGGTTGACGCTCGTGTCAGCGGCCACCATCGCCAACGAGTTTAGGTCCAGGCCTCGGCTTGATCGTCCATGAGCGAGCCGGATTCGCAGCAAGGTCAGCGACGATTGCCCAGGGGTCTTGTCCAGTTGCTCAGCGCTGGCGCCACCACCTCCCGCTCTCGAGATCGTGGAAGACGACGTCGTTGCGTCCAGACGCTGTGACGACCTCCCAGTAACGACGGCGCAGCGGACGCTCGGTCCACCACCGATCTTCGACGAGCCACGACTCGCGCACCGCCTCGACTTCGTGGTCGTCGACGATCTCCGGCATCCCGTCGTCGCGGGCATTGACGGCAACGCGAACCGGGACGGATAGGCGGCGCGGACCAGTCATCCCTCGAACGGGGTCAAGACGGCACGACGTTCAGGAAAGCGGGAATCAGGATCGACCTCGAGGACCCTGAGTGCTGCCTCCGGTCCGGCCACGGCACGAGCCTGCCGGATAGCCTCGCGCAGGCGCGCCTTTCGTCCTGCTGCCGGATCCTCGAGCAGCGGGCGCTGATCACTTGTCGGAGGACCGAAGCTGTCTACGGCGAGGCGAAGCAGCTCGGCCGGCGCCGGCATCAGCGCCAGGCGGGGCGCCAGAGCGAGACGCATCCGCAGTGGATCGGAAAGCGACTCGCGGAAGACAACTTGATCGCGCCAGGTGCCTCCCTGCTCGACAAGCACCGCGGAAAGGATGACCGAGCGAAATGTCCGGCCGCGCCGCTCGCGCCTGGCGAGCAGGCGATCGATCAGCAAGCCGAGACCCTGCTCGAGCTGGACTCCAGACGCGGCCTCAGGCAGATCGAGTGACTCGCGCAGAAACTCAGCCGCCGGGCGTGGACGCAGTGCACCATCGCCACCGCAGGCAAGCTCGTGGGCGAGCAGGCCGACACCTCCAAACCGATCGGCGAGGGCAGGCGCAGGCAACGCGGCAAGCTCACCCAGCGTTCTGATCCCGAGCCGCTCCAATGCCATAGGAAGATCCGTCAGCGCAGGGCGTGAACGCAGCAGCGAAACCGGCAGCGGCGCCAGATAGGCGCTGGCGCGTGCGCGCGCGCTGGCCTGAGGGGTG